>PKTR01000003.1:0-300000 GCA_002869065.1 Hyphomicrobiales bacterium
GATCGCCGCCGTCAGCGTCGTCTTGCCATGGTCAACGTGACCAACCGTTCCGATGTTCACATGCGGCTTCGTCCGCTCAAACTTCGCTTTCGCCATCGGAGTACTCCGTTCTCTCTCTAGCGTCTTAAACCTGGGCTCCGTACGCCTTACGCGTAACGGGCCTGAACCTCATCGGCCACCGCTTGCGGGACCTGCTCGTAGTGATCGAAGACCATCGAATACTGCGCCCGACCCTGGCTCATCGAGCGCAGGGAGTTGACGTAGCCAAACATATTGGCCAGCGGCACCATCGCACTGACAACCGTGACGATACCGCGGTTTTCCGTGCCCGTGATCTGACCGCGCCGCGAGTTCAGGTCGCCGATCACGTCGCCCATGTACTCTTCCGGCGTCACCACTTCGACCTTCATCATCGGCTCGAGCAGCTTCGGACCGGCCTTGTGGATGCCTTCGCGGAACGCAGCGCGCGACGCGATTTCGAACGCCAGCACGCTGGAGTCCACGTCGTGGTAGGCACCGTCGATCAGCGTCACCTTGACGTCGACCATCGGGAAGCCAGCCAGCACACCGGACGTCATCACACTCTCGACGCCCTTCTGAACGCCCGGGATGTATTCCCGCGGAACGTTGCCGCCGACGATCTTCGACTCGAACTGGAAACCAGCACCGGCTTCACCCGGCTCGAGCACGATCTTGACCCGCGCGAACTGACCGGAACCACCGGTCTGCTTCTTGTGGGTGTAATCGACTTCGGCCTGCTTGGTGATCGTCTCGCGATAGGCCACCTGGGGCTGACCGATATTGGCTTCGACCTTGAATTCGCGCTTCATGCGATCGACGAGAATGTCGAGATGAAGCTCGCCCATGCCGGCCATGATCGTCTGGCCCGACTCTTCGTCGGTCTTGACGCGGAAGGACGGGTCTTCGGCGGCCAGGCGGTTGAGCGCAATGCCCATCTTCTCCTGGTCGGCCTTGGTCTTCGGCTCGATCGCGATCTCGATGACCGGATCCGGGAATTCCATGCGCTCGAGGATCACCGGCTTCAGCGGGTCGCACAGCGTGTCACCCGTGGTGGTGTCCTTGAGGCCTGCGATCGCGACGATGTCGCCCGCATAGGCTTCCTTGATGTCTTCGCGGTGGTTCGAGTGCATCTGCAGCATACGGCCGATGCGCTCGCGCTTTTCCTTGACCGAGTTCAGCAGCGAAATGCCGGTCTCGAGCTTGCCCGAATAGATGCGCGCGAAGGTCAAGGAACCGACGAACGGGTCGTTCATGATCTTGAACGCCAACATCGAAAGCGGCTCGTCGTCGCTCGACTTGCGAACGGTCTCTTCTTCGGTCTTGGCGTCGATACCGCGGATCGCCGGAACCTCAACCGGGGACGGCAGGAAATCGACGACAGCATCGAGAAGCGGCTGTACACCCTTGTTCTTGAACGCGGTGCCGCAAAGGATCGGCACGAACATGTTCTGACAGGTGCCCTTGCGGATCAGCGCCTTGAGCGTTTCCACACTCGGCTCTTCACCTTCGAGGTAGGCTTCCATCGCGGCTTCGTCGATCTCGACCGCAGTCTCGATCATCTTCTCGCGATATTCAACGGCCTTGTCGGCGAGATCGGCCGGAATGTCTTCCTCGTGGAATTTCGCGCCAAGCGACTCCTCGTCCCAGACAATGGCCTTCATCTTGATCAGATCGACGCAACCGCGGAATTCGGACTCAGCGCCGATCGGCAGCTGCAGCACCATCGGGGTCGCGCCGAGACGCTTCACGATCATGTCGAGGCAGCGGTAGTAGTCGGCGCCGATCTTGTCCATCTTGTTGACGAAGATCATCCGCGGGACTTTGTACTTGTCGGCCTGGCGCCAAACCGTTTCGGTCTGCGGTTCGACACCGGCGTTGGCGTCGAGAAGCGCGATCGCGCCATCGAGAACACGCAGCGAGCGCTCGACTTCAATGGTGAAGTCGACGTGGCCCGGAGTGTCGATGATGTTCAGGCGCTTGCCGTTCCACGACGTGGTGGTGGCGGCAGAGGTGATCGTGATGCCACGCTCCTGCTCCTGCTCCATCCAGTCCATGGTAGCGGCGCCGTCATGAACTTCGCCGATCTTGTGCGAACGACCCGTGTAAAAAAGGATGCGCTCGGTCGTTGTCGTCTTGCCGGCATCAATGTGAGCCATGATGCCGAAGTTGCGATAATCTTCGATGGGATGGGTGCGCGACATGACGGTGTGCTCTCGACCTTCGAATTACCAGCGATAATGCGAAAAGGCGCGGTTAGCTTCCGCCATGCGATGCGTGTCTTCACGCTTCTTCACGGCAGTTCCGCGGTTGTTGGAAGCGTCCAGCAGCTCGCCCGACAGACGCTCGACCATGGTCTTTTCGTTGCGGCTGCGGGCCGCACCAATGAGCCAGCGGATCGCAAGCGCCTGACGGCGATCGGTGCGAACCTCGACCGGCACCTGGTAGGTGGCACCACCGACGCGGCGGGAGCGAACCTCAACCGCCGGCATCACGTTTTCGAGCGCTTGGTGGAAGACCTCGATCGGGTCGTTCCGCATCTTCTCTTCGATGATGTCGAACGCGCCATAGACGATCGACTCGGCGGTCGACTTCTTGCCGTGGCGCATCACGGAATTCATGAACTTGGTCACGATGATATCGCCGAACTTCGGGTCCGGGTTGATCTCGCGTTTTTCAGCTCTGTGACGACGGGACATGCTCGTTTCTCTCGCCTGTAACTCGTAACCGGTCGGGCTTACTTCGGACGCTTGGCGCCGTACTTCGAACGACGCTGCTTGCGATCCTTGACGCCCTGCGTGTCGAGCACGCCGCGGATGATGTGGTAGCGAACGCCCGGAAGGTCCTTCACGCGGCCGCCGCGGATCATGACCACGGAGTGCTCCTGAAGGTTATGACCCTGGCCCGGAATGTAACCGATGACCTCGAAGCCGTTCGTCAGACGAACCTTGGCAACCTTACGAAGCGCCGAGTTCGGCTTCTTCGGCGTCGTCGTATAGACGCGAGTGCACACACCACGCTTCTGCGGGCAGGCCTCCATGGCCGGCACCTTGTTGCGCTTCGGCTTGTCCGTCCGCGGCTTGCGGATCAGCTGTTGAATTGTCGGCATGCCTGCCTTCCCGTACTTCCGCCTATCGATCTCACGTGATGACTCACGCGAACGAACGAGCGCCATTTCCTCAGGTTCCCCGAGAGAAGGCGCTCACAACGAACAGAGGATCACGTGCCTTTAAGGCCGCGATCGTGCGTTCGACTTGTTTCCAATTTGAACGCGACACCGTCTGAACTGCCTTGGTTCTCTTCGTGTCGAAGCGAACGCTGCGAATTCACCGCGTGTCGTGAAAGTGGGCGGAACATATGCGTATCTCTGCGGTGCGTCAACAGCCGACGTGAACTTTTTTGAAAGACTTCGCCGTAACCAGCGGCTGTCGACGCCAACTCAACGCTATTTACCGCAAATCGACGGAAAACCGGGCCGTATCGGGCAGCATACCGCGCCACCCCCGCCGACCTGCACCTGAATGCCGGGAATTCAAAAAGAAAAACGGCG
The DNA here is from genome assembly GCA_002869065.1 of Hyphomicrobiales bacterium. Lineage (NCBI taxonomy): Bacteria > Pseudomonadati > Pseudomonadota > Alphaproteobacteria > Hyphomicrobiales > Hyphomicrobiales bacterium. The sequence goes on from PKTR01000003.1 coordinate 3,569, forward strand.
GCGATGAGGTGTCATCGCCGCCGTTGAATGTTTGCCGGATACCGAGTCGAACCAGAAAACGACTCGAATCTGTCGTCAAAGCGCGGGAATCATTTAGTGATTCTCGCCTGCCCCGATTCTCATTCGACCGGCGTTGCCGGCGTCAGATCCTCGAGCGCGGCATTGACGGTCGCTGCCTGCTCCTTGCGACGCTCTTCCAGAATGAGATCGTCGCGCTGGTTGGCCACCTGGCGGATACGGTTGATCATACCGCCGGTACCGGCCGGGATAAGACGGCCGACGATGACGTTTTCCTTCAGGCCCTCAAGCGTATCGGACTTGCCCGAAACCGCGGCTTCGGTGAGAACGCGCGTGGTTTCCTGGAACGATGCCGCCGAGATGAACGACCGGGTCTGCAGGCTCGCCTTGGTGATGCCGAGCAGGACCGGGTTCGCGTGAGCCGGCTTGCGGCCCTCTTCCTCGGCCTTGGCATTGATCTCGTCGAGCTCGATACGGTCGATCTGATCGCCGTTGATCAGGCCGGTTTCGCCCGCATCGGTGATTTCGACCTTCTGCAGCATCTGGCGCACGATCACTTCGATGTGCTTGTCGTTGATGCCCACGCCCTGCAGACGATAGACCTCCTGGATTTCGTCGACCAGGTAGGAGGCCAGAGCCTCCACGCCCTTGATAGCCAGGATGTCGTGCGGCGCCGGGTTGCCGTCGAGAATGTACTCGCCCTTCTCGATGGCGTCGCCGTCCTGCAGATGAAGGTGCTTGCCCTTCGGCAGCAGGTACTCGACCGGCTCCAGACCCTCTTCCTCCGGCTCGATATAGACCCGGCGCTTGTTCTTGTAGTCGCGACCGAAGCGGATCGTGCCGCTGATTTCGGCGATGATCGCGTGGTCCTTCGGACGCCGCGCTTCGAACAGCTCCGCCACCCGCGGCAGACCGCCGGTGATGTCGCGGGTCTTGGCGCTTTCCAGCGGAATACGCGCAAGCACGTCGCCGGCCTTGACCTGGGAACCCGGATCGACCGAGAGGATGACCTCCGGCGACAGCAGGTATCGTGCATCGCTGCCCTTCGGCGTCTTGGACACCTCGCCCTTGGCGTCGAGCAAAACGAGCGCCGGCTTGAGGTCCTGCGTACGTGCAGACGACCGCCAGTCGGTAACCGCACGCTTGGTGATGCCGGTCGCTTCGTCGGTCGATTCCGCCAGCGAAGCACCGTCCACCAGATCCTCGTAGCCGACGACGCCGTCGACTTCGGTCAGGATCGGACGGGTATACGGATCCCATTCGGCGATCCGCTGGCCGCGCTTGACCTCGTCGCCATCGTCGACGAACAGACGCGCACCATAGGTGATGCGATGCACCGCCCGTTCCGTGACGCCGTCCTTGTCGATGACCGAAACGGTCATGTTGCGGCCCATCGCCGTCAGGCGGCCATCGGAGTCGCGAACCAGATTGCGGTTCTTGATCTGGATGGTGCCCGAGAAGTTGGTTTCGATGAACGACTGGTCGACCACCTGCGCCGTACCGCCGATGTGGAAGGTACGCATGGTGAGCTGGGTGCCCGGCTCGCCGATCGACTGCGCCGCGATGACGCCGACCGCTTCGCCCATGTTGACCGGCGTACCACGCGCCAGGTCGCGGCCGTAGCACTTGCCGCAAACGCCGGTGACGGTGTTGCAGGTCAGCACCGAACGGATCTTCATCGCCTGGATGCCGGACGCCTCGATCTGCTCGACATGCGGCTCCTCAATCAGCCCGCCGACCGGAATGATCATCTCGCCCGTCGCCGGGTCGATGACGTCTTCCGCCGCCGTACGGCCAAGCACGCGCTGACCGAGCGAGGCGACGACGTGACCGGAATCGACGACCGACTGCATGGTCAGGCCGCGGTCGGTACCGCAATCGTACTCGGTGACGATCGAGTCCTGCGCCACGTCGACGAGACGACGGGTCAGGTAACCCGAGTTCGCCGTCTTCAGCGCGGTGTCGGCCAGACCCTTACGGGCACCGTGGGTCGAGTTGAAGTACTCGAGAACCGACAGGCCTTCCTTGAAGTTCGAGATGATCGGCGTCTCGATGATCTCGCCCGACGGCTTGGCCATCAGGCCGCGCATGCCGGCGAGCTGCTTCATCTGCGCCGGAGAACCACGGGCGCCGGAGTGGCTCATCATGTAGATCGAGTTGATCTGCTTCTGCCGGTTGGTCTCTTCGTCACGCTGGACCGCGGAAATGCGCTTCATCATTTCCTCGGCGACCCGATCGGTGCACTTCGCCCAGGCGTCGACGACCTTGTTGTACTTCTCGCCCTGGGTGATCAGGCCGTCATTGTACTGCTGCTCGTAATCCTTCGCGAGCTGACGGGTCTCTTCGACCAGGCGTTCCTTGGTGTCCGGAATGACCATGTCGTCCTTGCCGAACGAAATGCCGGCGCGGAACGCGCGGTTGAAGCCGAGCGCCATGATGCGGTCGCAGAAAATGACCGTCTCCTTCTGACCGCAGGCCCGATAGACCGAGTCGATCATTTTGGAGATTTCCTTCTTCGTCATCAGCCTGTTGCAGATGTCGAAGGGCACCTCATGGTGCTTCGGCAGATTGTCGGCGATCAGCAGGCGGCCCGGCGTCGTCTCGTGGATGGCCGACACCTGATTGCCCTCGGCGTCGACCGTCTTGAACCGGCCGCGCACCTTCGCGTGCAGCGACACGGCGCCGGAATCGAGCGCGTGATGCAGCTCGGCCATGTTGCCGAACAGCATGCCCTCGCCCGGCTCGTTTTCCGCCATCTGCGAAACGTAGTAGAGGCCGAGCACGATATCCTGCGACGGCACGATGATCGGCTGACCATTGGCCGGGTGCAGGATGTTGTTGGTCGACATCATCAGCACGCGCGCTTCAAGCTGCGCTTCGAGCGACAGCGGCACGTGGACGGCCATCTGATCACCGTCGAAGTCGGCGTTGAATGCCGCGCAGACGAGCGGATGCAGCTGGATCGCCTTGCCTTCGATCAGCACCGGCTCGAACGCCTGAATGCCGAGGCGATGCAGCGTCGGGGCACGGTTCAGAAGAACCGGATGTTCGCGGATGACCTCGTCGAGGATATCCCAGACTTCCGGCTTTTCCTTTTCGACCAGCTTTTTGGCCTGCTTGACCGTGGACGAATAGCCCTTCGCATCGAGCCGCGAATAGATGAACGGCTTGAACAGTTCGAGCGCCATCTTCTTCGGCAGGCCGCACTGGTGCAGCTTCAGCTCCGGGCCGACCACGATGACCGAACGGCCCGAGTAGTCGACGCGCTTGCCGAGAAGGTTCTGGCGGAAGCGGCCCTGCTTGCCCTTCAGCATATCGCTGAGCGACTTCAGCGGACGCTTGTTGGCGCCGGTGATGACGCGGCCGCGACGGCCGTTGTCGAACAGGGCATCGACGGATTCCTGCAGCATCCGCTTTTCGTTGCGGATGATGATGTCCGGCGCGCGCAGCTCGATCAGCCGCTTCAGACGGTTGTTACGGTTGATGACGCGGCGGTACAGATCGTTCAGATCCGACGTCGCGAAGCGGCCGCCGTCGAGCGGAACCAGCGGACGCAGATCCGGCGGAATGACCGGAACGACGGTCATGATCATCCATTCCGGCTTGTTGCCGGATTCGATGAACGCCTCGATCAGCTTCAGCCGCTTGGCCAGCTTCTTCGGCTTCAGCTCGGTCGTCGCCTCGGCGATCTCGACGCGCAGCTGGTCGGCCAGCTTCGGCAGGTCGAGCGCCATCATCATCTCGCGGATCGCTTCCGCACCGATCATCGCCGTGAACGAGTCCTCACCATACTCTTCCTGAGTGTGGAGATACTCTTCCTCGGACAGCAGCTGGTTCTGCTTGAGCGGCGTCAGGCCCGGCTCGATGACGACGTAGTTCTCGAAGTACAGGATGCGCTCGAGATCTTTCAGCGTCATGTCCATCAGCATGCCGATACGGCTCGGCAGCGACTTCAGGAACCAGATATGCGCGACCGGCGCGGCCAGCTCGATGTGGCCCATGCGCTCGCGGCGCACCCGGCTGAGCGTGACTTCAACGCCGCACTTTTCGCAGATGACGCCCTTGTACTTCATCCGCTTGTACTTGCCGCACAAGCACTCGTAGTCCTTGATGGGGCCGAAAATCCGCGCGCAGAACAGGCCGTCCCGCTCCGGCTTGAAGGTCCGGTAGTTGATCGTTTCCGGCTTCTTGATCTCACCGAAAGACCACGACAGGATCTTCTCCGGGCTGGAGATGGAGATCCGGATCTGGTCGAACGTCTGTGCCTGAGCCTGCGGATTGAAAAGGTTCATGACCTCTTGATTCATCGGCTCTGTCTCCTTCGCTGCGGTTGCCGGTGCCATCCGCCGCTCGTCTGGCACCCACCGCGCTCATCGCAAAATTGAAATCGTCGAAATCCGGCGACGCGGAGGATTACTCCGCCGCGTCGGCCGTGGATTCGTCGTCGCCGCCTTCGATCGCTGGCTGCTTGGTACTGGTCAGCTCGACATTGAGGCCGAGCGAACGCATTTCCTTCACAAGCACGTTGAACGATTCCGGAATGCCAGCCTCGAACGTGTCGTCGCCGCGAACGATGGCTTCGTAGACCTTGGTCCGGCCGGCCACGTCGTCCGACTTCACCGTCAGCATTTCCTGCAGCGTGTACGCCGCGCCGTAAGCCTCCAGCGCCCACACTTCCATTTCACCGAAGCGCTGACCGCCGAACTGCGCCTTACCGCCCAGCGGCTGCTGGGTGACCAGGCTGTACGGACCGATCGAACGGGCATGGATCTTGTCGTCGACCAGATGGTGCAGCTTCAGCATGTAAATATAGCCGACAGTCACCTTACGGTCGAACTGCTCACCGGTACGGCCGTCGAACAGCGTCACCTGACCGCTCGCGTCGAGACCTGCCAGCTCAAGCATATCAACGACATCGGGCTCATGCGCACCGTCGAAGACCGGCGTCGCGATTGCCACACCCTTGGTCATCTGGTCGCCGAGACGCAGCAGCGAATCGTCGTCGAGCTTTTCGATCTCGAGATCGCTGTGCTTGGTGTCGTAGACCTCGGCAATGGTCTTGCGCAGCGGTGCGATGTCGTGCTCGCGCCTGTAGGCGTCGATCATGTCACCGATCTTGCGGCCAAGGCCCGCACAGGCCCAACCCAGATGGGTTTCCAGGATCTGCCCGACGTTCATTCGACTTGGCACGCCAAGTGGATTGAGAACGATGTCGACATGCTCGCCATTGTCGAGGAATGGCATGTCCTCGACCGGAACGATCTTCGACACGACACCCTTGTTGCCGTGACGGCCGGCCATCTTGTCGCCCGGCTGGATCTTGCGCTTCACCGCGACGAAGACCTTGACCATCTTCATCACGCCCGGCGGCAGCTCGTCGCCACGCTGCAGTTTCTCGACCTTGTCGATGAACCGCTGTTCCAGACGCTTGCGCGACTCGTCGTACTGATTGCGCAGCGCCTCGATCTCGCTCATCAGCTTCTCGTCGGCGACGGCAACCTGCCACCACTGGCTGCGCGGATATTCCGACAGCGAGGCGTGGTCGACAATGGCGCCCTTCTTGAAGCCCTTCGGACCGGCCGAAGCTTCCTTGCCGTTCAGCATCTCGATGAGACGACCGTAGACGTTGCGATCGAGGATCGCCTGTTCGTCGTCGCGGTCCTTGGCGAGGCGTTCTATTTCTTCGCGCTCGATCGCCATCGCGCGCTCGTCCTTCTCCACGCCATGGCGGTTGAAGACGCGCACTTCGACGACGGTACCGGCAACACCCGGCGGCAGACGCAGCGAGGTATCGCGCACGTCGGAGGCCTTTTCACCGAAGATCGCCCGCAGGAGCTTTTCTTCCGGCGTCATCGGGCTTTCGCCCTTCGGCGTGATCTTGCCGACCAGGATGTCGCCCGGATGCACTTCGGCGCCGATATAGACGATGCCGGCTTCGTCGAGGTTCTTCAGCGCTTCTTCCGAGACGTTCGGAATATCGCGGGTGATTTCCTCGGGGCCGAGCTTGGTGTCGCGGGCCATCACCTCGAATTCCTCGATATGGATCGAGGTGAACACGTCGTCGCGAACGATGCGTTCGGACAACAGGATCGAGTCTTCGAAGTTGTAGCCGTTCCACGGCATGAACGCGACGAGCACGTTGCGGCCGAGCGCCAGATCGCCGAGCTCCGTCGACGGGCCGTCGGCGATGATGTCGCCCTTGTGGATGACGTCACCGACGGTGACCAGCGGACGCTGGTTGATGCAGGTGTTCTGGTTCGAACGCTGGAACTTCATCAGCCGGTAGATGTCGACGCCCGACTTCGACGGGTCGAGATCTTCCGTGGCGCGGATGACGATACGCGTCGCGTCGACCTGGTCGACCACGCCGCTGCGACGGGCAGCGATCGCCGCACCCGAGTCGCGGGCAACGATCGGTTCCATGCCGGTGCCGACCAGCGGCGCATCGGCGCGCACCAGCGGCACGGCCTGACGCTGCATGTTCGAGCCCATCAGAGCGCGGTTGGCGTCATCGTTTTCCAGGAACGGGATCAGGGCCGCAGCGACCGAAACGAGCTGTTTCGGCGACACGTCCATGTAGTCGACCTTGTCCGACGTGACCATGATCACGTCGCCGGCATGACGGCAGACGATCAGTTCGCCGGCCAGCTTGCCGTTTTCGTCAACTTCCACATTCGCCTGGGCGACGTGGTGCTTGGCCTCTTCCATCGCCGACAGATAGGCGACTTCGTTGGTCAGCTGACCGTCGCGCACACGCCGGTACGGGCTTTCGATGAAGCCGTACTTGTTGACGCGGGCAAAGGTCGCCAGCGAGTTGATGAGGCCGATGTTCGGGCCTTCCGGCGTCTCAATCGGACAGATGCGGCCGTAATGGGTCGGATGCACGTCGCGGACTTCGAAGCCCGCCCGCTCGCGGGTCAGACCGCCCGGGCCAAGAGCCGACAGGCGGCGCTTGTGGGTGATTTCCGACAGCGGGTTGGTCTGGTCCATGAACTGCGACAGCTGCGAGGAACCGAAGAACTCGCGCACGGCGGCGGCCGCCGGCTTGGCGTTGATCAGATCCTGCGGCATGACGGTGTCGATCTCGACCGACGACATGCGCTCCTTGATCGCGCGCTCCATGCGCAGCAGACCGACGCGGTACTGATTTTCCATCAGCTCGCCGACCGAACGAACACGGCGGTTGCCGAGATTGTCGATGTCGTCGATTTCGCCCTTGCCATCGCGCAGTTCGACAAGCGTGCGGATCACCGCAACGATGTCCTCGCGGCGCAGCACGCGCACCGTGTCCTCGGCGTCAAGGTCGAGACGCATGTTCATCTTCACGCGGCCGACGGCCGACAGGTCGTAGCGCTCGGGATCGAAGAACAGCGAGTGGAACATGGCTTCCGCCGTGTCCGGGGTCGGCGGTTCGCCCGGGCGCATCACCCGGTAGATGTCGAACAGCGCGTCCTCGCGGGCTTCGTTCTTGTCGGCGGCCAGCGTGTTGCGGATATAGGCGCCGGTGTTGACGTGGTCGATGTCGAGCACCGGAATCTCGGTGTACCCATACTCCACCAGGTCGTGCAGCATCTTGACGGTCAATTCGTCTCCAGCTTCGGCATAGACCTCACCGGTTTGCGCGTTGACGATGTCTTCCGCCAAATAGCGACCGGCGAGTTCCTCGTCGCTGACGCTGATGGCGGTCACGCCCTTCTCGCCGATCAGGCGCGCCTGGCGCGCGGTCAGCTTGCGTCCGGCCTCGAGGATGACCTCGCCGCTGTCGGCATCGACGAGATCCGTCGTGCCCTTGTAGCCCTTCATGCGCTGCGCGTCGTACGGCATCCGCCATGCATCGCCCGAACGGGTGTACTGGATCCGGCCGTAGAACAGATCGAGGATGTCGTTGGGATCGAAGCCGAGCGCATACAGCAGCGACGTCACCGGAATCTTGCGGCGACGGTAGATACGCGCATAGACGATGTCCTTGGCGTCGAACTCGATGTCGAGCCAGGAACCGCGATACGGGATGATACGGGCGGCAAACAGCAGCTTGCCCGACGAGTGGGTCTTGCCCTTGTCGTGGTCGAAGAACACGCCCGGCGAACGGTGCATCTGACTGACGATGACGCGCTCGGTGCCGTTGATGATGAAGGTACCGTTCGACGTCATGAAGGGCATGTCGCCCATATAGACGTCCTGCTCCTTGATGTCCTTGACCGACTTGGCGCCGGTTTCTTCGTCGACATCGAACACGATCAGGCGCAGCGTCACCTTGAGCGGTGCCGAGAAGGTCATGCCCCGTTGGCGGCACTCGTCGACGTCGTATTTCGGCGCCTCGAACTCATAGGAGACGAACTCCAGAAGAGAGGCCCCCGAGAAATCCGAAATCGGGAAAACAGACTTGAAGACGGCCTGAAGCCCTTCCTCGCCGCGCCCGCCATTGGGCTCGTCGACCTGAAGGAACTGATCGTACGAGGCCTTCTGGACCTCGATCAGGTTAGGCATCTCGGCAACTTCGCGAATGGTACCGAAATACTTGCGAACGCGTCTGCGACCGTTGAACGTCTGTGTCATTCTCGCTCCTCGCATCGCCCAAAAAGGGAAGGCTGTCCGGGTGACCGCTCCGGCGCGGCGCGCCTCGGTCATCGGGATAGCCCTCACTCGGAGGACTGTGTCATACCGCCCCCTCCGGGACGGACGAAGCTCCGGAGGGCCTTTGCCCTCCGGAGCCGTATTCATGTCAAGCAGGCGAAACCTACTTGAGCTCGACGGTGGCGCCAGCCTCTTCGAGCTTCTTCTTGAGTTCTTCGGCTTCGTCCTTGGACGCGCCTTCCTTGACCGCCTTCGGAGCGCCTTCAACGAGATCCTTGGCTTCCTTGAGGCCGAGGCCCGTGATCGCACGGACTTCCTTAATCACGTTGATCTTCTTGTCGCCGGCCGAGGCCAGGATGACGTCGAATTCGGTCTTTTCTTCAGCAGCAGCAGCATCGCCACCGGCAGCACCGCCGACAGCCGCGACCGCGACCGGAGCAGCCGCGGAGACGCCCCACTTCTCTTCGAGCATCTTCGACAGCTCAGCCGCTTCCATGACGGTGAGAGCGGAAAGCTCTTCTACGATTTTTTCCAGATCAGCCATTGTATTGGTTACCTATCAGTTCGAACCGTTGTTATACGTTTTGTCCTTACGGCCTCACGCCGCGTTGCCCTTTTCAGCATAAGCCGACAGCACACGGGCGACCTGACCGCCAGGCGCCGAAAGCACCTGTGCGATACGCGTCGCGGGCGTGCTGATCATGCCGACCAGCTTGGCGCGGAGTTCGTCGATCGACGGCATCGAGGCGAGCGCCTTGACACCTTCTGCATCGAGATTGGTCGTACCGAGCGCACCGCCCAGAACAACGAGCTTGTCGTTGGCCTTGGCGAAGTCCGAAACCACCTTCGGAGCCGCAACCGGATCGTCCGAATAGGCGATGACGGTCGGACCCTCGAAAAGGTCGGTAATGTGCTCGATCTCCGTGCCCTTGAGGGCAAGCTTGACGAGGCGGTTCTTGGCCACTTTGACGGATCCACCCGCCGCCCGCATTTTCGACCGGAGGTCGGTCATCTTGGCGACGTCGAGACCCGCATAGTGGGCAACGACTACAACGCCGGCGCCCGTAAACACCTCGTTGAGCGCCGCAACGAGCTCTTGTTTTTCAGCTCTTTCCACGTGCCTCTCCACAAATGACGGTCGGGCGAGCCCGTCCGTCGGTTGCCTTTGCCGCCGCTCCCGCCGCTACATGCGCATAGGGAACCGGCGACGCTCACATGCCTGCCCCCTTGGCGCGCGATACGGCAACGCAAAGGCTCAACGGATCGAACCGGATACGGAGGCGAACCTCCTGCAATCGGCTCTCTCCCGTCTCATGCAGGCCCGGTAGGCTTAAGCGGCTTGCGCCACACCTGCAGTCTCGGACAGGTTCGGCCCCGCACCGCCCCGGCTGCTGCCGGCATGGCTTGGAGCCTTCCCGCCCGAACCCATAAGGACCCGGGCGGTAATTCTCGGGTACCGGGGCTTAGCCGCCCAGCACGGTACCGATATCGACACGGATACCCGGGCCCATGGTCGAGGAAATCGCCATGCGCTGCATGTAGGTACCCTTGGCGCCGGTCGGCTTCGCCTTGGAAACCGCATCGGTCAGCGCCTTGATGTTCTCGATCAGCGCGTCCGCGGTGAACGACGCCTTGCCGACGCCGGCATGGACGATGCCCGCCTTCTCGACGCGGAACTGGACCGCGCCGCCCTTGGCGTCGTTGACGGCAGCCTTGACGTCGACGGTCACCGTGCCGACCTTCGGGTTCGGCATCATGCCGCGCGGGCCAAGGATCTTGCCGAGACGGCCGACCAGCGGCATCATGTCCGGCGTCGCGATGCAACGGTCGAAATTGATTTCGCCCTTCTGCACCTGCTCCATCAGATCTTCCGCACCGACGATGTCGGCACCCGCCGCCGTCGCCTCTTCGGCCTTGTCGCCGCGGGCGAAAACCGCAACGCGCACCGTACGGCCGGTGCCGTTCGGCAGCACGCAAACGCCGCGAACCATCTGGTCCGCATGACGCGGATCGACGCCGAGATTAAGCGCAATCTCGATGGTCTCGTCGAACTTCGTCTTGGCGCGTTCCTTGACCAGGGTCACCGCTTCTTCGAGCGGGTACGCCTTGGTGCGATCGATGCCCTCGAGGGCCGTGCGAATCCGCTTACCTGCCTTGGCCATCAGATTACTCCACCACCTCGAGGCCCATCGAACGGGCCGAGCCTTCAACCATGCGCATCGCCGATTCAACCGACGCCGCATTCAGATCCTTCATCTTCGCTTCAGCGATCTCGCGCACCTGCGCGGAAGTCACCGAGCCGGCGACCGTGCGGCCCGGGGCAGTCGAGCCCTTCGGCAGCTTGGCGGCCTTCTTCAGGAAGTGGCTGACCGGCGGGGTCTTGATCTCGAACGAGAACGACTTGTCCGTGTAGTACGTGATCACGCACGGGCACGGCGCACCCTTCTCGATATCCTGGCTCTGCGCGTTGAACGCCTTGCAGAATTCCATGATGTTCAGACCGCGCTGACCGAGCGCGGGACCGATCGGCGGCGACGGCGTTGCCGACCCCGCAGGCACCTGAAGCTTCAGGAACCCTTGTACTTTCTTCGCCATTTCATGTCTCCCATATCAGGCACCGGAACGACCGGCTTTGGAAGTGGGCGGTGCGGCCGTCAGACGGCGGCGAAACCGTCTCGTACCTCCCGCCCCTTTGCGAACGAGCGCCTCATGACGAAGCGCGTGCGCCCGGCTCTTTTCGGCACTCCGGCTGAACCGGACCGCCCGGACGGCGACAGCCTACAGCTTGTCGACCTGCCCGTATTCCAGCTCGACCGGGGTCGCCCGGCCGAAAATCGAAACCGCAACCTTGAGCCGCGCGCGCTCTTCGTCGACTTCCTCGACGACGCCGCTGAACGAGGCAAACGGACCGTCCGACACGCGGACCTGCTCGCCGACCTCGAAGCTGATCGACGGCTTCGGCCGATCGACGCCTTCCTGCACCTGATGCAGGATGCGATCCGCTTCGGTATCCGAAATCGGGATCGGCTTCTTGTCGGCACCGAGGAAGCCGGTCACCTTCGGCGTATTCTTGATCAGGTGATAAGCCTCGTCGGTGAGGTCGACCTTGACCAGAACGTAGCCCGGGAAGAACTTGCGCTCGGCGTCCACCTTGCGGCCGCGGCGCACTTCGACGACCTTCTCGGTCGGAACCAGCACAGCCTCGAACAGATCGCCAAGACCCGTCGCGTCGGCTTTTTCCCGAATGGATTCCGCCACCTTCTTTTCGAAATTCGAATAAGCGTGGACGATGTACCAACGCTTGGCCATGATCGTCTAATCCCTGAATTCCATAAAGCCGCAGCTTTAGCCGCCAATGCCGAGCAGCAAACTGATTCCAAAACCCAGCAACTGATCAACGAGCAGGAAGAAAATCGACGCGATGAACACCATCACGAACACCATGACGGTGGTGATGGCGGTCTCACGACGGGTCGGCCACGTCACTTTGGCCGTTTCCGCCCGGACTTGCTGGAAAAATGCTATCGGATTGGTCTTTGCCATACGATCCTGGCCCATTACAGCGCAACGGGCGCGCGGACATGATCCACGCGCCACAATCAGGCTTAATTAAACCCTGAGGAACGACTTATTAAGACGTTCCGTATGATTCCGCAACCCCATCGGGACGGAAGATTGGCAGGGGCAGAGGGACTCGAACCCCCGGCCTACGGTTTTGGAGACCGTCGCTCTACCAGCTGAGCTATACCCCTAAAGGCATCATGGGCGCCGCACCACAAGCGCGGCGCCCAGATAAGTCACTACTCGATGATTTGAGCGACGACGCCGGCGCCGACGGTCCGACCGCCTTCGCGGATGGCGAAGCGAAGCTTCTCTTCCATCGCGATCGGCACGATCAGCTCGACATCCATATGCACGTTGTCGCCCGGCATCACCATCTCGGTGCCTTCCGGCAGATGAACAACACCCGTAACGTCCGTCGTGCGGAAGTAGAACTGCGGGCGATAGTTCGTGAAGAACGGCGTGTGACGGCCACCCTCTTCCTTCGTCAGGATGTACGCCTCGGCCTTGAACTTGGTGTGCGGCGTAACCGAACCCGGCTTGCAGAGAATCTGGCCGCGCTCGACGTCCTCACGCTTCGTGCCACGAAGCAGAACGCCAACGTTGTCGCCGGCCTCGCCCTGGTCGAGAAGCTTGCGGAACATCTCGACGCCCGTGCAGGTCGTCTTCGTCGTCGGACGAATGCCGACAATCTCGACTTCCTCACCAACCTTGACGACGCCACGCTCGACACGGCCGGTCACAACGGTGCCGCGACCCGAGATCGAGAACACGTCTTCGATCGGCAGCAGGAACGGAAGATCCTTCGGACGCTCCGGCTGCGGCACATAGGCGTCAACCTCGGCCATCAGCTCGCGGATCGAATCCTCACCAAGCTTCTTGTCGCCGTCTTCCAGCGCAACCAGCGCCGAACCCTTGACGATCGGAATGTCGTCGCCCGGGAACTCGTACGACGAAAGCAGCTCGCGAACCTCGAGCTCAACAAGCTCGAGAAGCTCCTCGTCGTCGACCTGGTCGCACTTGTTCAGATAAACCACGATCGCCGGAACGCCGACCTGACGCGCAAGCAGGATGTGCTCGCGGGTCTGCGGCATCGGGCCGTCGGCCGCCGAAACCACCAGGATCGCGCCGTCCATCTGCGCCGCACCCGTGATCATGTTCTTCACGTAGTCAGCGTGACCCGGGCAGTCGACGTGCGCATAGTGACGGTTCTCCGTCTCGTACTCGACGTGCGCCGTCGAAATCGTGATGCCGCGAGCCTTCTCTTCCGGCGCAGCGTCGATCTGGTCGTACGCCTTGAACTCACCGAAAAACTTCGTGATCGCCGCCGTCAGCGTCGTCTTGCCATGGTCAACGTGACCAACCGTTCCGATGTTCACATGCGGCTTCGTCCGCTCAAACTTCGCTTTCGCCATCGGCGTCGCTCTCTCGTTTCGTGTCCAACAACAGAATTGGGCGAAGCCGGCAGTCCACCTCATCGGCGGAACCCCGAACCACACCCGGATGACCGTTATCTACTCCCGCCCGACATGGCCCGTTTTCCGGTCAGGCGGCTTGGCTGAATGGTGGAGCGGGTGAAGGGAATCGAACCCTCGTCGTCAGCTTGGAAGGCTGCTGCTCTACCATTGAGCTACACCCGCCCGCCGTATGATTTCGGTTCGGATGGTGGAGGGGGTTGGATTCGAACCAACGTAGGCATAGCCAACGGGTTTACAGCCCGTCCCCTTTAGCCACTCGGGCACCCCTCCGAACACCGCCCCGAAACCAGACAAACAGGATGGCAAAACGGAAACCTCCCCGCCGCAAAGCGGGGTAATCTGGTGCGCGTTTATGGCGGCATGAACCGATGCTGTCAACACGGTAATTTCGGAAATCCGATACGGAATCGACCTTTCTGGAAAATCGGTTTATGCCTGACGCCCGCCGACAACGGCGACAGCCGGACAAAGCCGGGGTAGCTGACCGAGCCGAGCCGGGATTGGCCGGGTTCCTATCGAAAACAGGGGCAACCTCCGGCGCTGCCCGTCGAATCGTTTTCCCGCACAACAAACAGAGCGTTCCCATGACCCGTCCGCCGAGCAACAATCGCAAACAGCGCCCGCACCGGCGCAAGCCGGGCACGGAAACCGCCGAGGGCGGGCCTGCCCTGCTCTATGGCCTGCACACGGTGGCAAGCGCGCTTGCCAATCCCGCCCGCACCAAGTTGCGGCTGATCGCCACCCGCAACGCGCTCGCCCGCCTGCCGCAGGAACTGATCCCTGCCGATCTCCCGATCGAGATCGTCAACACGCCGAAGGACATCGACCGCCGCGTGACCGCCGACGCTGTCCATCAGGGTGTGCTGCTTGAGGCCGAACCGCTGCCCGAGCGCGACCTGACCTCGCTCGGCAAGGCTCGCCTTGTCCTCATCCTCGACCAGACGACCGACCCGCACAATGTCGGCGCGATCATGCGGTCCGCCGCCGCCTTCGCGGTCGACGCCATCATCCTGCCGCGCCGTCACAGCGCCAGCGAGACCGGTGTCCTGGCGAAATCCGCCTCCGGCGCGCTCGACCTGGTGCCTCTGATTTCCGTCGGCAGCCTCGCCGACGCCATCGAACAATTGAAGAAGGAAGGGTTCCTGTGCGTCGGGTTCGACAGCGAGGGACCAAAGCCCTTCGAAGACGTCGACCTGAAAGCACCGCTTGCCCTGGTCATGGGCTCCGAGGGCAAGGGTCTTCGTCCGCGCACCCAGGAAGTCTGCAGCGAGTTGGCCCGCCTAGACATGCCCGGCGAGATCAAGAGCCTGAACGTCTCGAACGCCACCGCGCTCGCGCTCTACATCGCCTCACGCGCGCTTGGGTAAACCGGACACGGAGCCGGCCTCACGTCCCTAGCCCTGGCAAAAGAAAACGGCGGCCTTTCGGCCGCCGTTCTCGTATCTCGGTCTGCGGCATCAGCCGCTTCGAACCCGCAAGCCGTTAGCGGCAGAAGCGCTGCTTGCCCGGCTTGTAGAAGTAGTAGCCGGAGCGCGGGTTGAAGGTGCGATACTTGCTCGCGCAGTAGGCATACCATTCCGGCGTCCACGGACGCGGAGCGTCGTAGTAGTAACGCGGCGGTGCGTCGCGATAGACGACCGACGGCAGGACCACGACACCGCCGAGCCACGCATACGGCCACCAGTCACCACGATAGTAGTAGTAGCGGTGACCACGCCAGTGACGCCACGGACGACCGCCACGCGGCGGACCCCAACGACGCGGCGGACGCGGATAGCGGCGCCACACATTGTGGCGGTTACGCCATGCGGCACGATTGCGGAAGCGCGGCGCCGCCCGGTAGGCCCGGCGCGGCCCGTAGGCACGGCCGGCCCGGAAAGCACGACCGCGATAGGCGCGACCGCCACCGCGATAGAAGCGGCGGGAGTTCCGCCAGCCGCGATTGTAGCCGCCGGCAACCGGAATAACGTTGGTCGAGCCACGTTCCTGGCTCGTTGCAGCGGGAGTTCCATTTCGATCAGGCACGAGTGCGCCGGGGGCAGAACCCGGAACAGCAGCCGATGCCACATCGGCCATCGCCACTACCATGACGACACCGAAAAGATAGGCCACAGCCCGTCCAATCTTCCCAGTCATGGGTTATCTCCTGTTTCCTAGAGTTTCAGGGCCCCTTCATTGGAATAGTGCCACAGGAAAGAGGCGTAATAGCGGCACCTGTGTTCATGTGGCGTTCAGCTTGGAGCACCGCAATCCGCAGTTTTACGCGGTTTTCGACGGTAACCGAGAGGCAAAGAGGTCACCCGATCCGCCACAATTCGGCGCAATGATCCGGCCGCCGATTACCGGATGCCACACCACGCCGATCGACCTGCGAAATACGCCGAAAACCCGTCACCGGCACAGACGCAGATGGCCGTCCGCGGCACGATAGTCACCGGTCTTCGGGTTGAAGGTCGAATAGCGGCGCGAACAGTAACGGAACCATTCGGGCGTCCACGGCGTCGGTCGACCATAGGGCCGCGGCGCGACGAAATTGATGCCGCCGGCGAGCGGCGCCGTGTCGGTGTAGTAGCCGAGCCGGGGCGGACGTTCGTCCATGCGCGTCCAGGCAAGCGCCGACGAGCTCGCGACAAGACAGACCGCAATGGCGCCGAGCCCGGCCAGTGTCCGTTTGCGTATCGTCATCGACTCGTCGCTCCGTTCAGTCATCCAGTGGCCGAAAGACTATCCGCGCCCGCCACGCCCATGCAAGCGCATCGGGTCGGCGCTAGAACCGAATCCCGATTTTCAGACTGCCGGTATGCGATAGGGAATCCTGGCCGATGGCACCGTCGTAACGCAGCTTGGCCTCGACCCGTTCCCCACTAAACAGAGAGAGCCCGGCGGCGAAGGTGGCCTTGATATCCTCGCGATCGACCTCCATCGACGCCCGCGCGCCGCCGAGCGAACCGAGCAGCGACTGCTCGATCGAGTGGTCGGTGACGGCAAACAGTGCACCCGCCTCCAAATAGGGCCGCATCACCGTATGTTCGCCAAAGCGGAACTCGGTGCCGAGAACGACCTTCGGATGCACGTCGAACAGGAAGCTGTCGTCAGCGTGAACGCGCAGTCCGGCACTACCCGCATTGCGCTCGCGATAGCCGTAGTCGTGCACCCACGAAAGGTCGAGGTCGAGGGTGGGGATCGCGTACCACCCATCAAAGGCAAAGGCGCGCGCCGCCCTGAGCCTCGCCGAAGCGGCAAGCGCCCGCTGGTCCGAGAACGCGGTGTAGCGCCGCCCGCCCGCAATGAGCTGGCGCTGCGCGTCCGCCCAGCTGTAGGACGCCGAAAGGGACGCCGAGGCGAGCCACGGACCGTCGGTGTATTTGACCACACCGCCACCATGAACCCGGTAACCGTCGCTCTGGCTCGCGGCACTGCTGAACCGGGTCCGCTCGAATGCACCGCCGAAGCCGACCCGCCAGACATCGTCGAACGCGAATTGCGATCCGGCGGCGAACCCGGTGTCACGGGACTTCATGTTGGCGTCGTTGAGCCGTGTGTAGCCATAGGTGGCCTTCGCCCAGGCGCACTCCCCTTCCCGGATCATCGCCCACGGCCCGTCTTCGACGCCGCAGCTGTGCAGAGTGTCGAGATGGGCAATGGCCGCCGTATGATGCGCGACCGTCAGCCCGTAATGCTGCGAGGCATCGAGCTGGCTCGACAATTGGTCGCGCAGCGTCACGCGGTCCTCGGCATTGGCGGCATCGAGCAGGATCGCATAGAGCTGCCTGTCGCCGGCCGCGACACGCGTACCGTTGATCCACTTGCGCACGACCGGGTCGGCGAGCGCGGCAACCTTGCCCGCATTGCCGCGCAATCCGGGCCGCAGGAAGTCGACATCGACATCGGTGATATTGACCGAACTCCCGCTCGCCACCGCCGTGTAGGCAACGACAGGCGTGTTGACCACCCGCTCGACGATACCGTCCGGCAGCGTCGTGACGTTGATGATCTCGGTCGGCGCGGAAAGCCGAGAAAACTCGGTCAGATACGGGTGAAACGCCCCGCCGACGATCGTCATTTCCTGCGTCGTGATACCGCCCGCCGTTGCAGCCGAGGGGGTCAGCGCGATGAAATGATTGCCGGTGCTCCCGAGCACATAGTTGGCAAGGTTGCGCGCTTCACCGTCGATCCGCCCGTCATTGACGAGCCACACATCGCCAACCCCATCCGACCGGATCGCACCGGTCACCGAACCGGTGTCGGTGACCGTGACGGAGCCGTTGCCGGAGGTCGCGACAGCCATGAACGGCGTGCCATAGGTAATGCCCGGAACCACCACCGTACCGGAAATCCCGACATCGAAACTGCCGAGTTCGTCGCGGACTAGGATCGCCTTTCCTCCGCGACGGGGCATTCTGCCATTTCGGAGCAGATGCCCGGCGGTAACCAGCGCCCCCTCTTCGATCTGGATTGTCGTCGTCTCTATGTTGCCGCAAGCCGCCGGCGGCGCGCCAGGCACCTTGTTGATCGCGCGCACGGCAGCTACCCCGTTGCCGACCGCCGCAACGGTCCCGCCAACCGTGATGTCGATCCCGATCCCGTCGGACTTGTGTGCAAAGGCGCTGATGCCGGTCGCGCCAAATCCTGATGTGAGAACAGTACCGGACTGCGTGATGGTCACCGTCCCCGACTGGCCGCTGCCAGCGCCGCCGAAGACCTTGGTGGTGTTGATGTCCGACTGGAATACTGTCGCGCCGGCCGTCGACATGGCGAAAATGCCATGCGCGTGCAAGCCGGTGGTCTGGATGGTCCCCTGGGCATTGACGGTGACATCGCCGCCGACATCCGCCCCTTCCGAGGCAAGCTCGGTCGTCGTGCGTGTCGTGTTTACAAGATCGCCGCTGAACGTCACCAGACCGCCGCCGCCGCCGACCGACTGCGCAAACACACCGACGGCCCCGGGCCCGGCGGTCGAAACCATGCTGTCGGCGCCAAGCGTTACGTCTACAGCGCCGCCGCCGCCCTGATTACCGACCATGATGTTGGTGGTGTTGGTGAGCGACGAACCGCCGCCTTCAACGGCAACGAGCCCGCCGCTGCCGCCGATCGACTGAGCGATGATGCCGAATGCCTGATCGCCCGTCGTGATGACCGTATCGTCGTCAAGATTGACTTCGACGTTTCCGCCATTGCCACTCGAACGCGCCGACGCGCCCATCGTCGTCGTCAGAGTGACGCTGTCGAGCCCGGAAAGATTGGTGAGCGTCGCCGCCCCACCGCTGCCGCCGATCGACTGGACGACGATGCCGTGCGCGAGGTCTCCGCTGGTCTGGACATAGTCCACATCCTCGACCAGCACGAAACCGCCATTGGCGCCGGATGCGGATTCCCCGCCAACCCCGAGCGTGACCGTACCGCTGTCGCCGGCCGACATCTGATGCGCGATCTCGCCACCGCCGCCGCCGATCGATTGCGCAAGGATACCGAACGATGCCGTTCCTGCGGTGTGGACCGCGTTGAGCCCGGAAACGGTGACCGTACCGCCCGAACCGCTGGCGCCGCTGCTCGGGCCCAGATAGAGGTCCGCGATCTGCTGGGCGATGGAAATCGACGGCAGCGACGAGGTCGATATGCTGCCACCGCCGCCGCCGATCGACTGCGCCATGATGGCGTGGGACTGGTCGTCAAGCGTGATGACGGCCCCGTTCGGGCTCTCATCGGTATCCAGCGCCACACCTTGATCGGCTTCGAGCAACTGCACGGCCACTTCGCCGCCATCGCCGCCGCGTCCGCCCGAGCCACCGATATGAACCGAAATAGATTCCTTCTCCGCGTTGCCGAGCAGGAAGGAACTGGAATGGGCCCGTCCTCCGGTACCGCCGCCACCGCCGATCGACTGCGCGACAACACCCTTCGATCCGGTGCCGGCGGTCATGATGGTTGCTTCGCGGCCGATCTCCACGTCAACATTGTTGCCGTTGCCGCCGCTGCCGCCATTGCCGCCAATGCCGATGTTGAAGTTGTAGGCGGTGTTGCGCTTGGTCGTGGACTCCGTCTCCGGGTCGGGAACCTTCTGACCCTTGCCGAACGTCACCGCGACGACGTGGCCGCCATCGCCGCCGCCGCCGCCGATCGATTGCGCCAGCATGCCGGTCGACAGATTGCCCGAAGTCGAGATCGACGATCCGTCCTCGGCAAACATGTTGACCGCACCGCCATTGCCGCCGGCACCGCCCTTTCCGCCGAGAGCAAGCGTCACCGAGCGCGTCGTGCTGCCTTTTTCGGGCGGCTGTTCACCGCCGGAGGCAAACGCCGTCGTCGCCGAAACCGTGACGACATGGCCGCCGGCACCACCGCCGCCGCCGACCGACTGTGCGACGGCGCCGTGCGAATTCTCGCCCTGGGTAGAGATTGTGCCGGCGTTGGTGGCCGTCACCGTCATGCCGTTGCCGCCAACCGCACCATTGCCGCCGATGCCGACATTGACACTGGCCGCCGTCTCGTCGCCTTCCTCCGACCCCGATCCGATCGCGACGGAGAACGAGTAGACATTGCCGCCGCTGCCGCCACCGCCGCCAATCGACTGCAGCAGCATGCCGGGCGAGCGATGGCCGTTGGTCTCGATCACAGCGCCGGCTTCGTTCTCAAGCTCATTCTTGGGCACGAAGAAGTCGAATGGCGGAGTAAAGGCAATCCATGCACCGCCATCGCCGCCGCTGCCGCCGCTGCCACCAACCGCGACAGACGCCGAGGCGGCCGCTTCGCCGACGCTGGCCGCCACCGAGACCACATTGCCGCCATTGCCGCCGCCACCGCCGATCGCCTGCGCGAGCATGCCCGGTGAGTTGCTTGACCACGTCGTGATGCTGCCGGAATTCGTCCCCTGAACCTCGGTCGCGTGCCCGCCAGAGCCGCCAGAGCCGCCGATGCCGATCGACGCCGAGCCGGCTTCCTCGCCGGCGCTGAGCGCAATGCTGACCGCATTCCCGCCGTGACCACCGCCACCGCCGACCGACTGGATCAGCACACCGGCTGAATTGTGATCGAGCGTTTCGATGGTCCCGGCATTGTCGACCGAAGCGGCTCCGCCCGCTCCGCCGGAGCCGCCGGAGCCGCCGAACGACGCCTGCACCGAAACTTCGCCGACCGCCGCCCCGATGGCGTTGCCGCCAGCGCCGCCGCCGCCGCCAATCGACTGAGCGATCACGCCGGGCGCGTTGGCCGCGCTGGTTGAAATGCTGCCGCTCGCATCGATGCCGACCTCGACCTTGCCGCCGGCACCGCCGCCGCCGCCGCTACCGCCGACCGCAAGGCCGGCCGAAACGCCGACATCGGCCGCATTGCCGCCGTGACCGCCACCGCCGCCGATCGAATGGGCCAGAATGCCCGTGCTGCCGTCCCCCTCGGTCGTGAGCGAGCCGGAATGCTCGACCTTGACGAAGCCGCCATTGCCGCCCTTGCCGCCGGAGGCGCCAAAGGCGAGGAACAATCCGCTGCCCGAACCGCCGTCGCCGCCATTGCCGCCGATGCTCGCCGACAAAATGCCGTAGGAATTCGCGGCCCCCGTCAGCAAGGCGCCGGTATTGGTGACCTCTGCCGATCCGCCATTGTTGCCGTCACCGCCATCGCCGCTGCCGCCGAGCCAGCCGCTGCCGCTGCCATTGCCGCCGCCGCCACCCTTGCTCAGCGCATAGAGCGCATTGCTCGCGTCGCCCTGCGTGGAGACCGAGGCCGCATTGTCGATGGTGACATCGCCGCCATTGCCGCCAACACCGCCGTCATTGCCGGAATTGCCGATACCGGTGCCGGCGCCGCCCGCATTGCCACCCTCGCCGCCATAGGAATTGACGAAGATGCCGTGCGACGACCCGTAGTTCGTCGAGATTGTGCCGGTCGCTTCGTTGGTGACATCGATATCACCGCCATCACCACCGCGCCCGCCGCGTCCGCCGTGCACATGGATGCCGCCGCCCGACTTGCCCCCATTGCCGCCATTGCCGCCCCACGACGACACCCATATTGCGGTTTCCTTGGCGAAAATCAGGAGGAAGTCGCCCATGATGGCCTGAGCGATATTGGTGAAGACCGGCCGGTCGTTACCGATCGGGGAGGAATTGTCGAAGGTTATGTCTGCGCCCGCGTCGCCGGCATGACCGGGATGGCCGGAATGCTCGAAACTGCCGTGGCTACCATTTTCACCGTCGGCGCCGATGGCGAACTGCAGGATGCGGGGAGAGTCGGCAAGCACTTCGGATACCGGCAGAACCGACAGGGAAGCAGTCAGGGAAAGGGCAGCTGCCGCCAGCGTCAGGGAGGAAAGAGACGTACCCGTTTTGAGAGCGGCCTTGCGGAATCCCTCCCGGCAGTCCGCGCTTAAATGCGCGGCCAGCGACTCATTGCTCATGCTGCAACCCACCCATGCCGAAAATATTCACAGCAGGGTGTGCTGATTCGCGAACAAACGTCCAGCGCAGCAAGATCAATTAATTGCTACAAATCAGGTTGTTCTGGAAATTACTTCGCTTGGGCAAAGACTGGAAACGGCGCCGCTGCCAATAGATGTCCGGCCGCCGCGAGATCGATTGTCTGGCGGCGACCGGAGTCTTTATGCGCTACCGAACCAGAACGTTTCGGAACTGCCAGGGATCGTCACGATCGATCTTTTCCGGGAACAACCCGTTGCGGTTCGTCAGCGGCGTCCAGTCCGTGTAGTAGCCCTTCACCGGGCCGAGATAGGGAAGCTGAACCTCGAGGCAGCGGCGATAGTCCATCTCGTCGGTCTCGACGATGCCGGCCTCAGGGTTTTCCAGCGCCCAGACCATGCCGGCAAGCACCGCCGAGGTGACCTGCAGGCCGGTCGCGTTCTGATACGGCGCAAGCTCCCGCGTTTCCTCGATGGAGAGCTGCGAGCCGTACCAGTAGGCGTTCTTCTTGTGGCCGTAGAGCAGCACGCCGAGTTCGTCGATACCGTCGACGATCTCGTTCTCGTCCATGACGCGAAGTTCCGGCTGCGGCGTGCCGCCATTGCCGAACATCTCGTGCAGCGACAGCACCGCGTTATTGGCCGGGTGATAGGCGTAGTGGCAGGTCGGCCGGTAGGCGACGTCGCCATCTGCGTCACGGACGGTGAAATAGTCGGCGATCGAGATCGACTCGTTGTGGGTGACGAGGAAGCCGTACTGCGCGCCCGGCGTCGGGCACCAGGTGCGCACGCGGGTTGCAGCCCCCGGCTGGTCGAGATAGATCGCCGGACCGTGCTTGCCGCCCTGGTGATGGGCGTTCTTCGGCATCCACTTCTCGTGCGTCCCCCAGCCGAGTTCGGCCGGCTGCTGCCCTTCGGAAATGAACCCTTCGACCGACCAGGTGTTGACGAAGACGTTCATCGGCTTCGGATCGACGGAGCGCTGGGTGTCACGCTCGGCGATGTGAATGCCCTTCACGCCGGTGCGCTTCATCAGCTTCGCCCAGCCGTCGCGGTCGGCCGCCGCCGGTTCGTCGAAATCGATACCGCTCGCACTGGCCACATCGACCAGCGCCTGCTTGACGAACCACGACACCATGCCCGGATTGGCACCGCAGCAGGACACCGCCGTGGTGCCGCCCGGCGAGCGCTGCTTTTCCTCGCGAACCGTCTGGCGCAGCGCATAGTTGGTGCGCGCGGCATTGTCCGCGTCGGCGTCGAAATAAAAACCCGCCCACGGCTCGACGACAGTGTCGATGTAGAGCGCGCCGATTTCCCGGCACAGCTTCATGATATCGAGCGAGGACGTATCGACCGAAAGGTTGACGCAAAAACCCTGCCCGCCACCGGCGGTCAGCAGCCCCGGCAGCAAATCGCGGTAGTTCTTGCGGGTGATGGCGAGCTTCTCGAAGCGGAAGCCGCGCTCCTCGACCAGCGCCCGGTCGGTATCGACCGGATCGATAACCACCAGCCGCGCCGGGTCGAAATCGAAATGGCGCTCGATCAGCGGCAGCGTGCCGCGACCGATGGAACCGAAGCCGATCATGACGATCGGGCCGGTGATGGTGCCGTGCTTGGGGTGGGTGGTCATCGGGCGATGCTCCTTGTCTTGCCTTCCACTCCGTGGGCGAGACGCTCTGCTCGTCGACGGAAAAGGTCCCTTTCTTCAAACAAAAAAACGTCCCCGAAGCCGCAGCGCAGCTCCGGTGACGATGGCTCGATACAGTCCGGAGGTTGCAGCCGGCGGTACGAATCCGCCGGCCGCTGGATGTCAGTTCCCGTTGATGGCGCGCTGTTCCGCCTCAAAGGCGAAACGCGGCTGATTGGCCGGGGCGGCGATCGGCAGCGCCGGGGCACCGCTTGGCCGCAAGGTTCCGTGCGCCCGCTCCAGGGCGCCGGGCTTCAGCGCGAGACCGAGCATGCGATGCCGCTCAAACGGTCCCGGCATGGCGAGACGCCGTGCGGTATGGGCCGAAAATCCGAAGCGCCCGTAATACGGCGCATCACCGACCAGGATCACGGCGTCGTAGCTATCAGCCTGTGCCGACTTCAGCGCCATCTCGACCAGACCCGCCGCGATCCCCGCTCCGCGCCAAGCTTCGTCGACGGCAAGCGGGCCGAGCATCAACCCGGCGCCGAGCCCGCAGGCCCGCACGTTCCACAGCCGCACGGTGCCGACGAGCTTCGACCCGGCCATCACCGAAAGGGCAAGCCCCGGCGCCGGCAGCCGGCCTTCGCGAAGCCGCTCGGACGACCGACGGAACCGGATCGGCCCCATCGTGCGGTCGAGTAACGCCTCGCGGGCGACAATATGAGTTTCTGCCTCCTCGACAAAGGCGATCGACTGGTCCATGGCCGCGGCCTCAGATCAGGTAGGTCTGCAGCGGCGGGAAGCCGTTGAACGCAACCGCCGAATAGGTCGTCGTGTAGGCGCCGGCACCCTCGATCAGGATCTCGTCACCGACGGTGAGCGAAATCGGCAGATCGTACGGGGTCTTCTCGTACAGCACGTCGGCGGAATCGCAGGTCGGGCCGGCCAGCACGCACGGTGCCTTGTGGTCGTAATCGCGCGGCGTGCGGATCGGATAGCGGATCGCCTCGTCCATGGTTTCGGCGAGACCGCCGAACTTGCCAATGTCGAGATAGACCCAGCGCATCGTGTCCTCGGCCGACTTCTTCGACACCAGCACCACTTCCGCCTTGATGGCACCGGCGGAGCCGACCATGCCGCGACCCGGCTCGATGATCGTCGCCGGGATGCGATTGCCGAAATGGCGGGTCAGCGCGTCGAAGATGGCGTTGCCATAGGCCTGCGCGGTCGGCACTTCCTTCAGGTAGCGCGCGGGGAAGCCGCCACCGAGATTGACGAGGCCGAGTTCGACGCCGCGCTCGCGCATGGCACCGAAGATCCGCGCGGCTTCGGCAAGTGCCGAATCCCAGGCGTCGATGTTGGTCTGCTGCGAACCGACGTGGAACGACACGCCCCACGGGACGAGGCCGTTTGCACGGGCGTGGTCGAGCACGGTGATGGCCATCTCCGGCTCGCAGCCGAACTTGCGCGACAGCGGCCATTCGGCGCCGGCGCCGTCGCACAGGATGCGGCAGAACACCTTCGCGCCGGGCGCCGCGCGGGACACCTTCTCGACTTCCTCGATCGCGTCGACCGCGAAGAGGTTCACGCCGTGGGCATAGGCGCGCGCGATGTCGCGTTCCTTCTTGATGGTGTTGCCGAACGAGATGCGGTCGGGCGTCGCACCGGCGGCAAGGGCCATCTCGATTTCAGGAACCGAAGCGCAGTCGAACGAGGACCCGAGACCGGCCAGAAGGGTCAGGACCTCCGGCGCCGGATTGGCTTTCACCGCATAGAAGATGCTCGTGCACGGCAGCGCGCTGCGATAGGCCTCGAAATTGTCGCGCACGACGTCGAGGTCGACAACGAGGCACGGGCCTTCCGGGCGTCGTTCGGCAAGGAAGTTCAGAATGCGGTCAGTGGCCATTGTGGGCTCCCAGCGGTTCCAGATCCAACAGGTGAGCACCGACACGACTGCGCGCCGCGACCGCTGTGGAGACGGTCAGCGACATGCAGGCCGATAACGGCGCATGATCCGAACGCCGCGCGAACGCGAACATCCGGTCTGTAACTGCCATTGATTGGAAGGGAGACCCGTCCGCACGTCCGGCAAAGAAGGTGTGCCTCTTTGAAACCCGGCTTTGGACTGCCGGAGGAGACAAAGGGCCCTCACCGTCGTTGCTTCAAGGCGCCCGGCGGGACATCCAACCTTCCCGCCCCGAAACCCTCCGACATATGTCGGCGTTCCGGTTGTACCGTCGACCTGACTACCGCCTGCCCCCTATTTCAGGGGCTCGACCGGCTTCGAAGTTTCGAGCCGATCCGGCGTCCGGGCCGTGGGCGCCCACAGGCACGTGCGACCTAGGGCGACGCGTCTTCTACGCGTTTTGCGACGGAATGCAAGCGGTTTTTTCACGTTGGAATCGTGCAGAAATTCGGGCGAAAACAGCCCGGGCAAAAACCTGAACAAAATCAAGCAAACTACTGATTAGCCGCCAAAAATATCGGCGAGTGACGGCTCCTGCTCGGGCCGCTCGACAAGGTCGAGGCCCGAATGCAGATCGACGATATGGCTTTTCATGATTTCAAAAGCCGCCTGCCCGTCGCCCTCGCCGAACGCCTTCATCAGCGCGTCGTGCGAATGGCTCTCGCAGGTCGTGTCCGGTCGTTTCCAGTAGAGCGCGATGATCAGCGAGGAGCGCGACACCAGCGAACGGATGATGGTCGCCAGAACCTGCCGACCGGAGATGTCGGCGATCGCGATGTGAAAGAGGCCGGAGAGCGACAGCGCCTCGCCCTTGTCGCCGGCTTTCATCGCCCGGTGCTCGGAAGCGATATGCTCGCGCAGACGTTCCATATCCGATGGCGTCATCGCCTCCGCCGCCATCTGCGCCACCCGCGGCTCGATCAGCGCCCGCGCCTCGAACACCTCATGCGCCTCGCGCACCGACGGCCGCGATACGAAGGCACCGCGGTTGCGTTCAATGGTGACGAGAGCGGAATGAGCAAGCGCCTGCAATGCGGCGCGCGCAACGGTCCGGCTGGCGCCGAAGATGCGCCCGACCTCGTCTTCCGAAAGCTTCGTACCGGGCTTCAGGCGATGTTCCAGAATGGCCTTTTGAAGCTGGACGCAGATCGACAGCGCGCGTCCCGGCGGCAGCGAAAACACCGCGTCGAACCCGTTCTCGACTCCCGATCCCATGCGATCCGTCCCGGTCGCCTGCATCGTCTTCATTCTCCGGAATTGCCTTCCGAGATGTAGTCCAAACTGTCCAACAGAGCAATTTGAAATCGTATACAATTTCTAGGCACTTCGTATTTCATTTGCCCATTTTTTTCGCACTCCAGCGCAGCGGGTGCCGCCCTGGATTCGGGTTCCACTTGAGATTCAAACGCTTAAACCCCTCGCGAAAAGTGGCACGCATGTTGCGAACCTGAGGCCAATCGAAACGGGAAGCGCTCATGACCCAGCAAAGTGCCCTCGAACTGGCCTCGGTGACCAAACGCTACGGAGAGATGGTCGCCGTCGACGCGATCTCTCAGAAATTCGCCGGCGGCACCTATGTCTGCCTGCTCGGCCCCTCGGGCTGCGGCAAGTCGACGACGCTGCGTATGATCGCCGGCCACGAAACCGTCACGGACGGCGACATCGCGCTCGGCGGCAACAACATCACCGACCTGGCCCCGGCCAAGCGCGGCACCGCGATGATGTTCCAGAACTATGCCCTGTTCCCGCACCTCACCGTGCTCGACAACGTCGCTTTCAGCCTCAAGATGCGCGGCACCGACAAGGCGACCCGCCACGCCCGCGCCCTCGAACTTCTCGAGCTGGTCCATATGGGCGACTATGCCGGACGTCTGCCGGCGCAGCTTTCCGGTGGCCAGCAGCAGCGCGTCGCACTCGCCCGTGCCCTTATCACCGAGCCTCAGGTTCTCCTGCTCGACGAACCGCTCTCCGCCCTCGACCCGTTCCTGCGCCTGCATATGCGGCTTGAACTGAAGCGGCTGCAGCGCGAACTCGGCATCTCCTTCATCCATGTCACCCACTCGCAGGACGAGGCGCTGGCGCTTGCCGACGAGATCATCGTCATGAATGCCGGCCGCATCGAGCAGGCAGGCTCGCCGCACACCGTCTTCAACGAGCCGCGCACAGAATTCGTTGCCCGCTTCATCGGCGGCCACAACGTGTTGTCCGGCCCGTCCGGGCCGATCGCCGTGCGCGCCGACCGCATCACCCTCGCCCGCGATCAGGCCGCAGGCGCCGTCGGCGCGACCATCCACGACATCGAATATCTCGGCACCACTTTCGCCGTCGCGCTCGAAAGCAGCGAGACCGGACCCATCACCGCCTCGGTCCCCGAAGCGGTCTTTTTCGGCGCGCCGTTCGAGATCGGTGACGCCGTCTTCGCGTCCTGGAACGCCGACGACGCGCATCAGCTTGCGGTTTGACCGCTTCGCCCCTCGGCATCGCGCCGCGGGTCCAACAGGAAGGGAACAGGAGAACCTCATGACGACAGCAAAAGGCAGCAAAGGGATCGACCGCCGCTCGGTACTGAAGGGCGCAGCCGCCACCGCCGGCGCCGCACTCGGCTCGGGCGCCGTCACCGGCTTCCCGACCATCTGGGCGCAGAACATCAAGAACGTCACGCTGCGCCAGTTCGGCACTGGCGTGTCGAACCTCAACGAGGTCGCGGCGAAGGTGAAGGAAGACCTCGGCTTCACGCTCGAAATGACGGCGCTCGACTCCGACGCCGTGACCCAGCGCGCCGCCACCCAGCCCAAGAGCTTCGACATCGCCGACATCGAATACTGGATCTGCAAGAAGGTCTTGCCGGCCGGCAATCTGCAGCCGATGGATGTCTCCAAGATCAAGAATTACGACAAGATCGTCGGCATCTTCAAAAGCGGCAAGCTGACGCCGGAATCGACGATCGCCCAGGGCACCGCGCCGCACACCGTCGGCTTTGTCGACAGCCCGGACGCGACCAGGTTCGCCACCGAAGAGACCGGCTGGATGACCCTCATCCCGACGATCTACAACGCCGACACGCTCGGCATTCGCCCCGACCTCATCGGCCGGCCGATCGAATCCTGGACCGAGCTGCTGAACCCGGAATTCAAGGGCAAGGCCTCGATCCTCGACATCTCCTCGATCGGCATCATGGACGCCGCCATGGTCTGCGAGGCCATGGGTGAGATCAAATACGGCGACAAGGGCAACATGACCCGCGAAGAGATCGACAAGACCATGGCGATCTTCACCGAGGCCAAGAAGGCCGGCCAGTTCCGCGCCTTCTGGAAGACCTTCGACGAGAGCGTCAACCTGATGGCGTCGGGCGAAGTGGTGATCCAGTCGATGTGGTCGCCGGCGATCACCGCCGTGCGTTCCAAGGGCATCCCCTGCGTCTACCAGCCGCTCAAGGAAGGCTATCGCTCGTGGGGCGGCGGCATCGGCCTGTCGAAGAACCTGTCGGGCCTCGAGCTCGAAGCGGCCTACGAGTACATCAACTGGTACCTGTCCGGCTGGGTCGGCGGCTTCCTGATGCGCCAGGGCTACTACTCGGCCGTGCCGGAGACCTCGAAGGACTTCATGTCGGAAGACGAATGGGGCTTCTGGTTCGAGGGCAAGGCGGCACAGGGCGACATCGTCAACCCGCAAGGCAAGGTCATGGAAAAGGCCGGCGCCGTGCGCGACGGCGGCTCCTTCTACGACCGCATGGGCGCGGTCGCCTGCTGGAACGCCGTCATGGACGAGAACCAGTACATGGTCCGCAAGTGGAACGAATTCATCGCCGCCTGACGGCTGCGGTGATGGCCTGCCCGGAGCTCCCGCCGGGCAGGCCGCTTTCCCCCTGACACACCGAGGACATCGCCGCGATGCAGAGTTCCGACAAGGCAAGCTGGTTGCTGGTCAGCCCGATCACCCTCGTCCTCGGCCTGTTCCTCGTCCTGCCGATCCTGACCATCGTCACCGTCAGCTTCTGGCAATACAACGAGTGGACCTTCTATCCGGCCTTTTCGCTGGAAAACTACCAGTATCTGCTGACTTCGAAGGTCACCCTCGACACCTATCTCAAGACCTTCAAATTCGTCATTCTGACCTGGGCGTTCTGCGCCGCGATCGGCTTCACGGTCGCCTATTTCCTCGCCTTCCACGTCCGCTCGCTGACCGTGCAGATCGCGCTCTTCCTCATCTGCACGATCCCATTCTGGACCTCGAACATCATCCGCATGATTTCTTGGATCCCGTTCCTCGGCCGCAACGGCCTGGCGAATTCGGCCCTGATCGCCGCCGGCGTCATCGACGAACCGCTCGACTGGCTGCTGTTCTCCGACTTCGCCGTGGTGCTCGCCTTCGTCCACCTCTACGCGCTGTTCATGGTGGTGCCGGTGTTCAACACCATGATGCGCATCGACAGGTCGCTCATCGAGGCGGCCCGCGACGCCGGCGCCAACGGCCTGCAGATCCTCACCAATGTGATCATCCCGCTGTCGAAGCCCGGCCTGATGATCGGCTCGATCTTCGTCGTTACCCTCGTCATGGGCGACTTCATCACCGTGCGCTTCATGTCAGGCGGCCAGAGCGCCTCCGTCGGCCGCGTCATCTCCAACGAGATCGGCCTCCTGCAATACCCGGCAGCGGCCGCCAGCGCCGTCGTCCTGCTCGTCACCGTCCTCTTGATGATTGCGGTGATGATGCGCTTCGTCGACATCAGGAAGGAGCTTTAGAGATGGAACCCCGCTCCCGCTCCTTCTATTTGCTCGCCGCCTTCTTCGCGCTCTTCGTGCTGTTTCTTTATGGCCCGATCGTCACCATCGGCATCCTCGCCTTTCAGGGCCCGAATGGCGGCCTCACCTTCCCCATGAACGGCGTTTCCGTTCACTGGTTCTTCAACCTGTTCGAGCAGCAGGCCGTCGGCGACTTCTGGGGCGCCTTCAGTCGCTCACTGGTGCTCGGCCTGATGGTGATGGTGACCACCGTGGTGCTCTCGGTGATGGGCGGACTTGCCTACCGCCGCCGCTTCCGCGGCTCGACCGTGTTGTTCTACCTGGTGATCGCCAGCCTGATCATACCCTCCATCCTGATCTCGCTCGGCGTCGGCCTCATCTTCAACATCGCCGACCTCGAGGTGCACTGGTCGACATCGGGCTTCGGCGCCCAGCTGACCTGGACGCTGCCCTTCGGCCTCTTGATCATGTTCGCTGTCTTCAACCGCTTCGACAAAACCTACGAGGAAGCCGCCCGCGACCTCGGCGCCTCGACCTGGCAGACGTTCCGCTATGTGGTGCTGCCGATGATCGCGCCGAGCCTGATTGGCGTAGCCCTGTTCGGCTTCACACTCTCCTATGATGAATTCGCTCGCACCCTGCTGACCTCTGGCTCGTACAACACATTGCCGCTCGAGATCTTCGGCATGACCACCAACGTCACCACGCCGGTGCTCTACGCGCTTGGCACGCTGACGACGATCTTCTCCTTCTTCATCATCGCCACCTTCCTCGCCATCGCGATGATCATGCGCCGCCGCAGAGCCCGTCTCGGCTCGGACGCCGGAAAGGGACTGGTCTGAGCCATGCGTTTTCTCGTCATCAACCCGAACTGCACCGCGAGCATGACCGACACCATCGCGGAAGCCGCAGAAGGCGCCGCCAGCGCTGGAACCCATATCGTCGCCCGCAATCCGGTCGGCGGGCCGGCCGCCATTCAGGGTCCCGAGGATGGCACCGCTGCCCTCCCCGGCCTGTTCGACCTGTTTCGTTCCGAAGTCCTCGACACCGGCGCCTATGACGCCGCGATCATCGCCTGCTTCGATGACACAGGTCTGTGGGAGCTGAAGCAGCGCGCCTCGATCCCCGTCATCGGCATCGGCGAAGCCGCCTTTCATGCCGCCATGCTGGTCGGCCAGCGGTTTTCGGTCGTCACGACGCTCGCGGTCTCGGTGCCAGTGATCGAGGAAAACCTGAAGCGCTATGGCTTTGCCGAACGCTGCGCCCGCGTCCGCGCCTCTGGCGTCCCCGTCCTCGACCTCGAAAACGACCCCGAAAGCTCGATCCGCGCGATCCGCAATGCCATCAGCGCTGCCATCGCCGAAGATAACTGCGATGCAATCGTGCTAGGCTGCGCCGGGATGGCCGATCTCCCCCTCCAACTGACCG
Source organism: Hyphomicrobiales bacterium (assembly GCA_002869065.1). Taxonomy (NCBI): domain Bacteria; kingdom Pseudomonadati; phylum Pseudomonadota; class Alphaproteobacteria; order Hyphomicrobiales; species Hyphomicrobiales bacterium. The sequence continues at coordinate 35,373 of PKTR01000003.1, forward strand.
AAGAGTTCGGCCTGCCGGTGATCGACGGCGTCGCCGCCGCAATATCGCTCGCCGAGGCCATCCATAATTGCGGAGCGGCCTGAAGGGCTTCCGGCAAACAAAGAGCGCGATAACGGAGATTGCGGGACATGACCGCCCTGACGATCCGCCCCGCCAACGCCGACGAGTTCGCAACCGCCATAGAGTGGGCGGCCGGCGAAGGCTGGAACCCGGGCCTCGACGACCTGCCCGCCTTTCATGCCGCCGACCCGGCCGGCTTCCTGATGGGGTTCCTCGACGGCGAGCCGGTCTCCTCGATCTCCGTCGTGCGCTACGGCGCTACGTTCGGTTTTCTCGGTTTTTACATCGTCCACCCGGACCATCGCGGCAGCGGCATCGGAATTGCGACCTGGAACACCGGCATGACCCATCTCAAAGGCCGCACCATCGGCCTCGACGGCGTGGTCGCCCAACAGGACAACTACCGAAAGAGCGGCTTCGTGCTCGCCGGCCGCAACATCCGCTTTGCCGGCATCCCGACCGCACTGCCAGACAAAACGGTTCCGGTCAGGCTGGCGAGCGCTGCCGACGCGCAAGCCCTCATCGCCTATGACCGCCGGTTCTTTGCCGACGATCGTACCGCCTTCATCCGCGCCTGGGCCGCCCCGCCCACGCCGGCACGGCGCACAACGGTACTGGCAGAGCGCGATGGCGAGATCTCCGGCTACGGCGTCATCCGCCCGTGCCGCGAGGGTTACAAGATCGGACCGTTATTTGCCGACGACGCGGAAAGCGCGAAATCCATCCTCGCCGCGCTCGTCAAAACCCTGCCGGCTGGAGTGACCATCGTTCTCGACCCGCCTGAGGCCAACGCCGCCGCGGTCGCCCTTGCCGAAAGCCTCGGCCTTGAAAATGTCTTTGAAACCGCCCGCATGTATCGCGGGCCGGCGCCCGACCTGCCAATGGCGCGAACCTTCGGCATCACCACCTTCGAACTCGGCTGATCGGCCAGGAACCCACACGTGAAAAACCCGGACCGGCCAATGACGATCCGGGCAAGACTTCTACGTCACGAAAAATCGTGCGCCAATACTGATTGGGATGCCAACCGGCTATTCCTGGAGGCAGCTCTCTTCGAGAGCAGCATAGGCGTCTTCAAGAACCTTGCCTTCCTCGGATTCCGCGTCGAGGTCGCCGCCGATCATCCAGGCTGCCTCGTATTCTGGGCCGAGATCATGCATGAAGGCTACCATAGCGTCTTCTTCTGCCGCGATCTTGGCATCGTCGCCGGTATCGTAGGCGGCGTAGAGCGCCTTGCTGTGCGCGCAATAATCGGTGCGCATCTTTTCGTCGGCCGCAATAGCGGCAAATGCATCGACCGCCGCCCACACGTCGTCGCCGACCGAGCCCGCCGTATCTTCATCAGCGGCCGGCTGTTCCGCCGGCGCGGCGTCAGGTGCCGCCTGCGTGGCAGCTCCGCCCCCCGCCGCGGGCGCCGCATCCGTTGTCTGGGCCACCCCGAGCGTTGTGGCCGCAATCAAAAACACGCCCCCAATGAGCAGTCTCAACATCAACGTATCCTCTCGTAGCGACATTCGCCCGTTTGCCACCATCGGCAACGGGTCGCTGCATCAGCCGTTCCGGGCTCCGCCCGATGGCTGCTTCACGAATGTATGAATGCCGAATCCGCCGACAAGTTGGCGGCGGATGAGAGTGCGCGCGAACGCGTCAAAAGACAACAACAGAAACAATCACAGTAGGTCCGCGATATCGAAGACGTTGCTGCCGAAGCTGACCTTCTCGACGCCGATGAGGATGTCGGTTCCCAAATTGCCGACCGTGTCGACAACACGGATGTTACCGTTGGCAAGTTCGGTGAAGGTGTAGCGACCGGAGCCGCCGACATAAGCCGCGGTATCGACGCCGGCACCACCAATCAACCGATCGTTGGCAGCGCCGCCGACAAGCACGTCGTTGCCGCCGCCGCCATCGAGCGTGTCGCGACCGCCGCCGCCGACAAGGCGGTCGGCTTGCGCGCCGCCGAACAGGAGGTCGTTCCCAAGCATCCCGTTCAGCGTATCGGCGCCGACGTCACCGCGCAGCGTATCCGCTCCGCCGCCGCCATTGATCGTATCGCTGCCGCCGCTGCCGGCCAGATCGTTGTTGCCGCCATTGCCGATGATTCTGTTGGCGAGATTGTTGCCGGTGCCGTCGACGTTGCTCGCACCGATCAGGATGAGGTCTTCGACATTGGCACCGAGCAGGAAGTTCGCCGACGAGCGGACGACGTCATGGCCATCGCCGGCGTTCTCGACGACACGGTCGTTGGCCCGGTCGACGAAATAGACGTCGTTGCCCGCGCCGCCGCGCATCGTGTCGACCCCGGCATCGCCATTGAGCGTATCCGATCCGGCGTCGCCAACCAGAAAATCATTGCCGCCCTCGCCGCGCAGAACGTCGTTCTGACTGCCGCCATCCATCCGGTCGTTTCCGTTACCGCCGAATATCGTATCCTTGCCGCCACTGCCCTGGAGCGTGTCGTTGCCGCCCTCGCCGCGCAGTTCGTTGTGGCGACCATTACCTGTGATCGCATTGGCCGCGTTGTTGCCGGTCCCGTCGATGTTGCCGGCACCCGTCAGGATGAGGTCTTCCACATTTGCGCCAAGGACGTAGTCAACCGACGAACGGACAACGTCATGGCCATCGCCGGCGTTCTCCAGGGCGCGATCGTTGCTCTGCGCGACGAAGTAGGTATCGTCTCCGCTGCCACCGCGCATCGTATCGACTCCGGCATCGCCGTTCAGCGTATCCGCCCCGGCTCCGCCGACGAGGAAATCGTTGCCGTCATTGCCGCGCAGAACATCGTCCTGAGTGCCGCCGTTCAGCGTGTCGTTTCCTGCGCCGCCAACGAGCGTGTCTTCGCCGGCATCGCCGAACAGCGAGTCGTTGCCGCCATTGCCGCGAAGTTCGTCCGCGCTGCCGAATCCGCGCAGCGTATTCGCCGATCCCGTGCCTATGATCAGATTGGCCTGGGCGTTGCCGGTGCCATCGATCGCCCCGCCCAAAAGCACGAGCGTCTCGATATGGGCCGACAGGACGAAGCTCGCCGTCGCCTCGACCCGGTCGTCGCCACCACCGGCATCCTCGACGACGACATCGCCGGAATCGTCGACGCGATAGGTGTCGTCGCCGGTGCCACCGGTCATGCTGTCGGCGCCCGTGCCGCCGGTCAGCGTATCCTTGCCGGCCCCGCCATCGAGCGTGTCGGCACCGGCCGCGCCAGCAAGCGCGTTGTGGCCGGAATTGCCGATCAGCTCGTTTGCCTCTGCGTTGCCGGTACCGCTCAGGTTCGCCGCACCGAGAAGGGTCAGGTTTTCGACATCCGCGCCGAGCACGAAGTCGATGGTCGAGCGCACCTCGTCGGTGCCGCCGCTGGCAATCTCGGTAACCGTGTCGCCGACATTGTCGACATAGTACGTGTCGTTGCCAACGCTGCCCGACATGGAGTCGGCGCCCGTACCGCCGTCCAGAACGTCGTCATGGGCGTCGCCGTTCAGCGTGTCGTTGCCGGCGCCGCCCTCGAGCGTGTCGTTGCCATTGTCGCCGTTCAGCGTGTTGTCGCCGTCATTGCCGATCAGCTTGTTGTCGAACAGGTTGCCCGAGCCGGAACTGTTAGCAGACCCCATCAGCTCAAGATTTTCGACCCCGACCCCGAGCGTGTAGTCCATCAGCGCGGAGCGAACCGTGTCATCGCCGGCCTGCGCGCCTTCGTTGACCACGTCGTTGGCATTGTCGACAACGTAGACGTCATTGCCGGTGCCGCCGGTCATGTGATCCTGGCCGGCGCCGCCGTCGAGCGTATCGCTGCCGGCATCGCCATAAAGCGTATCGTTGCCCGAATTGCCGGTCAGCTTGTTATCACTGGTGGTGCCAGCGCCGTTGCTGTCGCTCGAGGAGGTGAATTCCAGGTTTTCGAGATTGTTCGACAGGCTGAACGATGTCAGTGACGTTTCGACGGTATCTGTGCCGTCGCCGAAGGACTCCGTGATCGTGTCGGACACGTCGTCGACAATATAGCGGTCGTCGCCCGCGCCGCCCGACATGCTGTCCACGCCGGTACCGCCGTTGAGCGTGTCGTTGCCCTGACCGCCGACAAGCGTATCGTTGTCGGCGCCGCCTTCCAGCTCGTCGTTGCCGTTGCCGCCATCGAGTTCGTCGGCGCCATCGTCGCCCTGCAGCGTATCGGCACCGCCATTGCCGGAAATCGTATCGGCGCCTTCAGCGCCCGTGAGATGGTTGGCCCCCGAATTGCCGATGATCACGTTGGCGACGACAGAACCGTCGCCGTCGATATCCGCGGTGCCGATCAGCGTCAGGTTCTCAACGCTGCTGATCGTGTCGAGAGAAAAGCTGATCGAAGCCTCGATCGTATCGTTGCCGCTGTATTCGCCCTCGATGCTGTCGTTGACGTTGTCGATGACGTAGACGTCGTCGCCGTCACGGCCGGACAGCGTATCGGCACCGGCACCACCGTCGAGCCGGTTGTTGCCGGTATTGCCGGCGATGTAGTTGTCGCCGCTGTTGCCGGTGCCATCGATATTGCTGGTGCCGGTCAGCAGGTACAGCGCCTCGATGTTCTCCGACAGGGTGAAGGACACCGAGGTGGTCACATAATCGTAGCCTTCATTGGCGTTCTCGGTGACCGTGTCGCCCGCATCGTCAACGGTATAGGTGTCATTGCCGTCGCCGCCGACCATGCTGTCGGCGCCGGCCTGACCGAGCAGCGTATCGTCGCCGTCACCACCGATCAGCGTGTCGTTGCCGTCATCGCCGCGAAGGTCGTTGTTGCCGATATTGCCGGTGATCAGATTGTCTTCGGTGTTGCCGGTCCCGTTGAAATCGCCGCTGCCGGTCAACGTGAGGTTTTCAACATAGTCCATGCTGGTGAGGAAAAGCGTGGCCGAACTGATGACCGTGTCCGTGCCCTCACCGGCATATTCGTAGATCGATTCCGTCGCGCTATCGACGTAGTAGACGTCGTCGCCGGCACCACCGTAGTAGCCGTCCGATCCCGCCCCACCGTCGAGCGTGTTGTTGCCGCTGTTGCCGAAGAGAACGTTGTTGGCGCTGTTGCCCGTGCCGGTCAGATCAGCGGTCCCGGTCAGCTGCAGTCGTTCGAAATTGGCGCCGAGCGTGAAACTCCGGTTGATGATGACCGTGTCGTAGCCTTCATTGGCGTTTTCGGTGATGACGTCGTCGAGCGAATTGACGACATAGGTGTCGTTCCCGTCGCCGCCGGCCATCGTGTCTGCACCGGTGTCGCCGTCGAGAACGTTGTTGCCGGAATTGCCGGTCAGCACGTTGTCGAGGCTGTTACCTGTGGCGTCGACGCTGAAGGTCCCGATTAGTTCGAGGTCCTCGACATTGGCCGAAAGCGTATAGGTCGCCGTGGACTGAACAGTGTCATCGCCCTGCCCGGCCAGTTCGACGACAACATCGTTTGTGTTGTCGACGACATAGACATCATCGCCGGTGCCGCCCACCATACTGTCGGCGCCGGCGCCGCCATCGAGCGTATCATTGCCGCCATTACCCACCAGCGTATCGTCGCTCGACCCGGCATCGAGATTGTTGTTGCCGGAATTGCCGGTCAGCGTATTGGCGTTGTTGTTGCCGGTGGCATCAATGTTGCCGGTGCCGGTCAGCGTCAGGTTCTCGACGTGAAGATCGATCTCGATACTGAACGTGACCGACGCCTCGACCGTGTCGTCGCCCTCGCCGGTCAATTCGCCGATCTGATCGCCCGCATCGTCGACGATATAGGTGTCGTCGCCGGTGCCGCCCTGCATGTTGTCGGCGCCGGTTCCACCGTTGAGCGTATCGTTGCCGCCCTGGCCGTAGAGCGAGTCGACACCGCTGCCGCCATTCAGCGAGTCGTTGCCCTCGCCGCCATAGAGCGTGTCGCCACCGCCCGCGCCCGACAGGGTATTGGCGCCCGAATTGCCGGTAATTGTGTTCGCTTCGCCATTGCCGGTGCCGTCGATATCCGCGGTCCCGGTCAGCTCGAGATCCTCGACATTGGCCGACAGCGTATAGCTCGCCGACGCTTGGACGGTATCCGTGCCCTCGGCCGCATTCTCGGTGACGACATCGCTCGTATTGTCGACGATATAGGTGTCGTCGCCGTCTCCGCCGATCAGCGTATCGACGCCCGCGCCACCATCCAGCGTATTGGCAGCCGCATTGCCGGTGATCGAGTTGTCGGATGCGTTGCCGACCAGCGTCGACGTGTTGGTTCCCGTCTGGATGAGGTGTTCGACATTGGCCGAAAGCACGTAGCCGTAAACCGACTGCACCGTGTCGTCGCCACCGCCGATACCTTCGGTCACGACATCGGAGCCGCCGGCGATATAGGTATCGTTGCCATCACCGCCGACGAGCGTATCGGTCCCGCCCGATCCGCCGCTCAGGACGTTGTCTCCGGAATTGCCGGTGATGAGATTGCTGGCGTTGTCGCCGGTCGCGTCGATATTCGCCGTGCCGAGCAGGGTCACGTTTTCGATGTAGCTGTTGCTGCCGAGCGCGATCGTGATCGTGCTCAGAATCGTGTCCGTACCCTCATTGAAGTTCTCGTCGGCGACGTCGCCCGCGTTGTCGACGTAATAGGTGTCGTCGCCCTCGCCGCCCGTCATTGTGTCGGCGCCGACCCCACCATCGAGCGTGTTGTTACCCGAATTGCCGACCAGCGTGTTGTCGGCGGAATTGCCAGTCCCCGAAAGGTTGGCCGTGCCGGTCAGCTCCAACCCCTCGACATTGGCGCCTAGCGTATAGTCGAAGCTTGCCTGAACCGTATCGGTTCCTTCGCCCACACCCTCGGTGACGACGTCGCCGGCATTGTCGACCACATAGGTGTCGTTGCCGAGCCCGCCGACCATGGTGTCGGCGCCGGCCCCGCCATCGATGATGTTGTCGAACTGGTTGCCGGTGATGTGGTCGTCGCCGGAGCTGCCGGTTCCACTCAACACCGCGCCGCTGTTGTAGAACACCATGTATTCCACATTGTCAGCGAGCGTCATGCCGTTCGCATAGGCCTCAAGCGTGTCGATGCCGGCACCAGCAGCCTCGATGATCGTATCGTTGATGCTGGCCCGATAGACGTCATTGCCGGTACCGCCCTGCAGGAGATTGGTACCGCCCTGGCCGCGTAGCGTATCGTTGCCGCTGCCGCCGAAGATGGTGTCGTTGCCGGTGCTTCCTGCACCGCCATCGAGGGAGTCGTTGCCGGCGCCGCCGAACAGCGAGTCGCTGCCGTAACTGCCGTCGAGCGTATCGTCGTTGTCGCCGCCATAAAGAACGTCGTCGTGATTGCCGCCGTTGAGGCTGTCGTTGCCACCGTCGCCATAGAGCGTGTCGGCGCCGTTCAGCCCGTTCAGCGTGTCGCCAAAGGCTCCCCCGCGGATCACCTGATCGGCATTTCCGCCCGACCGCGTCACGGCGGTCGTCGGCGCACGGCCGTAGACAACATAGGCAGCGCCGGCACCACCGTTCGCATTCGAGCCGCCGACGATGAGATCGTCGAAGCCGTCATCATTGACGTCGCCGGCAGTCGACACCGAACTGCCGGAAAGGTCGCCCGCCGCAACGCCATCGAGGCGGAATCCGTTGGTGCCGTTCAGCGTGGAAAGGTCAAGGCTGAGCGTCGAGCCATACCCGCTACTGCCGAAGACGACATAGGCGGCGCCTTCGTTACCGAGCCCATTGGGATCGGCTTCGGTTCCGCCGACGACGACATCGTCGAAGCCGTCGCCATTGAGATCGCCGGCCGTCGAAACCGAAACGCCGGCCAGATCGCCGGAGCCGATGCCGTCGAGCCGGAGGCCTTCGGAGGCGGTCAGCGCAGCAAGATCGTAGGACGCCGAATAGCCGGAAGCCTTGCCGAAGATGATGTAGGCGGTGCCGCTCGCGGTATCGCCCGGCGCCCCGATGATCAGGTCGTCGTAGCCGTCGCCGTTGAAGTCGCCTGCCGAGGACACCGACATGCCGGCGAGATCAGTCGCACCGGCCCCCTCGATCATGAAGCCGTTGGTGCCGTTGAGGCTCGACAGATCCATATCGGCGGAATAGCTCGACGCGCCGAACACCACATAGGCCGCGCCTTCGACGGTCCCGCCCGGATCGGCCGACGGCGCGCCGATGATGAGGTCCGCCTTGCCGTCGCCGTTGATGTCGCCCGCCGAAGAGACCGAGGCGCCCGTTTCGTCGCCGCCGGCAACGCCATCGAGCCGGAACCCGTTGCTGCCGTTCAGCGACGAAAGGTCGAAGTCGAAGGAAAAGCCGCCGCCGTTGCCGAACACGACATAGGAAACGCCCTTGTCGGCCTTGCCATCGACATCGAAGGTCGGCGCGCCAATGATGAAGTCGTCGATACCGTCGCCATTGACGTCGCCGGCGCCCGAAACCGTCAGATCCGAGACATCGTCGAGCACGCTGTCGATCAGGCGGAATCCGTCCCCGGTTCCCAGGTCGAGATAGCTGAAATCCTTCGGAAAACCGGAATCGTTGCCATACACAACGTAGGTGTAGCCGCCGTTGTTGCCGGAACCGGACGCCGCGACCGGCTCGGTGACGGCAAAATCGTCGATGCCGTCCTTGTTGACGTCGCCGATACCCGAGACCGAAAAGCCGCTCGAGGTCAGGTCATCGATACCGTAGATGACGAAGCCGTTGCTGCCGTCGAGCGACGCCAGATCAATGGGACCGCCGAAGCCGCCGGACTGGCCGTAGACGACATAGGTGAGGCCGGAATCCGTGCCGTTATCGTCGGCACCGGGCGCGCCGATGATGATATCGGCAATGCCGTCACCATTGATATCGCCGGCATAGCTGACCGAATAACCGGTCAAGTTCCCGCCCGCCGTACCGTTTATCGTGGCACCGGTCGAGGAGCTGAGCGAAGACAAGTCGATTGTCGCAGTAAAATCGGCCATTACGAATCCACATTTCTCTTACGCAAATCGGATCCGCGCGTCGCCCAATACGCGGAGCTGCGGCATTTTGACCGCACGTGGCGAGACTAAATAATTAACAAAACGTTTGCACCCGAAAATTGTCCTAAGGGTAACCGTGGCGTCTGTGACTGTATATTCATCGGAATTCCTCCCCACATCGCGAGAGCAAAGCGGCCGAAACCGACCGCGTCTCCCGCACCAACCCCGCGGGCCACACCCGCCGCGCGAAGTTGCATCCAATCCCTGTCGTCGAGTGTGGAGGGTGCCGGAAACCGGCGACGTGATCCGCGTCACGGCTTTCCGGTTTTCACCTTTTCGCCGAGTCCCCTCGCCGAACCTCTCCACGCCGACGCCGCCCACGCATCCGCGCACGGAGTCGAACCGTCACCCTTCGCGGAGCCTAGTGCGGACCGAAAACGCACGCATACCCCAATCGCAGTAGAACCACGTATCGCCCTGCGCCAACCGTATAGGGCCACGAAAACAGCGCACTACCGCACCCATCAAACTGTCATATGCGAGTGCTATGGCGGCGATGGAGTTCGGACGACTCGGCCTACAGCATGGCGAGCACGGACCGCGAGCCGGCCCCGGTCACCATGTGCGGCTACCGCGGTTGCGGAAAAGGTCCCATGGCGGGAACGCACATGCTAAGACGGCTAAAACCGGAAACGATCCGTGCCGCGCACGCCGAAATCGCCGGAGAAACTGACGACCCCCTACCCTCCCAAGAGGCGCCCTGATGAAAATTGCAATGATCGGTTCGGGCTATGTCGGCTTGGTGTCCGGCGCCTGCTTCGCGGATTTCGGCCACGACGTCGTCTGCGTCGATACCGCCGACGACAAGATCGAGGCGTTGAAGCGCGGCGAAATCCCGATCTACGAGCCTGGGCTCGAAGCCATCGTGAGCGACAACGCCGAAGCCGGACGGCTGTTATTCACCACCGAACTTGCCAGCGCGGTCGCCGAGGCCGATGCCGTCTTCATCGCCGTCGGCACCCCGTCGCGCCGCGGCGACGGACACGCCGACCTGTCCTATGTCTACGCTGCAGCCCGGGAAATCGCGCACGCGGTCAAGGGCTTCACCGTCGTCGCGACGAAATCGACCGTACCCGTCGGCACCGGTGACGAGGTCGAACGTATCATCGCCGAGGAAAACCCCGATGCCGACGTCGCCGTCGTTTCCAATCCGGAATTCTTGCGCGAAGGGGCTGCCATTGACGACTTCAAGCGGCCCGACCGCATCGTCATAGGCCTCAATGACGAACGCGCCCGCTCGGTCATGACCGAAGTCTACCGGCCGCTCTATCTGAACCAGGCGCCGCTGCTGTTCACCAGTCGCCGCACCTCGGAGCTGACCAAATACGCCGCCAACGCCTTTCTCGCCATGAAGATCACCTTCATCAACGAAATGGCCGATCTGTGCGAGCATGTCGGCGGCGACGTGCAGGACGTGGCGCGCGGCATCGGGCTTGATGGCCGCATCGGTTCAAAGTTCCTCCACGCCGGTCCCGGCTATGGCGGCTCGTGCTTTCCGAAAGACACGCTGGCTCTGGTCAAGACCGCACAGGACCACGAAAGCCCGGTGCGCCTCATCGAGACCACCGTCGCCGTCAACGATCTGAGAAAACGCGCCATGGGCCGCAAGGTCATCGCGGCGGCCGGCGGCAATGTGCGCGGTAAGAAGGTCGCCATTCTCGGCCTGACCTTCAAACCCCAGACCGACGACATGCGCGACAGCCCGGCGATCGCCATCGTGCGAACCCTGCAGGACGCTGGCGCGGCGGTCACGGGTTACGACCCTGAAGGCATGAAAAACGCCCGCGAGGTGATCGACGGCATGGACTATGCGACCGGCCCTTACGAAGCGGCTTCCGGCGCCGACGCGCTTGTCATCGTCACCGAATGGAACCAGTTCCGCGCCCTCGACCTGCCACGCCTGAAGTCGGTGATGAAGGCCCCGGTCCTCGTCGATCTGCGCAACATCTACCGCCGCGACGAGGTCGAAAAGCACGGCTTCGAATATTCCTGCGTCGGCCGGAGCTAGAGCGAACGGCGCACGCCGTCAGGCCGCGGTGACGTTCTTCAGGAACGAGGCAATGGTCGCGTCGAGCCGGCCCGTTTCGGCCTGAACGCTCTCCGCCGCCACCCGCACGTCGTTGGCCGACTGCGAGGTTTCACCCGTCGCCGTGGTCACGCCGGTGATATTCTCCACCACCGATTGGGTGCCGACAGCCGCCTGCGCGACATTGTGGCTGATGTCGGCGGTGGCCGCCCCCTGCTGGTCCATCACCTGCGAAATCATCGACATGTTGCGATTGACCTCGCCCATGGTGCTGGCGATCTCCTCGATCGCGCTGACCACATCGCCTGTCGACGACTGGATCGCGGTGATCTGCATCGAGATGTCTTCCGTCGCCTTCGCCGTCTGGGTGGCGAGTTCCTTCACTTCCGAGGCCACGACGGCAAACCCCTTGCCGGCGTCGCCCGCGCGCGCCGCTTCGATGGTCGCGTTGAGCGCCAGAAGATTGGTCTGCTCGGCAATCGCCTGGATGAGCGCGATGACGGCGCCGATCTTGTTGGCGCCTTCGGCCAGTGCGGCAACCTTTTCGTTGGTCGAAACCGCGTTTTCAGACGCCGTGTTGACCACCGACGTTGTCGTGTCGATCTGGTTCGAGATCTCGCCGATCGATGCCGAGAGCTGCTGGGCGGCTTCCGCCACCGTCTGCACATTAACGGACGCCTCTTCCGACGCGGCTGCGACCGAGGTCGCCTGCTCGCTGGTTCCCCCGGCGAGATGGGTTAGGGTTTCCGCTGTCGCCGTCATCTTCGAGGCGTTTTCGGCAACCGCATGAAGCCCGTTCTGAACATCTGCGCGGAACTGGGTGATCATATCGTCGATCCGCTTCTCGCGCTCACGCCGAGCTTCATTGGCATCGGCACTTTCGGCCTCGAGGCGCTGGCGCTCGATCTGGTTGTCGCGGAACACGGCGACCGCCTTGGTCATGTCGCCGATCTCGTCACCGCGCCTGGCGCCGTCGAGGCCGATATCCGTATCGCCTTTGGCGAGCCGCGACATTTCCCCGACGAGAGCACCGATCGGTCGCGTCACGCCGCGCGAGGCAAAGAAACCGACCACACCGACGATGAACAAAAGAACCGTCCCGATGATCGCCATCTGGTCGCGGATCGCGGCGACGGGAAGCAGAGCCTCATGGTCCGACTCCATCGCCACCACTGCGTAGTGCGCACCACGATAATTGAAACCGACGGCACTGATGTCCATCGGCTCGCCACGATAGAGCGGTGCGATCCCGCCCACCTTTCCATTTGAGAACACATCCGTCAGGAACTCGGCGTCAAGACGGGTGGTGAGGATGTCGTTGACCTCCGGCGTATGCGCACTGTCGGTCCGCATCAGCATGTCGTCGCCGATCAGCACGATCTCGCCGGTCTCGCCGATGCCCATGTCGGCGGCAAATACCTTGTTAATGGCGTCGACCGGCATCTGGAAGGCGAGCACGCCGAGCGTCTTGCCGTCCGCATCTTGAACCGGATAGGCGATAAAGCTGGCCGCCGCGCCGCTGCTCGGGCCATAGGCCTCGAAATCCTCGAACGCGATCGGGTCCTTGCCATTCTCATTGCCGGCCTTCAGCGCGGCGCGAAAGACATTGCCGAGATCGGTGTTCGCCCACTCGCCGCCCTTGTCGGCGGCAAAATTGGTTGCGTAGTCGGCCTCCTTGAACACCGAATAGACGAGATTGCCCTCGGTATCGAACAGGAACACATCGTAGTAGCCGCTGTCCTGCTGCAGGGCGCGGAACCACGGATGATATTTCGCATGCACCGTGTCGTAGTGGCTACCGGTCTCGGCCCGGTCGAGCAGATGCTTCGAGCCGACCGGGTTCGGATTCTTCTCCACATAGGCCGCCTTCAGCTCCTTCTGCGGATCGCCGCCGAACATCGCCCAGCCCTTCCAGGTCCCGGCGAACTCCTTCAGCGCGTCGATCGTCAGCGGGCTGGTGGCAACGAGCTTCAGCTCTTTCTCGATCCCTTGCAGATAGCCTTTGAAGTTTTCCTCGCCGATCCGGGCTGCCGCCGCGAGCCTCTCGCCCGCCGCCTCTTTCAGCTGCGAAGACGCGGTGAAATAGCTGGCAATGCCGATGCCGAGACCAACCACCAGCGCGCCCCCCAGAACCAGAAGGGGCAGCTTGGTCGACAGGCGCAGGTTTTTCATCAAAGGGGCCCTCGAGTTTATTGCTATTTGTTTCTGAATACCGAAGGCGGCTAAATTAAAAGTAAAAATACGGACAAATACAACTAACGTCGCAGAGGCCGCGACGTAAGCCACAGACAGAGACTGCAAGAAGATCCGCTAGATTATTCCGGCGCAGCAAAAAAATAGTCTGTTTTTCGGAATATTATTTGATTTCTTTAGGATGCACGAATCCGGCACCGGATCGGCATGTGCAACCACAGTGAATGATGCGCATCGCCTCCGCACATTCACGAAGCAAACAGGTGTTTCGACTGCTTCACCTGTTCGCTGATGAAGGCGATGACGGTCTGAATGCGCGTTGAATCGCGCGAGTCCAAGTGGGCCATGATCCAGAAGCTACGGGTCAACTCGACCCGCTCGGGAAGCACGGGCACGAGGCCGGAGCGGCCATCGACAAGGAAATCGGGAAGGATACACAGACCGCCCCCCGCCTCGGCCGCATACATCTGGGCAAAGAGATTGGAGCTCGAAAGATGCGGCGCCGAGATTTCGGCGACCTTGTTCAGATAGTCGAGTTCCGGCATCGCGATCAGGTCCGGGATATAGCCGATGAAATGGTGCTTGCGGAAATCCTCCGGACTGTCGATCGGCCCGGCGTCTGCCAGATACCCCGGCGCGGCGTAGAGGTGCAGCCGGTAGTCGATGAGTTTCTTGGAGAACAGCCGGCCCTTGTCCGGCCGGGCGAGGCCAATCGCGATGTCGGCCTCTCGCTTCGACAGGCTGAAAATGCGCGGCATGGTGACGATCTGCAGCTCGAGCTGCGGGTGCCGCGCGCTCAGCTCGGCTAGACGTGGCGCCAGGAAGAACGCACCGAACGCGTCCGGAGCGCCGATCCGCACCGACCCGCTCAGCGAAAACTTCTCTCCCGCGATCTCGTTTTGCGCGTGCGCCGCGGAACTCTCCATCGCCTCGGCATGCATCAACAGTCGCTCGCCGGTATCGGTCAGCGAATAGCCACGCGGCGAGCGTGTGAACAGCGTCGCCCCGAGTTTTTGTTCAAGCGAGGTGACGCGACGGCTGACGGTCGCGTGGTCGGTGCCCATCCGCCGCGCGGCCGCCGTCAACCGGCCGGTTCGCGCGACCGACAGGAAGTAACGCAGATCGTTCCAGTCAAAGCTCATGGCTCCTCATTTCAGTGCGAGCATAAGCGCACAACAGCTTGGCATTCAATCCCATAGATTTGCACAAACAAACTTATAGGATGGCTCCCAAACATCATGCCCAAGGAGCACATCATGTACGAGATCGGCCATTTCATCGGCAGCGAGCGCGTTGCGGGAACGAGCGGACGCACGGCGCCTATCTTCAACCCGGCAACCGGCGAAGTGCAGGGTAACGTCGCACTGGCGAGTGCCGGCGAACTGGCTGCGGCGATCGCCAATGCCAAGGCGGCGCAGCCCGCCTGGGCAGCGACCAACCCGCAGAAGCGCGCGCGCGTGATGATGAAGTTCGTCGACCTCCTGCATCGCGACATGGACAAGCTCGCCGAGGCGCTGTCGCGCGAGCACGGCAAGACGCTGCCGGACGCCAAGGGCGACGTCATCCGCGGTCTCGAGGTCGCCGAATTCTGCATCGGTGCGCCGCACCTCTTGAAGGGCGAATTCACCGAAGGCGCGGGCCCGGGCATTGACCTGCATTCGGTGCGCCAGCCGCTTGGCATCGCCGCCGGCATCACGCCGTTCAACTTCCCCGCCATGATCCCGATGTGGAAGTTCTGCCCGGCGATCGCGGCCGGCAACGCCTTCATCCTGAAGCCGTCCGAGCGCGACCCGTCGGTGCCGATCATGCTCGCCGAGCTGATGATCGAAGCCGGCCTGCCGGCCGGCATCCTCAATGTCGTCAACGGTGACAAGGAAGCCGTCGACGGCATTCTCGAGCATCCCGACATCGCCGCCATTGGCTTCGTCGGCTCCACCGCGATCGCCGAATACGTCTACACGCGCGGCTGCGCGCACGGCAAACGGGTGCAGGCCTTCGGTGGCGCCAAGAACCACATGCTGATCATGCCGGACGCGGACATCGACCAGGCGGTGAACGCCCTGATCGGTGCCGGCTACGGCGCGGCCGGCGAGCGCTGCATGGCGATCTCGGTCGCCGTTCCGGTTGGCGAAGGCACGGCGGAACGGCTGATGGAGAAGCTGATCCCGCGCGTCGAAAGCCTGAAGATCGCCCCCTATACCGCCGGCGACGATGCCGATTTCGGTCCGTTGGTGACGGCGGAGGCACGAAACCGCGTGCTTGGCTATGTCGATAAGGGTGTCGAGGAAGGCGCCGATCTGGTCGTCGACGGCCGCGACTTCAAGATGCAGGGCTACGAGAACGGCAATTTCGTCGGTGGCTGCCTGTTCGACAACGTCACCAAGGACATGACGATCTACAAGGAAGAGATCTTCGGTCCCGTGCTGTCGGTGGTGCGCGCCAAGACCTATGACGAAGCGCTCGACCTCGCCATGACCCACGAATACGGCAACGGCGTCGCCATCTTCACCCGCGACGGCGACACGGCGCGCGATTTCGCCTCGCGCATCAACATCGGCATGGTCGGCATCAACGTGCCGATCCCGGTGCCGCTTGCCTACTACACCTTCGGCGGCTGGAAGCGCTCCGGCTTCGGCGACATCAACCAGCACGGCCCCGACGCCTTCCGCTTCTACACCCGCACCAAGACGATCACCGCGCGCTGGCCGTCCGGCATCAAGGAAGGCGCTGAGTTCGTCATCCCAACCATGAGCTAAGGCGGGCTTACACCCGGCAGGATCGCGTCGACTGGAAAGCAATCGGCGCGATCCTGGCTCCATGCGGAGCGGACAAACGAAATCTGCGACAGGAGGAAAAGGCATGAGCCGGATCGCATTCATCGGCCTTGGCAATATGGGTCTGCCGATGGCCATCAATCTGACCAAAGCCGGCCATGCGGTCACCGCCTTCGACACGGTGCCCGAGGCAATGGAAAAGGCGCAGGCGGAAGGCATGACGGTCGCGCCGAGTGCGGCCGAGGCGGTTGCCGATGCCGAAACCATCATCACCATGTTGCCGAATGGCAGCATCGTTCTGAAGGTCTACGAGACGATCGTGCCGGCCGCGAAGCCCGGCGCGGTGATCATCGACTGCTCGACGATCGATGTTGCGAGCGCCCGTCAGGCGCACGAGATCGCTGAAGCGGCCGGACTGCTGCCGCTCGACGCACCGGTTTCCGGCGGCACCGGCGGCGCGACGGCCGGCACGCTCACCTTCATGACCGGCGGGTCGCGCGAGGCGTTCGACAAGGCATCGCCGGTTCTCGATGTGATGGGCGGCAAGCTGGTCCATTGCGGCACCGGCGGCGCCGGCCAGGCGGCAAAGATCTGCAACAACATGCTGCTCGGCATTTCGATGATCGGCGCCTGCGAAGCCTTCGCGCTCGCCGAAAAGCTCGGCCTGTCACAACAGGCCGCCTTCGACGTGATCTCGACCTCGTCGGGCTTCTGCTGGTCGGTCAACACCTATTGCCCGGTGCCGGGCGTCGGGCCGACGAGCCCCGCCGACAACGACTACAAGCCGGGTTTTGCAGCAGAGCTGATGTTGAAGGACCTCTGCCTTTCGCAGCAGGCAGCCGCCAATGCCACGCAGGCAACGCCGATGGGCGAGCATGCCATGCAGCTCTTCCGCCAGTTCATCGACAATGGCGGGGCCGGCAAGGATTTCTCGGGCATCATCGAATATCTGAAGACCGCGAAGCGGGCCGGCGAGTAACGACGATCGTACCAGCCTTAATGCGAAGACCTGGGCGGCGGATAGCCGCTCAGGCATTCCGCCAGGACGGCGTCTCCTTGTTGAAGAAGGCGGCGATGCCCTCTTGCGTCTCCGCCGTTTCCCAGCGGTCGGCGAGCGCATTGGCCGTCAGATCGGCGAAGCTCGCCGGATCGTTGCCGGCAAGCTTGCGGCACAGCGCCTTGGCAGCAGCCACCGCGCCGGGCGCGCATTGCAGGATGGCAGCGACCTGCTCCTCGACCGCCGCGTCCAGCTCGTCTGCCGGACAGGACCGCGCGACGAGACCAACCCGCATCAGGAAGGCGGCATCGAACGCGCTTGCGGTGAAGAACACCTGGCGCGCAAAGGCCTCGCCCATGCGGCGCACCACGAAGGGGCCGATGGTCGCCGGGATCAGCCCAAGCCGCGTTTCGGTGAGCGCAAAGCGGGTGTTTTCTTCCGCGACGACCACGTCGCAGACGGCGATCAGACCGAGCCCGCCGCCATAGGCCGCGCCGTGCACGCACCCGATAAGCGGTTTCGGCAACGCGTCCCAGAGCCCGAGCATATCGGCCAGCGCGCGCGCTTCGCCGATCTTGCCGGCGCGGTCCTTGTCGGCCTGCGCCCGCATCCAGCCGAGATCGCCACCGGCGCAGAAGATACGCCCCTCGCCCGACAGCACGACCGCGCGGACGCTATCGTCCGCAGCCAGCGCCGAGGCCGCATCCGACAGTTCGGCGATCATCTGGGCATTCATGGCGTTGTGCTTTTCGGCCCGGCACAACACGACGCTGGCAATGCCGCGCGCATCGCGCTCGACGCGGATGGTCTCGTAGCTCATTGGCCGTTCTCCCCGTTGCCTGCAGCGGCGGCGAAGCCGGCGACGAGCCGTCCTGCTTCGGCCAGAAGGTCACGGTCGATGCCGGTGTGAAACCCGCGCCCTTCAAGCATCGTGACCAGTGTGGACGTGGCAAGGTTGCCCTTGGCGCCGGGCGCGTAGGGACAGCCGCCGAGCCCGCCGACGGCGCTGTCGAAGACCCGCAATCCCATTTCCAGTGCGACGGCAACATTGGCGAGCGCGTTGCCGCCGGTGTCGTGGAAGTGTCCGGCGAGACTGTCGACCGGCAGCCGTTCGGCGACGGCTTCGATCATGCGCTCGGTGCCATCCGGCGTTGCCCGGCCGATCGTGTCGCCGAGCGAGATCTCGTAGCAGCCCATCGTGGCCAGCGCCTCGGCGACATCGGCGACCGCTGAGGGACTGATCAGCCCGGAATAGGGGCACTCGACGACGCAGGAGACGTAGCCGCGCACGGCGACGCCGGCGTCGCGGGCGGCCTCGATGACCGGGCGGAAACGCACCAGGCTCTCGGCAATCGAGCAGTTGATGTTTTTCTGGCTGAACTCTTCGGACGCGGCGGCGAAGACTGCGATTTCATCGGCCCCGGCTGCAAGCGCCCGCTCGAAGCCCTTCATGTTCGGCGTCAGCACCGCGTAGTCGACGGCGTCGCGGCGCTTGATGCCGGCCATGACCTCGGCGGCGTCGGCCAGTTGCGGCACCCATTTGGGCGACACGAAGCTCGTTGCCTCTATCTTTTCAAAGCCGGCGCGCGACAGCAGATCGATCAGCGCGATCTTTTTTGCCGTCGGAATCAGCGCCTTCTCGTTCTGCAGACCGTCGCGCGGCCCGACCTCGTAGATGCGGACATGCTCGCTCATTCAGAAACATCCTCCTCGAAGCTGACGAGGACGCTGCCGCCCTCGACCGCGTCGCCGACCGCGCAATGCAGCTCGGCAATCGTTCCCGCGCAGGGCGCGATGAGCGCGGTCTCCATCTTCATCGCTTCCATGATGCCGATGGCGGTACCGGCCTCGACCGTGTCGCCAACCGCCACATCGAGGCGGACGATGGTTCCGGTCATCGGCGCCACCACGGCATCGCCTTCGTGACCCGTGGCAGCGCCGACCGTCCGGGGGTCAGGGAGAAAGAGGTCGCGAACCACCCCCCGGGAGAGAACGGAAACCAGCCGGCCGCCATCGCGCTCGCTGAAGTGGACGCGCGCTTCGACCAGCGTGTCGGCATCGCCGGTGCGCGCGGAAAGGCGCATCCCGTCGATGGTCAGCTCGCGCAGCGTCAACGGCGCGCTCTCGGCACCGGTCAGCGTGACCGAACCGTCGTCGTTCAGCGTCAGGCGGCGAACGAGCGGTGTGCCGTCGAACACCACCATCAGATCGTGTTCGGCCGCACCCCACAGGCGCCAGCCGAAATGTGGCGTTGCCGGATCGATATCGAACGCGGCGACGGCGGCGAACGCGATATGGGTTTCCGACAGCGGCGCGACGGCCGTCAGCGCATCGAGACTTCTGTCGATGACGCCGGTGTCGAAATGTCCGGCGACGAAGCCGTCATGCTGGACCAGCGCGGTGAGGAATTCCGCGTTGGTGGTGGTGCCGGCGACGTGGGTGTGCCGAAGTGCATCGAGCAGCGTTTCGAGCGCCCTGCCCCGCGTCGACCCGTGGCTGATCACCTTGGCGATCATCGGGTCGTAGAACGGGCTGATGACATCGCCGCCGCGCACGCCTGTGTCGTTGCGGGCCCGCCCGCTGAACTCCAGATGCTCTAGCTTGCCGGTCGCCGGCAGGAAGCCCTTGGTCGGATCCTCGGCGTAGAGCCGCGCCTCGAAAGCGTGGCCGTCGATTGCCAGCTCGTCCTGGATCAGCGGCAGCGGTTCGCCGGCGGCAACCCGTAACTGCCACTCGACCAGATCGACGCCGGTGATCGCCTCGGTGACCGGGTGTTCCACCTGCAGGCGGGTGTTCATTTCCATGAACCAGAAGCCGTCCTCGCGCAGCGGACCGGAGCCGTCGACGATGAATTCGATGGTGCCGGCGCCGCAATAGGAGATCGCCTCGGCGGCCTTCACCGCGGCGCTCGTCATGGCGCGGCGCATCGCATCCGTCATGCCCGGTGCCGGTGCTTCCTCGATGACCTTCTGATGGCGCCGCTGCAGCGAGCAGTCGCGCTCGAACAGATGCACCACATTGCCGTGGCTGTCGCCGAAGACCTGCACCTCGATATGGCGCGGCGAGGTGATGAATTTCTCGATCAGCACATGCGGATCACCGAACGACGCCTGCCCCTCACGTTGCGCCGAAGCGAGCGCCTCGCGGAACGCCTCCGGCACGTCGACCTTGCGCATGCCCTTGCCGCCACCACCGGCGCGGGCCTTGATGAGAACCGGATATCCGATCTGCTCGGCCTCGCCGGCGAGGAAATCAGGATCCTGGCTGTCGCCCTGGTAACCCGGCACGACCGGCACGCCGGCTGCCGCCATCAGATCCTTTGCCGCGTCCTTCAGGCCCATCGCGCGGATCGCCTTTGCAGACGGCCCGACGAAGGCGAGCCCGGCGGCCTCGACGGCCTCGACGAAGCCGGGGTTCTCCGACAGGAAGCCGTAGCCCGGATGAATGGCTTCGGCACCGGTTGAAAGCGCCGCCCCGATGATGCGCTCGGCAACGAGATAGCTCTCGGCCGCTGGCGAAGCGCCGATATGGACGGCTTCATCGGCCATCTTCACATGCAGGGCGCGGGCATCGGCGTCGGAATAGACGGCAACCGTTTTCACGCCGAGGCGGGCGGCGGTGCGGATGACGCGGCAGGCGATCTCGCCGCGATTTGCGATCAGAATCTTGGAAAAGGGCTTCGTCATCGTCACATCCTGAAGAGGCCGAACTTGGTGTCCTGAACCGGCGCGTTGAGCGCCGCGCGGAGCGAAAGGGCGACGACGTCGCGCGTCTTGCGCGGATCGATGATGCCGTCGTCCCAAAGCCGCGCGGAGGCGTAAAGCGGCTGCGACTGGCGCTCGAACATGTCGATGGTCGGCTGTTTGAAGGCCGCCTCGTCTTGTGCCGACCAGCTTCCGCCCTTGGCCTCGATCGCGGCGCGGCGCACGTCCGCCAGCACGCCGGAGGCCTGCGCGCCGCCCATCACGGCGATGCGGGCGTTCGGCCACATCCACACGAAGCGAGGCCCGAAGGCGCGGCCGCACATGCCGTAATTGCCGGCACCATAGGAGCCGCCGACGACGACGGTGACCTTCGGCACCGAGGCGGTGGAAACCGCCGTCACCAGCTTGGCGCCGTCCTTGGCAATGCCGCCGGCCTCGTATTTCGAACCGACCATGAAGCCGGTGATGTTCTGCAGGAACAGGATCGGAATCTTGCGCTGGCAGCACAGCTCGATAAAGTGCGCGCCCTTGACCGAGCTTTCGGAAAACAGCACGCCGTTGTTGGCGATGATGCCGACCGGCACGCCGTCGATATGGGCAAAGCCGGTGACCAGCGTCGTACCGTAGCGCGGCTTGAATTCGGCGAAGTCCGAGCCGTCGACCAGACGCGCGATGATCTCGCGCGCGTCGTAGGGCGTCTTGTCGTTGGCCGGCACGACACCCATGATTTCATTTGCCGGGTAGAGCGGCCCCTTCGGCACACGGAAATCGACGCTCGGACGCGGCACCGGACCGAGATGGGCAACGATCTCGCGAGCGAGCGCCAGCGCGTGGCGGTCGTCGTCGGCGAGATAGTCGGCGACGCCCGACTGGCGCGTATGGGTGTCACCGCCACCGAGCGTTTCGGCGTCGATGATCTCACCGGTGGCCACCTTCACCAGCGGCGGACCGGCGAGGAAGATGGTGCCCTGCTCGCGCACGATGATGGTCTGGTCGCTCATCGCCGGCACATAGGCGCCGCCTGCGGTGCACGACCCCATCACCACCGAGATCTGCGCAATGCCGCGCGCCGACATCTGCGCCTGATTGAAGAAGATGCGGCCGAAATGCTCGCGGTCGGGGAAGACCTCATCCTGATTGTTGAGATTGGCGCCGCCGGAATCGACCAGATAGATGCACGGCAGGTTGTTTTCCGCAGCCACTTCCTGCGCGCGCAGGTGCTTCTTCACCGTGATCGGGAAGTAGGTGCCACCCTTCACCGTGGCGTCGTTGCACATGATCATGCAATCGCGACCCTCGACGCGGCCGATGCCGGCGATCGCGCCAGCCGACGGCACTTCGTCATTGTAGAGGCCGGAAGCAGCGAAGAAGCCAACCTCGAGGAACGGCGAACCGGGATCAAGCAGCGTCGCGATACGATCCCGCGGCAGCAGCTTGCCGCGCGAGACGTGGCGCTGGCGGGACGCTTCGGTACCGCCCTTGAGGATACGCGCCGCCTCGTCGGCCACCTTTGCGTATTGCGCCTCCATCGCCCGGGCGTTCTCGGCAAACTCCGGCGAGTTCGTCTCGAGGCTGGTTTGCAGGATCGTCATCCGTCTTCACTCTCCGTTTGCGGCATGCAGGAACCCGCCCCTCGCGTAGGGGGGCGATCGCGGATCCAGTCGTTCGCTCAGGTTGGTTCGGGGCCTACCGCATCATCAAATCCGGCAGGAACAGCGTGATCTGGGGAAAGGCCAGCAACAGCGCGAGAATAACGATCTCCATCAACAGGAACGGCACGATGCCTCGGAAGATCGTCTTCAACGGAACCTGCGTCTGCGCTGCCGCCACATAGGCATTCAGCCCCAATGGTGGCGTCAAAAGCCCGATCTCCACCGTCTTGGTGACGATTATTCCGAACCAGATCGGATTGAAGTCGAGCGCCATAGCGGTCGGGAACGCCAGCGGCATGGTCAGCGACAGGATGGCGAGCTGATCCATGAACATGCCGAGCACCAGCAGCACCAGGATGATGATCCCCATCACCATTTCGCGGCTCATGTCCGTGGCGGCGACGAATTCAAGCAGGCCATGGGTGATGCGGGTGAAGGCCAGGTAGTTCGAGAAG
Organism: Hyphomicrobiales bacterium; assembly: GCA_002869065.1. Lineage (NCBI taxonomy): Bacteria > Pseudomonadati > Pseudomonadota > Alphaproteobacteria > Hyphomicrobiales > Hyphomicrobiales bacterium. The sequence goes on from PKTR01000003.1 coordinate 58,200, forward strand.
ATCGCCGAGCACGCGACGATCGCCACGATCATCACCGTTGCGCGGATCGAGCTGCTGACCGAGCGGTTGAAATCGAGGAAGGACAGGCTGCGCTGCAGGATGACGATCACCAGCGAGCCCATGACGCCGAGGGCCGCTGCTTCGGACGGCGAAACGATGCCGCCATAGATCGCGCCGATGACGGCGAACATCAGCAGGATCATCGGAATGATGTGGCGGCTGTCCTTGACCGCCTTTTTCAGCACGAAGGGATCGCCTTCCGGTGCCTGATCGGTGGTGTGCGCGATGATCTTGATGACCACGGCAAGACCGACGGCCGTCAGCAGGCCCGGGAAGATACCGGCGATGAACAGCTTGCCGATCGAGGTCTCGGTGAGAACGCCATAGACCACAAGCACGATCGAGGGCGGCACGACGACGGCAAGAGTGCCGCCGACGCTGACCACGGCGGCGGCCAGACGGTTGGAGTATTTGTGGCTGCGCATCTCCGGAAAGGCAGAGGTCGCCATCGCCGCGGTCGATGCGGTCGAGCTGCCGATCAGGGCCGCCAGAATGACGGCTGCTGCAACGGTCGCCATCGCCAGACCGCCCTTGACGTGGCCGATCCAGGATTGGCAGGCGACGATGGCGCGCCGCGTGACGTCGCCCGCCGTCAGCAACTCCGCCATCAGGATGAAGAGCGGAATGGCCACCAGAATGAAGGACGACGAGGAGTCGAAGAAGGTGCGTTCCAGAACGGCGAGCGCGGGCCGCGGTCCAAGCTGCACCACAATGCCGAGCGTGCCCGCCAGGCCCATCGCAAAAGCGATTGGCACGCGGATCGCCATCAGCGCCGCCAGTACGAACAATATGATGAGGAATGTCAGCATCGAGGCGCCGCGTGCTCCGAGGTGGCGGGCGGCCGCACACGCGACCGCCCCCGTTTCAGGTTCAGAACCGCGAACTATTCGCTGGTCAGCTTCCGGTAGGTCTCGAGCACGGCTTTCGCCGCATCGCTGCCGATCCGCTCGGCCCAGTCGGTGCTGACGGCTCCGAGCGCCTCGGTCACGGCTGCCAGTTCCTCAGGCGAGAACTGGTATGTGTCGATGCCGGCGGCCTTCCATTCCTCGATCAGACCGCCGACCGAGTCGTCCTGCGCCTTCGCGACATGCATGGCGGTTTCGTCGCCAAGCGTGAGCATGGCGTTCTTGGCGGCGTCCGACAGGCCATTGAACAGGTCCGTGCGGACCACCATGACGAAGCTGTAGCCACCGAACGAGCCGTTGGTCGAGATATGGCTGACGACCTCGTTCAGCTTGTAGCCCGGCACCGAGGCCAGCGGGAACAGAACCGCGTCAAGACGCCCGCGTTCCACCGCCGTGTAGACTTCCGGACCCGGGATCGAGATGCCGACGCCGCCGAGCGCGCGGGCCGTCATCGCCTGGGTGGAGCCGGAGGTGCGGATATCGAGCGCCTTCCAGTCGGCCGGCGCGCCGAGCCGCTTCTTGGCGAGCACCTGATAGGGCGGCAGCACAAAGCCGAAGATCGGGGTCACGCCGGCGGCGAGGATCTCATCGCGCAGCGGGCCTTCCTGCAGCATCGCCTGCAGCGCCTTGGTGCCCTGCACCGCCGAACCGTAGAAGCCCGGCAGGCCGACCACCGAGTTCAGCGGCAGCGTTTCGGCATGGTAGGAGGGCCCGAGCAGCGCCGCATCGAGGATGCCGCCGCTGACCGCGTCAAGCTGGGCTTTCGACTTCGCCGCCTGCTGCGAGGGGAAATGTTCGAACTTGATCGCGCCGTCGGTCGCCTTTTCGACCGCCGCCATCCACTTGGTCGTCCCTTCGACCGAGACGATATGGCTGGTCGACTGGAAGTCGCCGAGGCGAAGCGTTTCGGCCTGTGCCGTCGCCACGCCGATGGCGAGCAGTCCGGCGAGTGCGGTTACCGCTTTCATTGCCGTTTTCATGTGTATTCCTCCCTGTAAGTTTTTCACGCGCGCTCGATCTCTCCTGCGAGCGCATCGGTGATCAGACGCACGACGAGTACGCCGCATCCGAGCGGGATAGCGGCGTAGGCCCAGCCGAGCGGCCAATCGATCACCCCGTATTCGATGTCCCCATTGGCAATCGCTTTCAGGGCAAATTTTCCGGACGTCCATGTGACCGCGGCGAAGAACACCGCGGGCAGCAAAAGGCGCACCTTTTCAAGAACGGTTGCCAGCGTGGCGGGCAGGTCTCGCGGCAGAAAATCGAGCGAGAGGTGCCCGCCATCCCGGAACACACGCGACAGCGACAAGGTCGCGAGTGCGGGCATCAGAAACAGCTCGGTCAGCTCGAACTGGATCTGCAAAGGCCGATTGAAAATCAGCCTGAGCAGAATATCCGCGTTGATGAGAGCCGCGACTGCGACAAGCGCGAGACACCCCCCCAGATGAAGGATGTCCTCGACTTTGGTCAGGATTCTTTCGAACATGGTCGAATGTGCCTTTCCTGCAGTCACGGCCCGCTCACTCAGCGCTTGGGCAGCTCGACGATTGCCGAACCGATGGCCGACAGTTCGCCATCCTGCTGTTCCGCGCGCTGCTGGACTTCCACCAGATAGCGGCCGTTATCCTCGAACTTCCGGGTAACGGTTCCGTGGATCAGGATGATGTCACCTTCAGGATTGTGCCGGCGGACCTGGCACTTCGCCTGTGACAGGAAGCCGTCATCGCCCATCCAGTTGGTGATCTGATGGGTCAGCCACGAGGTCCGCTCCGGCCCGTAGTCATAGGCGCCCGGGGCGCCGACCTCGATGGCGAATTCTTCTTCCCAATGCACCCGCTCCGGGCAGTCCGGGATGCCGAAGCGGTTCTTGATGCCTGCGCTCGGGTGCTTCTGCTGCAGCTGCCAGGCGAGCTTGTTGGCGCGGATGTAGAGACCGCCCCAGCCCTGCGCGTAGGCGATGAAGCCGGTCGCGGTCATCGGGCCCTTGACCATGGTCGGCAGCTCTTCGCCTTCCATCACGTCGTCCCAGTAACGCTTCTCGGCGCCGCGGATCGTTTCCTTCTCATAGTACTGGTAGTACTCGTCGAGCTCTTCCTGGGTATAGACCCGGCGGCCCTTGGCCTTCGCCTCGGTATACTTGGTGCCGTTCTCGCGCGCCTGGTCACGGTCGGTGCGGAAGCACCAGCTGTCAGCGTCGGCAAGCAGGTCGCCGGTCTTCACGTCGAAGAAATCGACGTGATAGATCTGCTGCACCGCGCGCCCGGCAAAACGGGTGTCGTGCTCGATCAGGTCCTTCAGGTAGGCCTCTGTGCGGAACTCGGTGTTGCGCGGGATCGGCTTGTGCCACGACCAGTTGGCCCCCGACCACATGGCGTGCACGCCCGGCAGGCCGCCGACATAGCCCGAAATGATGCGGCTGGTGGCGAACAGGAAGCTCGGCAGCGCGATGACGTCGCCATATTGCGTGGTCTTGGCGTATTCCGGATCGCACCACAGCGGATTGTCGTCGCCAATGCCGTGCGCGTAATGGCGGATGTTGTCGCGGGTCGCCTCGTAGCACCACGGCTCGACGGTATTCTCGATCTTAACGCCGAGACGCTTGCGCAGGTCGTCGAGGCCTTCCTGCGTGATCTTCGGGAACTTCCTCACTGTCATGTCGTCCATTTGTTTCTTCTCCTGAGAATGTCTGTCGACGCCGGCGGATCACTCCGCAGCGGCAAATTTCTTCGCTTCCTGATCGCGCAGGATTTTACGGTTCACCTTGCCGGCGGGGGTCTTCGGCAACGTGCTGACGAATTCGATCTGACGGGGATATTCGTGCCGCGCGAGACGCGCCCGCACGTGCTCCTGAATGCTCTCGACGAGGCCGGGCTCTTTGGCCTGCTTCAAGATGACGTAGGCCTTTACGACCTGGCCGCGCAGCGCATCGGGGGTGCCGATAACCGCGCATTCGGCGACTGCCGGATGGCTGAGGACCGCGTCCTCGACCTCGACAGCCCCGATGGTCCAGCCGGCCGAAATGATGACGTCGTCGGCCCGCCCGCCGTGATAAAAATAGCCGTCCTCGTCAACGCGCCCGAGGTCCTTGGTCTGGAACCACTCGCCCCGCTTCTTGACCATGAGTTCGCCGGTTTCGCCGGGCGCGGCGGGACTGCCGTCGGGGCGCTGCACCTCGACCTCGACACCGGGCACGGCCTTGCCCATGGCGCCGTCGCGCACCTCGAGGTCGTCCGCACCGGGATAGTTGGCGATGATCACACCGATTTCGGTGGTGCCATACATCGAGCGAACCTTGGTACCGAACACCCGCTCGACATAGTTCGCGGTCTCGCCGTCGATCGGCTCACCGGTGAAGGAGAGTTTCTCGAAGCTGTAGGTGTAGTCCTCGGCGGCGCCGGAATTGCGCATCATGCGGTAGTGCGTGGCGGCGGCCGTCAGATTGGTGATCTCGAAATCGTGCAGCGCCTTGAGCAGGCGGACCGGATCGAACTTGCCGCTGAACGTGCCCGTCGAGACACCCATGGCGAGCGGCGCCAGCGTGCCATGCCACAGGCCGTGGCCCCAGGCCGGCGATGACGGGCAGAAGAAGCGGTCGCCCGGACGGATGCCGGTTGCGTAGAGCGCGGCAACCATCAGGGTGACGATCGACTGGTGGCTGTGGTGAACGGCGGCCGGCAGGAGCCGCGTGGTGCCTGAGGTGTATTGCAGCACGGCAAGATCGGACCCAGCGGTATCCCAGTCGTAGGTCGTCGGCAGATCGTTCAGCCCGTCGAGGAAAGCCTGGTCGAGGATCGTGACGTTCTTCGCCTCGGCCTCGAGCGCGTCGGGCGCCTTTTCCGCATTGGTGAAAAAGATCTCCGGCTTGCAGTCCTCGGCCCGCAGGCGAATGCCGTCCGGCCCGAACAACGAGAACAACGGCACGGCGACGGCGCCGCTCTTCATCACGCCGAACATGGCGCAGTAGAACGGCAGCGACGGTTCGATCATGACCGCGACCCGGTCACCCTTCTTGATGCCCTTCGCCGTCAGGTAGTGGGCAACCTGCGAAGCGCGGCGCGAGATCTCCTCGAAAGTGATCAGTTCGTCGGCACCATCGGCATGCGCGATCCGCAGCGCGATCTCATCGCCATCGACGTGCCGGTCGATGCATTCGTGCGCGATGTTGAAACGTTCACGCGTCCCGTCGAACAGCTCCCAAAGCCCCTCTTTCGAATACTGGGCCTGTGCATCCGCGTAGGACGTGAATTCCGTCAGCCGGGTCATCCCTGCTTGCCTCCAAAACAATGTGTCGGACCGCCACCCAATGGCTGCCCGCCTCATTGACAAGGGTAGAGATTGCGGCAAAGTATTGTCAATACGCTTATATTATTGTATATAGACAACAATTAGCTGATTTTCCGGAGGCGATCATGGCGAATGAAGACAGGAATACGGCGGCGAAACGGGCGGTACCCGCGGTGACGCGCGCCCTCGCAATCTTGCGGTTTCTGGCGCGTTCGCCCGTACCCGTCGGGGTCAATCCGATGGCCCGCGAGCTCAAACTGGTGCCGAGCACATGCCTTCACATCCTGCGTGTCCTGCAGGATGAGGGGATGGTGGATTTCGATTCGGTGACGAAGCGCTACTCGATCGGAATCGGCATCCTGCCGCTGGCGCGGTCGGCCCTTCAGCGCAACAGCTTCTCGACGATGATTCAGCCCCGCCTGTCGGAACTGTCGATGAAATTCGGCGTCACCAGCATCGCCACGCAGATCTCCGAGCCCGGCCAGATGGTGGTCGTGGCGCTGTCGCAAGCCTCGGTTCCGTTCCGCCTCCAGGTCGATCTCGGCAGCCGCTTCCCCTCGCTGATCAGCGCGACGGGGCGGCTCTTCGCGGCCTTCAACATGCCGGTTCAGGACGGGCTCAAGGCCGAGTTCGACAAGCTCGTCTGGGATCATCCGCCCGCGTACGAGGATTGGCTCGACCAGGTGCGGGAGGCGCGCACGCGCGGCTATGCGGTCGACCAGGGCATTTACATCTCAGGGGTGACCGTCGTTGCGGTGCCGGTCTTCGGGGTCGACGGGCGAATGACCCGTTCCATCGTCGCCATCGGCATCTCGGAACGTCTGAAGGACAAGGAAATCCCGAAACTGGTGAAGGCCATGAAGGCCATTCGCGATCGGATCGCGGAAACGCAGCTCGACGCAGGGAGATAAAACGTGACGGAAATTGACACGGCGCCGGACGGCTGGCGCATCGTCAGAACGGACGGCTTCATGGCCCTGATCGGGCCGCTTCTGCGCTCGAGCGAACCGGAGGACAAGAAGCTCTACGGGCTGCAGACGACGGACCGGCACCGCAACCATATCGGCCTCGTTCATGGCGGCGTGCTGACCAGCCTGCTCGACCAGGTCATCGCCATCGAGGCGTGGAACGCCGCCGACCGCCAGCCGACCGTGACGGTGCAGATGGACACGCGATTCCTTGGCGCGGCAAAGGCAGGCGACTTTCTCGAAGTCCGACCCGCCATTCGTCACGCGACCCGCTCGATGATGTTCGTAGACGCCGAAATCGTCTGCGGCGGCGTGCCGATCGCCGGCGCCACAGCGATCATGAAAATCTCGACAAGCGCAGGAACCCCGCGATGACAAACGCAGAGACGAAACCGCGTTCCGGCCCGCTTGCCGGCATCAAGGTGCTCGACTTCTCCCGTATTCTCTCCGGCCCTTACGCCAGCATGGTGCTGGCCGATCTCGGCGCCGATATCATCAAGGTCGAGCCGATCGGCAGCGGCGACGAAACGCGGAATTTCCCGCCCTTCCTCGGCGGATTGAGCCACTACTACATCGCGCTCAACCGCAGCAAGAAGAGCGTCGCGCTCAATCTGAAATCCGAAGACGGCGTCAAGATCGCCCGGGACCTCGCTCGCCAGAGCGACATCGTGCTGGAGAACTTCCGGCCCGGCGTGATGGACCGGCTCGGTCTTGGCTACGAGGCGCTGCGGGCCGACAACGAACGGCTGATCTATTGCTCGATCACCGGCTTCGGCAAGGACAGCCCGCATGGCGACAAACCGGCCTTCGACATCGTCGCGCAGGCGCTGTCCGGCGTCATGAGCGTCAACTGCGAGCCGGGCCAGGCGCCCAACAAGCTCGGTATCCCGCTCGGCGACCTGGCCGGCAGCATCTTCTCGCTGTTCGGTCTGCTCGCGGCTCTGCACGAGCGCAACGCGACCGGCAAGGGCCGGCACGTCGAGATCGCCATGCTCGACAGCCTGATCGCCCTGCAGGGCTACCTGTCGCAGATCTATTTCGTCACCGGCAACAGCCCGCAGCCGGTCGGCACGCAGCATCCGAGTATCGTGCCCTATGGGTCTTTCCCGACTTCGGATGGGCATGTCATCGTCGCCTGCCTGACCGAGCGGTTCTGGCACAATTTCGCCCGCTGCCTTGGACAGGACGAGCTGATCACCGATCAGCGCTTCGCGCTCTATCAGGATCGCCTCGCCAACAGGGTTGCGCTGCAGGAAATCATCGAGACGCGCATGGGCGAGGACACGACGGCCTACTGGCCTCAGCGGCTGGAGGAATTCGACGTGCCGAGCGCCCCTATCCTGTCGATCGGTGAGGCACTCGACCAGCCGCACGTATCCGAGCGCAACCTGATCGAGACCGCCCGGCACCCGACGATCGGCGACATGCGGCTTGTGCGCGGTCCGATCACCTTCGACGGCGAAGGCCCTGCCCCCGCCACTGCGCCGAGCCTTCTTGGCGAAGACACCGCCGACATCCTCCACACGGAACTCGGCATGAGCGACGACGACGTCGCCGCGCTGATCGAACAGGGCGTGGTCGCGACGCCGGGCTGACACTCCTGCCGTCACGCGAAATGGCCCCTTAAGCATATGCCCCACAAGGCGCGAGAGTCAGATGACCGGGCCTTGCACAAACCGCTGTTTCGGCCTAAATATTCTAACGAACGTTCAGTAAAATAGTCAGCCCTGAACATGACCGCCAACACCGCCATTCGCAAGCAAACGGGCACGCAGAAAGACCGGCGCGCCGCAATCCTCGACGTGGCGGCGGAGCTGTTCGCACGCGATGGTTTTTCGGCCGTCTCGATGCGCGACCTCGCGCGCGAGGTTGGGCTAACCCCGGCCGCGCTCTACTATCACTTCCCCGACAAGGAGACCCTCTACACTGAGGTTTTGCGCTCCGTTTTCAGCGACAAGACCGCAAACGCAGTCGATATCCTCAACACCGGCAAGGAACCGCTCGACCTTCTCGACGATCTGATTGCCTACAGTCTCGACGTGTTCGTTCTGGACCCTGTGCTATCGCGATTGCTCCGGCGGGAACTGCTCGACGGCAACGATGAGCGCATCCGCTTCTTCGCCGACGAATTCGGTCGCGGTCCCTACGCCGCGCTCACCGAAGTGATGCAGCGGCTTGCACCGGATATGGATCCCGAGCTGTCGGCGACATCCGTCATGGGGCTGATCCTCGGCCACGTCGAACTGACGCCGCTCCATCTCCAGCTGTGCAGAAACCACAATCCAAAAACCCATCAAAAGGCCCTCGCCCGCCACATCCGTCAGGTTCTGCTCGACGGCCTGAAACCCTGACTTTCCGGGACACGGAGCCATGTCACAAAGCAAAAAGACGCTCGTCTGGATCATCGCCGCCGCAGCCGCTGCGGGGGTCGGCGCCTACTTCTGGTACACGACGGCAGAAAGCGAACTGCCACCCGGCTTTGCCGGTTCCAATGGCCGCCTCGAAGCCGTCGAGATCGACGTGGCGAGCAAGACCGCGGGACGGGTTGCGGACGTTCTCGTCGGCGACGGCGATTTCATCACCAGGGGCCAGGTGCTGGCGCAAATGGAAACCGCTTCGCTTGAGGCAAGCCGACGTGAGGCCGAGGCCGTCCTTAAACAGGCCGAGATCGGCGTCGACACGGCAAAAAGCCTCGTCGTGCAACGTGAGGCGGAGCGCGAAGCATCCCGCGCCGGCATCGCCCAGCGGCAGGCGGAACTCGACGCCATCACCAAACAGCTCGCCCGCACCGAGCAACTCGCCGCGCGCGGCACCGCAACGCTGCAAAAGCTCGACGACGACCGCGCGAGCTACCAGAGCGCCAAGGCAGCTCTCAGCGCCGCCGAGGCAAGCCTTGCGGGCAGTGAGGCGGCGATCGGGTATGCCAGGGCGCAGGTGATTGCCGCCGGGTCGCAGGTCGAGGCCGGGCGGGCCACACTTGATCGCATCATGACCGAGCTCGCCGACACGACCTTGAAGGCGCCGCGCGACGGCCGCGTGCAATATCGCGTCGCTCAGCCCGGCGAGGTGGTCGGCGCCGGCAGCACCGTCGTCAACATGGTCGACCTCGGCGACGTCTACATGAACTGCTTCCTGCCGACCCCCGAGGCCGGTCGGGTGGCACTTGGCGCGGAAGCGCGCATCGTTCTCGACGCCGCGCCGCAGTTCGTCATTCCGGCCGAGATTTCCTACGTCGCCGACGTCGCGCAGTTCACGCCGAAAACAGTCGAAACGGTGGAAGAGCGCCAGAAACTGACCTTCCGCATCAAGGCGAAGGTTTCCGCCGAATTGCTCAAGAAATACATGCGCGTCATCAAGACCGGGTTGCCGGGCATGGCCTATGTGCAGCTCGATCCAACCGCTGCCTGGCCACAAAACCTCGAGGTGAGACTGCCCAATGACTGACCGAACGGTCGGTATCGGGACCGCAGCAGCCGGGCGACCGCCTATCGCCCGCCTTGAGAGCGTTACGCTGCGCTACGGCAAGACAGTGGCGCTCGAGGACATCGCCCTCACCGTCCCAGCCGGCTGCATGGCCGGGCTCATCGGGCCCGACGGCGTCGGCAAATCGAGCCTGCTCGCACTCGTCTCCGGCGCGCGCATGCTGCAGGAAGGCAGCGCCCATGTATTAGGCGGCGACATGAAATCGGCATCGCACCGCCGCACCGTCTGCCCGCGCATCGCCTACATGCCGCAGGGCCTCGGCAAGAACCTCTATCCGACGCTCTCGGTGTTCGAAAACATCGACTTCTTCGGACGGTTGTTCGGCCACGACCACGCGGAACGCGCGCGCCGCATCGCCGAACTGACGAACGCGACCGGGCTCGCCGCCTTCATCGATCGGCCGGCGGGCAAGTTGTCGGGCGGCATGAAACAGAAGCTCGGCCTGTGCTGCGCCCTCATCCACGACCCGGACCTGCTGATCCTCGATGAACCGACGACCGGCGTCGATCCGCTGTCGCGCCGGCAGTTCTGGGACCTGATCGACGATATCCGCGCCGACCGGCCCGGCATGAGCGTCATCGTCGCCACCGCGTATATGGAAGAGGCGGCGCGGTTCGACTGGCTGGCGGCGATGGATGATGGCCGCGTTCTGGCGACCGGCACTCCCGCAGAGATCCTGCAAACGACAGGAGAAGCGACGCTCGAAGAGGCCTTCATCTCGCTTCTGCCGGAGGAAAAGCGCGACCACCATCAGACCGTCGCCATCCCGCCGCAGCCGGCCGGGCGCGACGGCGATATCGCCATCGAGGCAAGCGGGCTGACCAAGCGGTTCGGCGACTTCGTCGCCGTCGACGCCGTCGACTTCCGAATTCATCGCGGCGAGATCTTCGGCTTCCTCGGCTCGAATGGCTGCGGCAAGACGACGACGATGAAGATGCTGACCGGGTTACTGGTGCCGAGCGAGGGAGAGGCCTCGCTGTTTGGCCAGACGGTCGAGCCGGACGACCTCGCGACCCGACGCCGCGTCGGATATATGTCTCAGGCCTTCTCGCTCTACACCGAACTGACGGTGCGCCAGAACCTCGACCTGCACGCCCGCCTGTTCCACGTGCCCGCCGAGGAAATCCCCGGGCGCATCGCCGAAATGCTCGCCCGCTTCGACCTTGGGGACGTCGCCGACGCGCTGCCCGACAAGCTGCCGCTCGGCCACCGCCAGCGGCTGTCACTCGCGGTCGCCATGGTGCACAAGCCCGACATGCTGATCCTCGACGAACCGACATCGGGGGTCGACCCGGTGGCGCGCGACGACTTCTGGCGCATCCTCGTCGAACTGTCGCGGCGCGACGGCGTGACCATCTTCATCTCGACCCATTTCATGAACGAGGCCGAGCGCTGCGACCGCATCTCGCTGATGCATGCGGGCAAGGTACTCGTCACCGACACGCCGGCGGCTATCCGCGACAGCAAATCGGCCGGCGATCTGGAGACCGCCTTCATCGCCTATCTCGAGGAGATTACCGGTGACGGCGACACGGACGAAGCCATACGCAAGCCCCCGACTCACGACGCGCTGACGGGTCCGGCTTCAACGCAAAGTGCAGCCGCAGCAGCATCCGTCCGCCGGCGTTTCGATCTGCGCCGCCTGAAAAGCTATGCACGGCGGGAGACGCTCGAACTGCAGCGCGACCCGATCCGCCTGATGCTCGCCATTCTCGGCAGCGCCATCCTGATGTTCATCATGGGCTACGGCATCAGCCTTGATGTCGACGACCTGACCTTCGCCGTGCTCGACCACGATCAGACGACATTGAGCCGCGACTACGCACTCAACCTGTCGGGCTCACGCTACTTCATCGAAAAGCCGCCAATCACCAGCCACGCTGACCTCGACCGGCGCATGCGGCGCGGCGAAATCGGGCTTGCTATCGAAATTCCGCCCGGCTTCGCCCGCGATCTGGCGCGCGGCCACTCGGTCGAGATCGCCGCCTGGATCGATGGCGCGATGCCGACGCGGGCCGACACCATCAAGGGCTATGTCGAGGGCATGCACACTGCCTGGCTGGTCGCCAGCGCGACCGCCGCCGGCTTTGGCGATCAGGTCGCCTCGCCGGTCAATTTTGAGATCCGCTTCCGCTACAATCCGGATGTGAAGAGCCTCGTGGCGATGGTGCCGGCGGTGATCCCGATCCTGTTGCTGATGATCCCGGCAATGCTCGGCGCGCTCAGCGTGGTGCGCGAAAAGGAACTCGGCTCGATCGTCAATTTCTACGTCACGCCGACGACGCGGTTCGAATTCCTGCTCGGGAAGCAGCTCCCCTATATCGCACTGGCCTTCGTCAGCTTCCTGATCCTGACCGTGCTGGCGGTCACCCTGTTCGGCGTCCCGCTCAAGGGCAATTTCTTCGCGCTCTCCGCCGGTGCGCTTCTCTATGTCTGCGCGGCGACGGCGCTCGGCCTTTTGATCTCCAGCTTCGTGCGTTCGCAGATCGCGGCGATCTTCGGCACCGCGATCCTGACGATGATCCCGGCGGTGCGGTTTTCCGGCCTGACCGACCCGGTTTCGTCGCTCGAAGGCGCCGGCCGGGTGATCGGCGAGGTGTTCCCGACCTCGCATTTCCTGACGATCGCCCGTGGCGTCTTTTCCAAGGGGCTCGGCTTCGGCGATTTCCCCGATGCCTATCTCTGGCTCGCCCTGACCGTGCTGGTACTGATCGGCCTTGCGGCCCTGTTGCTGCCGAAACAGGAGCGTTGAGCCATGCGGATCGCCAACATCGTCCAGCTCGGCATCAAGGAACTGCGAAGCCTCTTGCGCGACCCGATCATGCTTGTGCTGATCGCCTACGCCTTCACCGGGTCGGTCTATACGGCCTCGAAGGCGATGCCGGAAACGCTCAACCGCGCGGCCATCGCCATCGTCGACGAAGACCGTTCGCCGCTGTCGACGCGGATCGCCAGCGCCTTCTACCCGCCGAACTTCGTGCCGCCGGTGCTGATCACGCCGAACGAGATGGACCGGCGCATGGATGCGGGCGTCGACACCTTCGCGCTCGATATCCCGCCCGATTTCCAGCGAGACCTACTTGCCGGCCGCCAGCCGAGCATCCAGCTCAACGCCGACGCGACCCGCATCACGCAGGCCTTTTCCGGCAGCGGCCACGTCGCACGGATCGTCAATGACGAGACGACGGCCTTCCTCAAGCGCTATCGAGAGACCGCCGACACCAAGGTCAATCTGGTGTTGCGCGCCCGCTTCAACCCGTCGCTCGACAATGTCTGGTTCGGCGCGCTGATGCACCTGATCGACAACGTCACGATCCTTGCCATCGTGCTGACCGGTGCCGCCCTCATCCGCGAGCGCGAACGCGGCACCATCGAGCACCTTCTGGTGATGCCGGTGACGCCGTTCGAAATCATGGTCAGCAAGGTCTGGTCGATGGGCCTCGTCGTTCTCGTTGCCTGTTACACCGGCCTTTTGCTGGTTGTGCAGGGCGCGCTCGGCGTGCCCATCGCCGGCTCGGTGCCGCTCTATCTTGCCGGCGTCGCGCTGCATCTCTTCGCAACGACCTCGATGGGCATCTATCTCGGCACGCTGGCCCGCTCGATGCCGCAATTCGGACTGCTGATGATGCTGGTCCTGCTGCCGCTGCAGATGCTGTCGGGCGGCACCACGCCGCGCGAGAGCATGCCCGACTTCGTGCAGACGGTGATGCTGGCCGCGCCAAACACCCACTATGTGGCGCTGTCGCAGGCCATTCTCTATCGCGGCGCGGGGTTCATGGACGTCTGGCCGCAATTCGCCGCGCTGGCGCTGATCGGTGTTGTGCTGTTCGCGCTGTCGCTCGCCCGCTTCCGCAAGGCGATTGCCACGATGGCGTGAGACGCTCATCGCTGAGGTCTCACGCTCATCGGTTCAGGCGGCAGGCCGAGCCCCCGGCATAAGCCGAGAACTCTGCCCTGCATTCATTTAAGCATCGGTTGGACATAACCCGGCGCGTCATGGCTGCTGCCGGTATTGGGCGCCGTTTTCGGCTTTGCCGGCTCGGGCGGCCGCGGCGCGTTCTTTTCCGCCTCCCGTCGTTTTGCTTCCTCGATAGCTTTCGCACGGCGGCGTTCGACCTCGACACGGATCGCCTCGAACGGCGGCTCCACACTCGGGTCCTGCGCCTTCTTCACCTCATAGGCCTTGCGGACGACGGCAATCGCCTGCCCGGTGGTCATGCACCTGGTGTCGACGCCGTAGCGCTCGCCCTCGCGTCGGACATAGTCGTTGCGCTTGCGCTCCCATTCGTTCTGATTGTCGAGCAAATTGTCGAGCGCGGCATTCATACCCGAGAACAGGTGATCGGAGTACCGTTCGCGCAGCTTGTAGGTATATTCGACGCCGATATTGACGTTGCCATCGCCGACACCCGTCGCGCCGCCGGCATAGAAATCGAATTTCGAAACATAGTTCTCGACGAAGCGAACCAGCACGTATTCGGATTCCTTCTGCCACTCGCCGTCATAGTAGTCGCTCGTCGTCTTGGTCGTGTCGATCTCGATGCCGTATTTCGCCTCCTGCACGCTGCCCTCATAGGCGAAGCCGTATTTCAGCTTGCCGTCCCATTCATAGCTCTTGATGTTGGAGCCCTTCGGCGGCGACTTCAGGCCGATGCCGAAATCGAGCCCGATATTGCCCTTCAGTTTCGGGATCTTGAGGACGATTTCCTTGGCAATGAAGCGGTCGTTCTCGTCCTTGCCGAAGCCGATTTCCCAAAGGCCGGCATCGACCCGCATATCCAGTTCGTCGGGCTTCAGCTCGGGGTGTTCGGCGAGATAGCGCTGGATCTTCTCGTAGGCCTTCTCCTTCAAGCCGTCGTCGAATGCCTTCTTCATCTGTTTGGAGGCTTCCTGCGACAGGGTACGGATCGTCCGATCCGCCGGGATGCCCTTCAAGGCGCCCGTCTGGCCGCTTTCGCGGATGGCCGCGCATTGGCTGACATCGACAGGTGGGCGAACGCCTGCAGGTTTCGCCGCCGAGCGCTCGGCAACCTTGTCGACGACGGCAGTCGCGAGATCGGTCCCACTCGCCAGCGGGTGCTTTGCGTTGCAGCTCGCCCAGACCTCCGCGCTGGTCGGAAGCTCGTGCGAAACACAGCCCCAGTTGCCGCCCTTGCAGGGTTTCGTGTTGTTGCAGTTGCCCCACGGCTCGGGGTGATAGCCGATGCCGGAGCCGGCGATACTATAAGTACCGCACAGGCAACCGAGGAACGCGGTCGGCTGCTCAAGGCCAAGTTCCTTGACGACCTTGAGGAATTTCGCGTGGTTCAGCCGCGCCAGTTTCTCGATCACCACGGTCTTGTGGTGGGCTTTCGCGTCTTCCGCCGTGGGTGCTGGGTTCTCGGCCATCGCGGCCGGCGCAATCGCGGCCAGGGCAAGGGCCATTACCAATGCGATCCGTTTCATCACAGTCCCTCCCAAGCCCTATAGGCCGCCAGCGAGCTCATCGACGAAGGCCTTCGCGTCGAAGGTTTCGGTATCCACCAGCGACCAGCGCTGATCGGCCGTCATACCGTCCGGCATCAGCACGCCGCGGGTGATCTTCTGCAGGGTGAGCTGCGCGGCCTCGTTCTCCTTCGGCGCGTGCGCCTGCACCACCATGAACAGGTCCATGCCCGCGCCAATGCTCACATTGGCTCGCAGCCGAGGCCCGCCGGGAACCTGCATCGCCGCCCAGCCATTGCCGACATCGATCCACAGCCGGCCGTCCCAGTGTTCGCGCATCCATGCGCCGGCGATTTCCCGCGACCAGCTGTTGTACGGGCTGCTGCGCAGGCCGAAATACCAGACGTCCTTTTCGGCCGAATAGGAGAGCGTCATCCACGCCCGGTGATCCCGCCACATATCCGGGATCCGCGCGCCCGAAAGCGCGACATTGAGGTTCTGCGGCCGGCTTGGATCCATCTGCAGTTCGAGCCGCGTCGGCGTCGTCCAGACCCGTTCGTCCAGCCGGACAACCGGTTCGACCGAAAGAAGCCCGGTCTTGCCCCAGGAATGCTTTTCGGGAACATCGACGATGAGTCCGCCGGCGCCGAAACGGGCGAATTCGTCGAAATTGCCGCCGGCTACACCGATCCCCTCCCAGGCATCCCCGGCTTTTCCGTCAAACAGTGTGACAACCGGCAACGGGTCGACACCGGGAGCTGGTTCCGGCGCCCGCTGCGGTTCGCCCGGCTGGCGGATCGTGGTCACCTTGCGCAGGGCAAACAGCGTGCGGGCCTTCTCGCTCGGGGCATGCGAATAAGCGTAGATGTTGAAGCCGGCGCCGTCGGCCGCCTGACCCCATTTTCGCGTAAACGACGGCACGCCGTCGGCTTCGATCGAAATCTCGCCCGGCCGCATCACGAAACGCACGTTTCGAGGCGGTATCGCGGCCACCTCGCCCTGCCAGTTCTCACCTCCGCCTTTCGGCTCGAGCGCCATATGGGCTTCCGCCTTGCCGCCATCGATCGGCGCCCGCCAATGGAATACCGCATTCGGCTTGCCCGGATCGTTGCCGCCGATCCCGCCCCAACTCGCCTGTGACAGTGCCAGCACGAAGCCGTTGGTCCGTGCAGGGTCGATCTCGAATTCGACCGTGACTTCGGCGCCTTCGCCGAACTCGTCGAGCCACAGCGGCGACGGATCGGTCATGATGCCGGCCTTTGCCCAGCCGCTTCCCTCCGGCGCATCGACCGTGAGGCCGCTGGCGCCGAGCGAGGCGTGCTTTTCGTAATCGCCGCCGTGAGCCGAATGCGGTCGCCAGAAGGTATCGAGCGCGCCGTTGAAGAGCACCCGTTCGGTGCGCGTGTCGGGCAGAGGCGCGATCACCGGCAGCGGCACTTTCACGGCCGCAGGCGTGCTTGCCGGCTCGACAGGCGCTGCCGGAGCAGGCGTGACATTTCTCGGCGGTGGCGGAGGAGCTGGTGTCTCGACGACTTCCAGACGCATGTTCTGGAAGTGCATCTTCACGAAGCCCCTGCCCTTCGCCTCGTCATTGGTCGCCCATGTCGCCGGGTTGGAATCGATCAGCTCGTATTTGCCCGAAGGCACAACAATATTCGGCTCGACAAGCCAGTAGGCGTCCGGCACACCCCCCTGGCCCGGTTTACCGTAGGCCTGCCACGGCCCGAAGAGCTGCCCGGCCTGATCGCGCAGCGCGATGGTCCCCGGCGGCCAGCCTTGCCCGTGGTTCCAGTGGTAGGTCTGGATCGATGTGATCAGGATCGGGTTCTTCGTGTCGATCATGACCCGTTTCGTCGGGCCATTGCGGACAGCGCCGACATTGCCGATCTCGGCGACCAGAACCTTGCCGGTCGGAACGTAATTCGGCGAAGCAGGCGCCACCGGATCGGGACGATCGGGCACGGACGCGGCCGGCGCCGCGTATGGTTCCTCGGTCAGTTCGAAATGGTTGATGGAAAGCCCACCGTCGCGGCTTTTCGATATCCGCACAAGCAGGCGATCGCGAATGCTGACGATGCCGAACGGCCGTCCGCCCAGCGCATCGAGCAGATCGAGGTAGAGGGGATAGAAATAGTCATCGGTCTGCCCACGCGGATCGAAGGTGAAATCCGCGCCGAAAACCGGCAGATTCTTGCTGCAACCCATCATGCCGACGAAGCGGGCATTGCCATGACCTTCGAGCACCGGAACGGCACGCGCGAGAACATCCGGGCGAGACTCGAGAGAGCAGGAACCGCCGATCTGACGCCCCACAGCCGCGACGAAGGGCGCGAGCCGTTCGCCAGAAGGTGCAGCAGCGACCGGTGCGGCAGCCGCAGGCTGTTTCGTTCCGAAGCGCTTGCTGGCGCCACCCCGTGTCTGTCCATAGCGAACCCGGGAAAGCAGGTCGTCGAGAACATTCGCCGCCGCAGCGAAATCGCCATCGTTGAACTCGAGATTGATCAGGAATTGCTCACCGCTCGGCCGCGGATCGAGAAAAGCGACAGCATGGACGCCCATCTGCCCGAAATCGGAGGTGATGAGCATCGCCCGCCGCCCGGCGAGCGTGAATTCCTCATGGCTGACAATGTCGGCATAGCCGAGCAACGGTTCGTCGGGAAACCACCAGAAGGCGTGCATCGTGTAGGTGCCGTCGGGACTGGAAAGCTGCACTTCCCGGCCCGGCTGCTGATGGGCGACCGCCCAGTCGGCCGGATAGTCGATCGACGCCTCCCCGGCATTGAAGGTCAGCCAGTCGGCCGCATCGCCCCGCGTTGGCGCGACGGCCAAAAGACCGGCAAGCAGCACGAACCGTGCAATATCGGCAAAGCGAGAATATTTCAGTGGCGAGAACATCCCCGTGTCCCCCTTAGTCGCCATCCTCCGAGACGAATTTCACGTCATGTTTGCGCAGGGTGGCGACGATCTTGCGCAACGGTTTTTCAAAAGCATCCTGCGGCAGCGACACGTCGGAACCGTCCGTGAGCGCGAGCACGATCCCCGTCGCGTCACGTGCCAGCAGCACCGCGCCAGCCGCCGTGTAGCGACCCGTTGCAATCAACAGCGGCGTCAGCCAACGGATCCAGCGCGGCAGCCCTCGCCGATAGGGACGAACTTGCCTGATGGCGCGAAATGGCACGGCACGGGCGTTGGAAAGCGTATTCACCTGCAAGCCGTCGGGTTTCAGGACCACCCAGAAGGCGGCGCTGTGTGCGCTGAACCAGAAGATCGCGAGCGCAATCAACCCGAGCGGCCACACAAGGATCGCGGAGGGGTGAACGAGCGGCCCGAAATCCTCCCACAAATAGGAGTCACCGGCTCGCGCCCAGAATGGCAGTGCAAAGAAGACGCCCGATAGCAGAAAACCGAGAATATCGGACCCGTAAACCGCCGGCATCTGGTCCTGAAAAACGGCGCCGTCCGGCCTCTTCGCTCGCGGCAGGAAGACATAAAAGGCAATCGCCGCAACGATCAGGGCAAGCGCGCCGGGAAATCCGAAATCCGGTATCCCGGCCAGCGCAACGACGACGATAACCAGCGCAACGATCCGGCGGAGAAACTCGCGTGACAGGAGCCTTTTCATGGCCCGTCTCCCGAGGGAGCGCCCCAGACATAAAATGATACATCCGCGCAAGCGAATGTGAATTGAAGAAGATCAATGCCCCGCCGTTTCAAAAGGGGATTTCCGACCACGCCGCCGCGCCGGAAGTTCGGCGACACGCGAGACCGTCCAGTCATCAAAAGTCAGGTGAAGAGTGTGGAGAAATGGCGCGCTTGAGTGGACCAACCTCGAACACGAAGGGTTCGCAAGCGCGAGTGCGAGCCGGGCGGTCAGGCCACCCCTCGGAGCAGGCGAGCGCAAACGAGTTAAGCGTGAGAGGATAAATGGTGCCGGCAGCAGGATTCGAACCCGCGACCCCCTGATTACAAATGTGGTTGTTTTGATACAGAGAACCGCAAAAGGCGGCCGCCAAATTTCTGATTTCATTGATTTCATTCATTTAAATGGATATCATGGCATCAATCAAGATTGCGCAGAGTAACGCATATCTTGTGCCCATATTGTGCCCAAGCGACCTAAGGCGCATCGATGCCAAGCCCCATTCGCAAATCCCGACTGACTGACGCTTTCGTCAAATCGACCAAATGCGCGGCGAGCGACGGCCAAACGGTCGACTATTTCGACGCGATTGAAGGCGGCCTGGCGATCCGCGTTTCGCCGACCGGGCGCAAGACATGGACGTTGCGGTTTCGTCCGCAGGGTTCGAAAAGCCAGCGCCGCTTGACACTCGGGCGCTTCGATCCCGCCTCGGGACCGGGTCATATGGGCGTTCACGAGGCAAGGCTTGCGGCGAAGGCGGCGAAAGTCAGCGTCGGCAAGGGTGACGATCCCGCCGCGGCCAAAGCCATCGCGAAACGTGAGCTATCGGAAGCCCCGACTCTCCGGGAAGTCGGCGAAGCCTATTTCGCAAAGACGACCACCGGCGAACACAGATTGCGGGGTAAGCCGAAGCGCCCGCGCACGATCGCGGACGAACGTGCGTACTTCGACAGGCTTGTCGCTCCGGCACTCGGCTCGCGAAAAATCGCTGCTGTTGGCCGGCACGACATCGATACGTTCCTTTCAGACCAATCAAGCCGAGGGGCAGCGCGGCAGTGTCGCGTTGTTCTGAACGCGATCTTCAATTTCGCCGTCTGGAAAGAACTCGCTCCGGCAAACCCCGTCACCTTTGTCGCGGCGCCGACCTTCGAGGCGCGGGAACGGATTTTGACCGACGGCGAACTGCGCATTCTTTGGAGCGCGTTGGAACAGCCGGACGGATTCAAGCTCAGCCGTGCCGTTGCCCTTGCTATTGAGTTGGCCGCGGTCACCGGACAAAGGCGGGGCGAAGTCGCGGGAATGCGGGTTGCTGAGATTGACGTGGACGCCACTATCTGGACGATCCCTGGCAGCCGCACGAAGAACAAACGCACGCACGCCGTACCGCTGAGCCCGAAGGCTCTCGCGATCATTCTCGAAGCGAAAACGCTGGCCGGCAGCAGCGAGTACCTATTCCCCTCCCCCCGGCGCGCTGGCGACGACGACAAGCCGATTACAGCCGGGTCGCTTAGCCATGCCTGGCGCCGGCTTTGCAGCGCTGTCGACTTGAACGGCATTCGGCCACATGATTTGAGACGGACCATGGCAACCCGCATGACCGAGCGCTTGGGGATCCCGCGATTCATCGTTTCACGGGTTCTGAACCACACCAGCGACAGCGGCGGTGCAGCGGCGGTCACGGCGATCTATGATCGAGCCGAATACAGCGCTGAGAAAAGGGACGCCCTCGAAAAATGGGCTGGCCTGCTGCGGAGCATTGTGAGGATCGACGGTGCCTAGAAACCCGGTGATTTGGTGCAAAACCGCAGCCCTGATCTGGATTGCGTTTCGTGATCAAGACGCGGCCGAAAGGGAAAACGAGAGGTACGCCGCTCACGTATGCACTTCGGGACATGAAGCAAAATTCCAAACTGGACGGTGGCCAGCGTGGGTCGAACAAGAATTTGAGGTCGCCGGATTGGACATCGTCGACAGCGGCTATCGAAGAAAAGACATCTACGAAAAATGGCCGAAGAGCGGTGGCCGCAAAGGCGACAGGCAATCTCGGGCCGGCAAACCTTTACAGCACAACGAGGACTATGCGGTTGCTCACGAAATCGCCATGTACATTCTCGGACTCCGGCCGCCGCACGATGACGGCACCGCGAAAACAAGAAGGCGACAGCTTGCGCCCGAATACGCCACCCCATGTGAAGGGGTACTCTCGCTTGCTGAGCTAGCGCATCGTTTTGGATACAGCAGTGAATTCAGTGGGGCATTCCGCCGGATCTGGTGGGGACGGCCCAACATCAAAACGGGTCATACGACATCGACTGATGACCCTTGGGCAACGGACGCCATATCGCTACCTCTCGCTATCGCAGAGAATTACATCCTCGTTCGCGAACAGTTTGTCCCGTTATTTGATACTGGTGACCTCGTACCGGAACCCGAAGTTGACGTCGCACTTCTAAGAGACCGCCTGGCAGCGTGGACGAAGGGAGTCCGTCGCGGACGAAAACCCGGCGAAAAGAATCGTCACGGCTGAAAAACGCCCGACTCCGGTATTTCTAAAAGACATCAGCGCCGCCATTGAGACCCCTCCGAAAACTGAAGATATCTGGAGGCATCCGTGGAAAACAACCTTTTGAGCACGCGCGACGTTCTCAGCCTTCTCGGTGGCGTAACCCAAGTGACGCTTTGGCGCCTGCGCAGGCGGCACGGGTTTCCGGCCCCTTTCCGGTTGACACCAAACAAAAACGCTTACCGTCGCGACGACGTTGAAGCATGGATTGAAAGTCGCCAACAGATCCGCACCTAGCGACCGTCTGCCCATTAAATCCAGTGTTTTGCCACCCCGGCGTTTCATCGTGCCGGCGGGGCCGTGTTTACGAGGTAGCTGGTGAAAAAATACAATTCGAAAACGATCCTCGATCCACGCGAGTCGATACCGCATCCGCAGGGGTTCCGGGTCGAAAAGGTCGACAGACGCGGGCGAATGCTGCTGGTTCCCGGTGAAGGCGCCGGTCTGCTCACGATCATTGACGACCGCGACAGCTACACAAGCCTGTCGCGGGAAGACCGCTTTCATCCCGCCCACCTCGAACGCGCACTGTTCGCAGCACAAATCGCGATCGTCGAAAGCTGGTCATCGACGGTTCGCGCGCACCCGGCATTGCAGGCGCCGAAATACTACCAAGTGGCCGGTTTGATCGAAGTGTGGCGTGAACCCAAAAAGCGCGCTGTCTTGGTCCGCGCCCATGCAGAACGGGTTCTCTTCTGGCTTCAGAAAATATCGCGGCACGCGCCGTCGGCAGCGACCTTTCTCACGACAAGCGGGGGCGTTTTCCAAATGGCGCGGGTGCCGTGGTATGGCTAAGGCATTCAACAAACCTTCCGATTTTCTGAAAGCCTTCGACGCTGAAGGGCGGCATAACCTTGTCGCCATTCCGCTCGACGGCGCGCCCGTGGGTCAAACCTTCCAGCCGGGCGACTGGACCGGCATCGACAAATTTGCCGAGCGCTGGAACGGCCAGGCAAACCTCTATTTCAGCGTCAACGAACCGGCAGCAGACGCACCCCACGGAAAGCTTCGCGCCGCGCAGATCGGCACCGTGCGCGCCGTGGTGGCCGATATCGATTCGAAAGAAGGCGAAAAAATCGACGACGCGATCGCCCGCGGCAACCAGGTCGTCGACATGCAACTGCAGCAGCCGACCTTCACGACCGACAGCGGCGGCGGCGTGCAGGCATTCTGGCTGCTCAAGGAAAAAATCCCGTCGACGGATCCGGCCACCGCCAAGGTCTACGAACTGAACGGCGCCATGGCAGACGCACTCGACAGCGACCCTGCCGTCAAAGACCTCGCGCGGATCATGCGGCTGCCGGGCACGCTCAACCTGCCGACCGAGAAAAAGCGCGCAAAGAACCCCGACCGGACGGAGCGCTCGGCCAAGGTGCAGATCTCGACCGGTCCACGCTATGAGCTGGCGGCGCTGGCGGAAGCCTACCCGACCACATCGAAGATCAAGGTGTCCGGCAAGACCAACACCGCCATGATCGAGCTGGACCGGCCGGCCTCGATCGAGAAGGCGACCGACTGGCTACAGAACTTTGCGCCCGAGGCGATCGAAGGCGCCGGAGGCGAGCCGAAGACATTCGAGGTCGCCGCCAGGATGCGTGATTTCGGGATCAGCGAAACTTTCGCGCTGGACCTACTGCTCGATCACTGGAACGAACAGAAGGCCAGCCCGCCGTGGCAGCCGGCAGACCTGCAGGAAAAGGTCGCCAACGCATACAGCTACGGTCAGAACCCACTCGGCGCGCGCTTGGCCAAAGCAGAGTTCGGAGAGATCGATCTCGGGGAAGACGAAGCGAGGAAGGCTGCAAGCAAGCGGCGCCTCGACATATTCGCCGCAAGCGAGTTCGCTGGAACCGCGCCCCCGTCGCGGGAGTGGCTGGTTGAAGACCTGATTCCTCACAAGAACGTGACACTGCTCTACGGCGACGGCGGAACGGGAAAAAGCCTGCTGGCGTTGCAATTAGCCGTTGCCGTTGCAAGCGGCACCGACTGGCTACAAAAAACACCCCGAACCGGGGCGTGCCTTTTCATTTCGGCCGAAGACGACAAGGACGAAATCCATAGAAGGTTGGCAGCCATTGCAGCGGGCGCCAACATCGATCTCAGCACACTATCGACGCTGCATGTCGTCACCCTGGTTGGAGATAGTGCGGTGCTGGCGGCTTCGAACAAAACTCGTTCTTACATACAGCCAACAACCCTGTTCGCGGCAGTAGAAGCCGCAATCGTAGAACACAAACCGGTTCTCGTAGTTCTTGACACTCTCGCCGACACGTTCGGAGGCGACGAAAACGTGCGAGGTCATGTTCGCCAATTCGTGGGTTTCCTACGGGGGTGGGCGACCAAACACGGGTGCACCGTGCTTATGCTCGCACACCCAAGCCAAACGGGGCTTTCGAGCAAGGCCGGCACCTCCGGCTCCACCGCCTGGTCAAATAGCGCGCGGTCACGCCTCTACCTCGAACGTGTGCTTGACGGGGCTCAACTGGAACGTGATCCCGATATCCGAATCCTGCGAACAAAAAAACTCAACTACGGACCTGTTGGCGGGACAATCCGCTGCCGCTGGCAAGCAGGGCTGTTCACGACCAAAACGGCACAGCAAACGGAAAGCGACAAGTCAGCGCTCATCGCGCAAATCGACGAAACGTTCCTTGAATTGGTGGAACGTTATCACCGCGAAGGCCGCCCGGTCAGCGCATCACCCTCAAGCATATACGCTCCCCGCCTCTTCGCGAAAGATGGATCACACGCGGGCTTCACAGCAAGCGAATACACCGACTCGATGAACCGGCTTTTGGCGGCGGGCCAACTCGTAAATGTAACGGAAGGCCCCCCATCAAAGCGAAGACACCGGCTACGCTCCGCGGCAGCGTGTTCCAACCCGCCTTCCCCAACTGCTTCCAACCCTATGCCAACCTAGGTTCCAACCGGGTCCCGACGGGGTGTGTTCCAACCCCCCATACCCCCCGCCGCTCGGGCGGGCGGTTGGAGCCGCCCCCCCCCGTTCGGCAAAGCAATGGCCCCGGCCACGACCTGACAATTTCTTGATCCCGTGGCGCCCTGTTATGCAGCCAGATCGAGCCCGCCGCCGTCACCATCCGTGGCGACGCATTCCGGATAGAGCGTGAGCGCGGCGGCAACCGCCGTGAGTGCGGTGGCCGGGCCACGCGCTATCCAACTTTCCGCCGCGATACCGGCAGCGCGTGAAGCCAGTTCACGTGCGCGCTCTGCATCCGCTTCCCTTGCTACGATCGAACGCCGCAGCCTGGCCAACGCGCTACGCAACGGCCAAAGGGTTGTCCCGGAACGCCGGTTCATGTGCCAACGCACGTATTTGATGCGGTCAAGCAAGGCCGCCCGATCGCCCGGCATTTCGACAAGATAGCGGTCCAGAAAGTCCGAGTGTTTGTTTCGCGGAATTGAGCGCAAATCGGAAAGCAGCATTTCAAAATTCCTCCGGTTGTGACGAAGGAAGCCTGCCGGCGAAAACCGCATTTGGCAAGCAAAAAATTTCATTAACCAATTGTTTTTATTGTGATTTTTGTGACTTCACTTGATCGACAAAATTCAACAAAGCATCCAAAAAGGTCAGCAACACTGACTTAGGGGGAAGAACCCCTTGAGCACGGAACCAATTGGCCGAGCAGCCGCGGTGCTGCGCCCCGCGGTGCTGCCGGCGCTTATACGGTCCCTAAAACGTGCACAGGAGCGCCAGGGAAGCCCGCTGACGGGCGTTTGGGGTTTCCCACGCAGAGTTAGCGGCACACTTGGAAAGACCGCTCAGCGGCAGATATACCCGCACTGACAGCGCCGCGGGATTGCAGCAGACGTCTTGATAGATGCCAGCACCTTCGATCGCACTCGCCCAAAGCGAAAGACGCTCAATCGGAGCGCCAATTGTAATCGGCAGCAACGATCACCGCTGACCCGTCGTTGGCGCGGTCTACGTCCCCGAGAACCTCGACTTCGCACTGTTCAAGGGGCGAAAAGTCAGCGCATTCCTCTAAGGCGCGCTTCCGGTCGGCGATGTTCAGTTTGTCGGCGTTCACTTCGATAGTGCCGACATTTCCCGTTTTCGTTTCAATGCTGCAGAGCATTAGGTCCAACGATGCGCCAAGAATCTTACAGCCTTCGACGAGCACACGCTTGTTCTCGAAAGCTGCCGGGGCCAACGCGACGTCCAAAGCCGACACCCGATCTTGACAGACCGCAGAACCACCAGCACTGACAAGAAGCGCAGAAGATACGAACAAGAGCCTATGGGTTGAACCGATCATTGAACGTTTCGGCGTCATCGTATGCTGTTGCCGCTGCCACAATCCGCCATCCATTGCGAAATCGCTTTCGTTGATCCGCGTACCCCGAACTTCGACTCGTGCATTATGTCGATGGCTTCGATGGCAACAGAGATGCGCCGCTTGGCGTCACGAATCTGCGGAGCCAGATCGTCGGGCGCATCGGCCAACACCGCCAGGCCAGTGTCAATCAGGACGAATTGCCCTTTTATTCTCATGACCTCGCCGTTGTCGACACGCACCAAAATGCTTGGCGAGAACAACGTATTGAACTGCGTGACCTGTTCACGGTCGAGGCTCTGGTCTGTCGTCGTGTAAAGCACCTCGGGACCGCTTCCGATACACCGAAGCCCAAACCCATAGCCCATGCCGTTCGCGGTCACGGCGATGTATTTCCCCCCGGTCCCGAACGCACTGTCGTCCTGAGAATAGAACCACTGCTGAGCCGCACTTGGCTCCGCGCCCCAAACGGTCGCGCACGCAAGCACAACGAACCCGAAAAACCACCGATGCATGGCAACCTCCCACACAAATACAGCCGGAGGTTTTCACTTTTTCATTCAGGAGTCGAGTAGGTCTGCACACTCGCGCAAAACAAAAAGAACCCCACCGACTCGCGCCGGCAGGGTTCCCTTGATCGAAGCGGACAGCGTACGGAGGGTTGGCAAAAGCACCACCAACAGCTTCGGATCGGCGGAGGCATGACCCCCCACCACTATTCGGCCCGAGGTAAAGCCGAACTAGCTGTGCAATTCTCGCCTGTACGCCTGCCGCCATGCCGTGAGCGCGGCGGACGCATCCGGCGGCAGCTCCAAAGAGTCGATCCCACGGTGTTGCCGCCCAGGCTCCACACTGCCGAAGACCGGCGAACGCCAGGTTCGAATATGTTGCTCCCAGGTCTGCAACGCTTTCGCCGCTGCGATCGCGTCACCCGCCAGGTTAGCTGCCTGCTCAAGGTCTGCATCCGCCGCGGCCAAAATCGCGTCACGCCAAGGACTGAGCGCCTTGTCTAGCCGCTCCCTGGCATAGCCAATCTCGACGCGGGCACGCTCGATCTCTTTGCCACACGCCGCCCGTCGGGCTGCCGGGACTCCGGGACGCCCGTTCATCGCGAAGCGCCTCGACATCGGCAAGCGAAACCTCAGTCGCACGAACCCGCTCAAGGTCTCTGCTATCGGATCAGCAACGCCCTCAACGGCAGTCCCGTTATGGACGTTGGGGCGCAAATAGCCCACTCCCGAAAACTCGCAATCTCGTTCTTAAGCCCCCGTCAATAAACCGGCTGGAAGGCCTTCAAGTGTGGCGAACGGACTCCGCAAGCCCATAAGCTGTGCTTTCAAAACCGACGATCTGAACGGGATGCTCTGAAAAAGCAAACGGCGGGCCGCAACCCGCCGCGCTTCTCGCAATGAGAATTTTGTGCACTCAAAGTGCTTGTTAACGGGCGGCCCACGATCTCCAAGCGGCTAAGCTAATGGTCACCCAACTTCACAGTAACACATCGACTTTCCATTACAAGTTGAATGTCGTAACTTTCCAAGGTTTTCAGGATTTTTGGAAGAACAACCATGGCTGCCCCCTACCGCTTAGGTCTCGATGTCGGCTCCAACAGTATCGGCTGGTGCGCCGTCACCGTTGACGGCAATGGCGTACCGTCGGGTGTGCTCGACGCCGGCGTACGCATTCTTACTCCGAACGAAGAGGCCGGCCGGGACCCGCAATCCAAGCAGTCCTTGGCTGCCAATCGCCGCGTTGCACGCTCATCCCGCCGCCGCCGTGATAGGTTCCTGCGTCGCCAGAAGCGCCTGATGGAAACCCTCATCGCTGCCGGCTTGATGCCTTCCGGCGAGGCCGATCGCAAGGCGAACGAGCGGCTCGACCCTTATTGGCTGCGAGCCGCCGCCTTGCGTGCGCCCCTTCCCCTTCACGAAATCGGACGCGCCATTTTCCATCTCAACCAGCGCCGCGGCTTCCTGTCGAACCGTATCGCCGACGGTGACGACGACGAGGGCAGCGCCATGAAAGCCGGCATGAAGGCGCTCGCCGAACAGCTCGAAGCCTCGGGCGCGCCAACACTTGGCGCCTTCATGGCCGAGCGCAACAGCCGCGACCGCGAGGGCTATCTCGTCGACCGTCTCGGCAAACGCATCGGCAAGGCACACGGCAATCCCAAACCCCATCCAACGGATACCGGCGTTCGTTTCCGCTCGCGGAGCGAGGGAAACAAGGTGCTCTACGACCTCTATCCGACCCGTGCGATGGTCGAGCATGAGTTGGACGCCATCTGGCAGGCGCAAGCCCCGCACCACGACGCCCTGACCAATGCCCTCCTGAAGCGGCTGAAACGCATCATCATCGAGCAGCGGCCGCTGCAAAAACCCCTGGTCGGCAGTTGCACCTTTCGCCCACACGAAGAGCGCGCGCCACGCGCCCTGCCGTTCTTTCAGCGTTTCCGCATCCTGATGGAAGTCGCCAACTTGGAGATCGAACGGCCGGGACGCCGTTCCCGCAAGCTTTCCATTCAGCAGCGCAACGCGCTCGTCAGCAGCCTGTCCGAGAAGGCCTCCCAGGTCACATTCGCGGCCATGAGGAAAGCGTTGAAACTACCGGCCGACGCGGCATTCAACCTGGAGCACGGCAAGCGCAAGGGCCTCGATCCGGACCAGACCGCAGCCGTCCTTGCCAAGACCTCAAAGACCGGCAAGGGAACCAGCTTCGGCAAGGGCTGGCGCGGCCTTTCCCGCCACCGACAAACCGAAATCGTCGAAAACCTCCTGACCGAGCCCGATGAGCGCGCGCTGACGCGCTGGCTTCGCCAGGAGTGCGGCCTTACCGAGGATGCTGCCGAAGCGGCGGCCAACGCCCGCCTGCCCCAGGGCCACGCCCATATCGGCCGCTCCATGCTCGCCGATCTGGTCGACGTGATGGAGAACATCAGCGCCGAGGCGGTCGATCCGAAGACCGGCGAGATCTACCCGCGACCGCTCACCTACGACGAGGCGGTGGAGCATCTCGGCCTGCACCATTCGAACATGGAAGCCGGACGCCACGCCCGCCTGCCTTACTATGGCACCGCGATGGCCCGTCACGTGATCGCCAACCCGCGCGCTCCGGAAAACAGTCAGGAGCGGATCGGTCGCGTACCGAACCCCACCGTTCACATCGCTCTCAACCAGATACGAGCAGTGGTCAATGCCCTCATCGAGGCATATGGGCCGCCTACCGCGATCGTGCTGGAACTGGCGCGCGAGCTCAAACAGAACAAGAAACAGAAGGACGAGACGACCCGTCAAAACCGCGAGAACGAGAAGGCAAACGAGGAAATCCGCGCCGAACTGGCTCAAATGGGTCTCGCCTATAGCCACGGCAACCGGCTCATCATGCGGCTGTATCGCGAACTGTCTCCGACGGAGCGGATCTGCGTCTATACCGGGCGGCCGATCAGCAGGACGATGATCGAGGCGAGCGAGGTCGATGTCGACCACATTCTGCCACGATCGAGAACACTCGACGACGGCTTTGCCAACAAGGTGCTGTGCACCCGCCAGGCCAACCGGGAAAAGGGCAATCGCGCGCCCGCCGAGGTCACCGAATGGCAGGGTGAGCGACTGCGGGAGATCCACGAGCGCGCTAAACGGTTGTTTCCCCGCAAGGCGTGGCGCTTCGCCCCCGATGCAATGGAGAAGTTCGAGGCAAAAGACGACTTCCTTGCCCGACAGCTTACCGACAGTCAGCATATTGCGCGTCTGGCCAAGGATTATCTCGGCCACCTCTTCGGCGAAGATCGCAACAAGCGAGTCTGGGCGACGCCCGGCCGGCTGACCGCCATGTTACGCGGCTTTTGGGGGTTGAACGCGCTGCTTTCCGATCACAACCGGATCGGCAACGACAGCGACGGAGGTTCGGTCAAGAACCGCGACGACCATCGCCATCATGCGCTCGATGCGTTCGTCATCGCCTGCACCGACCGGGCCATCCTGCAACGGGTGGCCACCGCCTCAGGACGTGCCGAGGAGCTCGATCTCAACCGCTGGGCGGAAAAGGGCCGCTTTCCGGAGCCGTTCGAGGGCTACAAGGACGCGCTACGCGCGGCGCTCGACGCCATGGTGATCAGTCACAAACCCGACCACGGTCTTGGCCGCGGCGCGCAGGGCAACGTGCATGTCACCTCCGGCAAATTGCACGCTGAAACCGCCTATGGGCTGGTCGACGCGGACATCGACGGCAAACACTTCAATCTGGTGACACGCAAACCGATCGACCAGTTGAGCGATCGGGAAATCGGACAGGTGCGCGATGCCCGGCTGCGCGAGGCGCTGGAGCAGATCGTTTACGAAGCGGGACGCGACGGCATAAAGCCAGAGGCCGCCCTCGCCGAATACGGCCGCAGGAACGGCATCCGCCGGGTCCGGATCCTGAAAACCAACGAAACCGCGCGTAAAGTCACCCATGGCGACGGGTTCGAGAAAGCCTACATCCCCGGCGACAATCACCGCATCGAGATATTCTCGCTCGTCGATGGTGAGTGGTCCGGCGAAGGTGTTTCCGTGTTCGACGCGAACAAACCCGGCTACGAGCCCGATTGGCGCCGCCGCCATCCTGAAGCCAGGCTCGTCATGCGGGTCCACAACGGCGACCTCGTGGAAGCCGATTTCGGCGAAGGCCGCCGCATCTGGCGCGTCGTTCGCCTCGAACCCTCTGCAAAGCGCATCCGCCTGGTCCGCGACACCGACGCTGGCAATTTCGAAAAGCGGCACAAGGCCGGGGACGATCCCTTCCGCTGGAATTTTGCCACCTTCAAGCGTTTGCAGGCCGCCGACGCGCGCCGCGTCCGCGTCGATCCGATTGGCAGGGTGAGCTACGCCGAGGACACGTAATGGCAAGCCGGATCGTCGAGATCGCCGAGGATGGACGCCACCTCTCCCGCGACAGGGGGTTTCTCACCGTCAGCGCCGATGGGGCCGAGCTTGGCCGGGTGCCCCTCGACGATATTGCCGCCGTGATCGCCAACGCCCACGGCATCACCTACTCCAACAATCTATTGGTGGCGCTTGCCGAACGCGGCGCACCGCTTGTCGTTTGTGGCGCCAATTTTCGCCCGGCGGCGACCCTGTGGAGTGCGGTGGCACATCACGAGCAGGCCGGCCGCATGGCCGATCAGGCTGCCGCCGCCGTTCCCCTGAGAAAACGGCTGTGGAGCCAACTCGTTGTTGCCAAGATCGACAGCCAGCGGGAAACCTTGGCCGCCGTGGGCGCCGAACACGAAGGGTTCCGACTGCTCGCCCGTAAGGTTCGTGCCGGCGACCCCGACAATGTCGAGGCGCAGGCCGCCCGCCGCTACTGGCCCCTCCTGTTTGGCGCCGACTTCCGCCGCGACAGGCAGGCGGAGGGCATCAACGCGATGCTCAACTATACCTACACGGTTTTGCGGGCGGGAACTGCCCGCGCCATCATGGGCGCCGGCCTGCACCCAAGTCTCGGCCTGTCGCACCGCCAACGCGGCAATGCCTTCGCCCTAGCCGACGATCTGATGGAACCGTTCCGGCCGCTTGTCGACCTGCTCGTCTACGATCTGATCCACGAAGGCCGTTGCAGTGTCGACCGGGAAACCAAACCGCAGATGGCACGCATTCTTGCAACCGATATGAGCACGGCAGAAGGCGCAAGCCCCGTTTCCAGTTGCCTCGGGCGCGTCGCGCTGTCGCTGGCGCGCTGCTTTTCCGGAGAAGCGAAGAAACTCGATCTGCCGAACCGCGCATTGCCGTTGGAGGGAACGTCGTGACTTCGCGCTATCCAGTTATGAGCGGGTATCGGATGATGTGGCTATATGTGATGTTCGATTTGCCGGTCCTGACCAGCGCCGAGCGCAAGGCAGCGGCCAAGTTTCGCAACCTCCTTCTCGACGAAGGGTTCGAAATGGCCCAGTATTCCGTCTATCTTCGCTTCGCAGAAAGCCGCGAGGCGGCCGAAACATACATCGGCCGGATCGCCCAGGCGCGGCCGGACGAAGGCAAGGTCCACATCGTCACCATTACCGACAAGCAATACGGCAATGCGCGAATCTTCGCAGGACAAAAACGTGAACACAGGCCTGAAAACCCGGCTCAGCTCGCCCTGTTTTGACGACCCGGGGCCGGTTTTTCGTGCTTCTAAAGAGAAAAAAGCCCGGAAAATCCGGGCTTTAGAGGGATATCAAGCTTAGCCGCTTGGAGATCGTGGGCCAACCGCAACGAGGTCGGTGCGACAGGCGATGTTCATTTCAGCTTAGCCGCTTGGAGATCGTGGGCCAACCGCAACCGGTTCATCTCGCCCTATTTCGACAACGGCAGCTTAGCCGCTTGGAGATCGTGGGCCAACCGCAACAGGGGAAAAGGGCTTCGGCATCACCCCCTCAGCTTAGCCGCTTGGAGATCGTGGGCCAACCGCAACGGATGGACGTGATGGGCAAGAACGGCAAGCAGCTTAGCCGCTTGGAGATCGTGGGCCAACCGCAACGGGCGTTGCAGGTGGCGACCACGCGGGCGAAGCTTAGCCGCTTGGAGATCGTGGGCCAACCGCAACGGCGCCCTCTCGCCACATCTGGCCAATCGCAGCTTAGCCGCTTGGAGATCGTGGGCCAACCGCAACACCATCGGCACCGGCTTCACCAATCGCTCGAGCTTAGCCGCTTGGAGATCGTGGGCCAACCGCAACGGTGATCGCCGTGAACAACGTCTATTCGAAGCTTAGCCGCTTGGAGATCGTGGGCCAACCGCAACAAAGAACGATGAAGAGACGCGTGCGTCTCAGCTTAGCCGCTTGGAGATCGTGGGCCAACCGCAACGCCGGCGTCGCGCGCGGCCATGTCGAAGGAGCTTAGCCGCTTGGAGATCGTGGGCCAACCGCAACCTCGACGCGGTCATAGGTATCGCAGGGCAGAGCTTAGCCGCTTGGAGATCGTGGGCCAACCGCAACGCCTCCGTGTGGCTTAGAGAGGTGGAATCGGAGCTTAGCCGCTTGGAGATCGTGGGCCAACCGCAACGGATCCGGCGCCGCTGTCGGGTCCATCCAGAGCTTAGCCGCTTGGAGNCTTGGAGATCGTGGCCCAACCGCAACTGAGATATACTTGATGAACCGCACCCGCGAGCTTAGCCGCTTGGAGATCGTGGGCCAACCGCAACGCAAAACCCTGACGTAGATGCCCCTACCGAGCTTAGCCGCTTGGAGATCGTGGGCCAACCGCAACTGGTACCAACAAAAAACGATAATTTTTATGAGCTTAGCCGCTTGGAGATCGTGGGCCAACCGCAACCGGCCAATGTGGCGACGGATGGCTCGCTAGAGCTTAGCCGCTTGGAGATCGTGGGCCAACCGCAACGGATCCGGCGCCGCTGTCGGGTCCATCCAGAGCTTAGCCGCTTGGAGATCGTGGGCCAACCGCAACTGAGATATGCTTGATGAACCGCACCCGCGAGCTTAGCCGCTTGGAGATCGTGGGCCAACCGCAACCAGATCCGGCCGCGCCGCCAATACCGATGAAGCTTAGCCGCTTGGAGATCGTGGGCCAACCGCAACTGCGTTCAGGGGCGGGTTTTCCACGTCACCAGCTTAGCCGCTTGGAGATCGTGGGCCAACCGCAACGCGCGGCAGCGTCGCGTCGCCGCCCTCCACAGCTTAGCCGCTTGGAGATCGTGGGCCAACCGCAACAGTTCTTCAAGGCGCGTGTTTTCAAAAACGAGCTTAGCCGCTTGGAGATCGTGGGCCAACCGCAACCGAGCGGCTGCAGATGATCCTTGCCGGAACAGCTTAGCCGCTTGGAGATCGTGGGCCAACCGCAACATCCCGCGCATGGGCGACAAGTTCGGCGTCAGCTTAGCCGCTTGGAGATCGTGGGCCAACCGCAACCGCGTCGCGACGCTGGAGCCAAAGCCCGGCAGCTTAGCCGCTTGGAGATCGTGGGCCAACCGCAACGCCGGACGGGCGGAGGTGGCACGCGGCTAAAGCTTAGCCGCTTGGAGATCGTGGGCCAACCGCAACAAGAGAGTTCCACTCGTGTTCCATCGCCCAAGCTTAGCCGCTTGGAGATCGTGGGCCAACCGCAACCGTAAATCCGCATCACCGTTTCGGCGTTGAGCTTAGCCGCTTGGAGATCGTGGGCCAACCGCAACGAATGCGGTCAGCTCGAAATCGGATCCGGCAGCTTAGCCGCTTGGAGATCGTGGGCCAACCGCAACGAGATAGCACCGGTTGAAAGTGTTCTTGGAGCTTAGCCGCTTGGAGATCGTGGGCCAACCGCAACGGATGCATTCGGGAACAGCAGAACCATTGAAGCTTAGCCGCTTGGAGATCGTGGGCCAACCGCAACATAGCGGGTGGCGCGTATGTCTTGCGCGGAAGCTTAGCCGCTTGGAGATCGTGGGCCAACCGCAACGACGAGTTCAAACGGCTCGGCTGGAAGCCGAGCTTAGCCGCTTGGAGTTCGTGGGCCAACCGCAACCGACTGGACCCGGCGTTCGGAGAGCGTGGGCCAACCGCAACAAAAATATCGAAAAACAGAGCTGCTGCCGGTTTCGAGGACACGCCGTCAATCTAGCTCAGCTTGTTCCTCGAACTCGATAGCGCTCATGTTGCCCAGTGTCGAGTAGCGTCGCCGGGGGGTGTGGAAGCGCTCAGTGAAATCGAACAACTCGGCCCCGGCATCATCCCTCGTCCTGTGGACTTTCCGAGCGGTGCATTCGGACTTGAGATACGAGAAGCAGTTCTCCATCACTGCATTGTCCCGGGCATTCGCCGACCGGCTCATCGAACAGGTGATGCGTGATCGGTCATCAGGCGCTGGAACTGTTCGTTCGTGTATTGACTGCCTTGGTTGCTGTGATGCAGCAGACGATCCGGTCAGCATCTTCGCCAGATCGCCACGATGAGGGCGGCGGTCACGAGCTGGGCCGCCACCTCCGCTTTTGTAGCCCAACCAACAACACGTTTGGAGAACAGGTCCATTACGGCAAAAACATAGAGCCATCCTTCAACGGTCCAGATGTAGGTGAAGTCGCCCCCCGCTTCTGGTTCGGCGCCGATGACTCGAAGGCGCTATCGAGCAGATTGTCCGACACTGCTGATCGCTCGCCGGCATCTTCGGCAACCCACGTCGCCGCGATCGAGCGCGCAACCCGTTCTGGCGCATGAGCCTCTCAACGCGATGCAGGCTGCAGGGCACACCCTCGGCTAGCACGTCGAGCCCGACGCGGAGAGCGCCATACGTTCGGTCGCTGCTCTTGCAGCTGCGATCGATCGCTGTCACCAGAGCCTTCCTTACCGGGGACGAGCGCTGGGCTGCGGTTGAGCCAGGCATCGACCCCCGACCGGGACCTATCCGGCGCTTCGCAAAGTCGTGCCACTGGCCAGATGTTCCGGTGCTTCGCGACGAAAGCGAACTTCATACAGCTCCCCTCGCGAAGAAGGCTGCGACGTTTTCTAGGATGCCGTGCTCCGCCTTGAGCTTGGCGACCTCCTTGCGCAGCCGGTCGTTCTTGAGCTGTTCGGGCTTCGACTGCCCACGACCGGGAAACGCGTGCTGGTTGGCGCTTAGCCGCGTGGAGATCGTGAACCAACCACAGCGCCCGCAAGCGTCGCGAGAGTGTCGAGAACGATCATTCACGGCGCCCCCTAGTCGGAAAGGCTACGCCGGAGCTGCACGCCGACATTTGCTTCTGCGCGCGATGCGGCGGCAGCCGCCTGACCGAGCGCGGTGTTCAACTGCC
This sequence comes from Hyphomicrobiales bacterium, assembly GCA_002869065.1. Lineage (NCBI taxonomy): Bacteria > Pseudomonadati > Pseudomonadota > Alphaproteobacteria > Hyphomicrobiales > Hyphomicrobiales bacterium. The sequence continues at coordinate 93,562 of PKTR01000003.1, forward strand.
GGGCTTTCGAAATGGCGTTGTCGATCGAGGTGGTGTCCACCTTCGGGGTCGCCGTGATCCCGAGCGCCTGCTGCATCTCCGACCCGGCGCTCACAGCTTCCGACTTGGCGGTCTCGACGTCGGCCATATCGACCGACGGCTTGGCGCTCGGCGCATTGGCGAGCATATGCCACATGCGCGGGGCATTCATGGCGCTGTAGCTGGACGTCGGCACGCCAACGAACGGATCGGACAGCACGCCCGGCTTGTTCATCGGGACCGGCGCCTTGCCGTACATGGCGTTGCCGAAATGCAGCCGCTCCAACCGATCGTACGCAGCGCGCCGCGCCGCCCGGCCGAACTCCTGGCCCACATACGCCTCGGAAAGCCGCCGCTGCATCTCCGGATCCGTCCGGTACATGTGCAGCTTCTGATCGAGCCCTTCGCGCGCACGTGCGGGCGCCATGCCGTCGGCGATACGCTGCGCCGCTTCCCGGAAGAAATCCTCCTCGACCGGGTTGCGCGGCGTCTTGCCGAACTGCGCGAGGTAACCCCGCGGATCGTGCCACGCCTGGCTCTTCTTCTCCTGCGAAGATGCATACCCCGCCGCCGTAAGGGCCACTGGCAGCGACAAGCGCGCCGCGACCAATGCCGTGCTCTTCCCGATCGATGCCCAACCGCCGCCAGCTTTGGTGGCTTTCCCTGCAGCACCGCCTGCAACACCGCCGTCTACGACGCCGGAGCCGCCAAGGGCAACCGCCGCGCGGGTCAGCGCCGCCGCGGAGCCATCAAGCGCCAGTGCCGACGACTTCAGGCCGAAGGCATCCGCCGCTTTCCCGACAGCCCATTTGCCCCCCTTCCACGTGCCGTAACCGGCCGCGCCGATCCCGAGCGAAGTGAGCAGGGGGTTTTCCTGCGCGACGGAAGCCAAGCTGTTGATGCCGTCGGCCAGCTTGTTCAGCCCGGCTGCGATCCCGTCGATTGGCACCAGTGATGCCGATAGGTTGGAAAGCGCCCCCTTGAACCCGCCCCACGCCACGAACGGATCGTTGAAGCGCGCCTTGTCGGCGGCGTCGGTTCCCATGGCTGATTCCATCAAACTCAGCCATCGCGCGATCTGTTCTCGCTGGGTGACGATACGGGTGAGGAACGCCGTGGCATTGGTGTTGCCAGAAAGCTTGCCGACGGCCGCGGCGACCGCTGTGTCGTTGCTCAGGTCGACGCCGTCTTTCTTCAGCGCCGGGATCAGGTATTTCAACACCCACTGATCAGGGTTCGCGCCGAACATCTCCTTGTCGACGAGCCCATGTTCGCCACGGATGCCTATGCGGTTCCGTTCCGCCAAGTAGCGCTTGCCGCCGGCAGAGCCGACCGCTTCAAGCACGAACGCTTTGAACGCCATGGCCAGTGCATTGCCTGCCGTATCTGGCCCCATGTCCTGCATGTAGACGGACGCACGGGCGAGAAAATCGGGTGAAAGCGCCGGGCCAGCGACCTTTGTTCGCCGCGCAAAGGGGAAGAACGCCCCTGCATCGAAATCGGGATCGACTTGCGCCGCTTTTGTTGCCGCCTCGATCAACCCCGTAACCTGATCGATCCCAAGCTGGCCTCCCTTGTTCAGACCGAGGTTATCGAGGCCACGCAGCAGCCCGACGAGCTGGGAGACCGCAGCCTCAGCGCCTTTGGCGCTCTGAAGCGCGACAAACGACTGCACCATCTTTTCGAGGACGGCGTTTGTCCGTTCAGCATCACCCATGAGGGTGTATGCATTGCGAGCCATTTCCATCGCAGCGGTTACCGGAACCGACGGGTAACGGATCGACAGGGCTTCCGCCTGATCGAAAATCTTGTCTTGCGCTCGCGATGGAATGTTGGCCGTCTGCTGCCGGAAAATCTCGCGGCGGCGTTCCGAACTGGCAGTCAACGCCTCACGTCCAAGCATCCCGCCGAAGTACGGCAGCGTATAGGTCCCGGCCATGACGAGTGCCGGTTTCAGATAGTCCCGCATGCGCATGCCGTGCGACTTGGCGCGTTTCTCGATTGCGCCCAGCTGCTGCGAGAACCCGACACGGGCTTGAGCAAGGTGCGAAAGCGTCTGCGTTTTCCAGTTGGAAATCTCGGACTTGGCAAGCGCGCCCTTAAGGTTCCGCTGCTTGATCGAGTCATGCATCGCGATCCAGGAGTTCTGAACCGCGGCCATATCCTGTCCAGCCAATTTAAGCTTGTCGAGATTGCGCTGAAAGCCAACGCCCCACGAAACCGCACCGGTGGTGCCCAGGCGCTTTGCAGCGGCCTCCACCTGCTGCATCGTGGTCATGACCTTCCTGGCTTCGCCGTGCCCCTCCGACCGGAGCCGAAGAATAAGTTGACCGATAAGCGTCCGCGCCATAACTCCACCACAAAACAAAAACTGCAGCGGCAATTGTACCTTTGTGTTTTACTTTCCCGCAAACAGCGCCACCGAAAGCAGTCTCACCTAATGAAATCCGATTAACTAGCTTTAACAACGTTCAATAGTTGCGCACGCGCAACATTGATGATTTTTTTGAAACGAAATCGCCAAGGGTATTAGGGCACAAGAATCTGCAGGTCAAATAAACCCGCAGACCGACTGCTTTTTTCCGCAACAAACAAAACACGACGAACCGTCGACGTTTTCGTTGAAGTGAACTCAGCAGCAAGCGGCGCCCCGATTTTGCAGCGGCGGCGGATCAAGCCAACGCGTGGCGTTGCCTACCCGGCAATTCCACCGTAAACGCTCGTCAGGCTCCGACCGATCGGCAGAGCGAAGGTCATTAACTGTGCCCTTTTTGTGCCCAAACGCGAAGATCGGAACACCTCTTGGACGCCGGAGAAAGGCCCGCAGCAACGGTTTTTACTAAACGAATTCAATAGATTAATAAAATGGTGCCGGCAGCAGGATTCGAACCCGCGACCCCCTGATTACAAATCAGTCTGGAATCAATTTCCGGCAAAGGCGCCTAAACTCCGGGAAGCATTTTTTCTTTTTAATTTCTGTTTGTTATCGCTCCATCCGATTCCGATGAGCTTCCCTGTTTGCCGTTCCGGTGCTACCGTGGTGCTACCGGAGACTTAACGCGGTAGCACACACAATGCCGAAACTCACCAAACGAACCGTGGACGCGGCAAAGGCAAGCGATGCCGAATTTATCGTGTGGGATGACGAAATTCCCGGGTTCGGCTTGCGTGTATATCCGAGTGGGCGGAAAGCCTTCATCTTTCAATACCGTACCTCGGGCGGCCGGCGCGGCCGGGTTCGCAAGGTGACCATCGGAACGTATGGCGCCCTCACGCCAGACCATGCGAGACAGCAGGCAAAAGAGTTATCCGCCAACGCCGCGCGGGGTGACGATCCCGCAGCAGCCAAACGCGAACAGCGCGAAGCACCGCGCATGTCAGACCTTTTTGTCCGCTACCTCTCAGAACATGCCACCGTCTACAAGAAGGCCTCATCAGTCACGGAAGACGCTCGCCTCATAAAGCTGCACTTGTTACCTGCGTTCTCTACGCGACGTGTTCGCGACGTTTCCCGTGATGAAATCATCAAACTTCATCGGTCTCTTCACGCCACCCCCTACGTCGCAAACCGATGCGTCGCGCTTCTTTCGAAAGCCTTCAATCTCGCTGAGCTTTGGGGCTGGCGAGCCGATGGTTCGAACCCTTGCAGGCATGTCAGGAAATACCGGGAAGTTGCCCGCGAACGGGTTCTCTCTCCAGATGAAATTGAGCGGCTTGGACGCGCCCTCGCCCAAAGCGAAAAAGACGGAGCTAATCCCCACGCCATCTTGGCAATTCGCATCGCGGCCCTAACGGGATGGCGCATTGGCGAAGTGCGAAATCTGACATGGGAGCAAGTCGATTTCGAACAACGGGTGGCCCATTTGGTCGACACCAAGACCGGAGACCGAACCGCACCGCTCAGCGCTGCGGCATTGGAGTTTCTAGCAAACTCGCCCCGTATGGGATCCCACGTCATCCCGGGACGCAGCGGCGACAATCCGCTCGACTATAAGGCAATCTTAAAAGTTTGGCGGCGCGCCTGCGAGACCGCAGGGCTGAAAAACACGCGACTCCACGACTTAAGACACACAGCCGCGACGATGGCAGCCTCATTCGGCGCCAATGCGCTTTTGGTGCGCGACTTACTCGGACATCGCACGCTCGCAATGTCCAATCGCTACGTCAGCCGAATGATTGACCCAGTCCGCGACCTTTCCGACCGCGTAGCCTCATCAATTGACAGAACAATGAGAGGCGCGGGCACAGCCGACGTAGTGCCGCTGGACAAGGCGGGGAGGCATTGACATGGGAACGGAAGAGAACCCTTACACGCCCAAGCCAAGCACTATCTCCTACCTTGACCCAAAGACGGGCAAAAAATGTCGGAAATTGAACGAAGGCGCGGAAGATATTGTCTCATCCATCTGTAATGCCGTCGGTGAGAGAAACATACCTGCCAACTTGGATTATGTTGCGCTATGGGATGCCCTCGACGGCTTAGAGATACGTCAAACGTTGCTGGAGAAGACCGGAAACACCTCATATTATCGCCGACAATACAAGAGCATAGAAACAATTACGAAGAAGGCCGAAGGCCTCATGGAAGCCCTTCGCAGGGACGACGCAATTGATGCGGTCGAAGTCCTGAGCGAGTGCCTGCCGCCCTTTTCTGGGTTCCAGTGGCCCAAAACCATCGGCAGCGAACCTCTCCCCACCGATGATGACGGGCGCCCATCATCCGACGAACTCGCACACCGGACTCGCGTCCGCCCATCCGGGGAGCCGGACATTTGCGCGTCAATGACTGAGCTGATTACCGCGCTTGACCGGCTCGTCGACTACGGAAACGAAAGGTTGAAACAGATTGACCGGGAAGGCTGGACGAAGACGCCACTTCTTGACGCCGATGGCTCATCCACCCGGGAAATGGTCTGGCACCTCGCGCGCATTTACGAGAAGCATTTCGAAAGAGATGCTGGGACCTCGACCGTCGTAGACGGAAGCGAAGAACGCGGCGGACCATTTGTGAGGTTCATCCAGCGAGTATTCAAGGCATTCGAACTTACTCAAAGCCGAGACTTCCCAGCGGGAGAGACGGTAAGAAAGGCCTTGCTCAATCGGCCTGCAAGGACCTAACACGAAGGCGCTTCGGGCACCGGGGTATAAATCGAGCGCACTTTTTTCTTTTTGTACCCCGCCAACGCGGCGGCACCTTGAGTCATCATGCTCCGAGACGGACAGCAGCGCGCTGACCTCGTCACCAACGTCTCATTACAAGGACCATGAAATGACGAATGAACTTCTCAATCCCTCCGCAGCCGCAGAGTACCTCGGCTCGACGCAATCAACGCTTTCGAAATGGCGCATGTCCGGCTCCGGCCCGGCATACATCAAGGTCGGCCATCAGGTGCGGTATGCCCGAACTGACCTTGAGGCGTGGGTAGCATCCTGCCGTCGCGAGTCGACCTCGCATAACGCGGCGTAGCCCGAACAAAAAAGAGGCCGGCCGCGCGACGCAGACCGGCTAAAGGAAAATAATCACATGAAAATGTATCACAGGCGCCCTTCGCGGCGCAACGGCGGAGCTTTGCCTTTGTTCGAATGGGCAGAGCTTCATCACCCCTCAGTTCCCCTGACGCAAGCCGGTTCCCGGATCGCTACGCGTTGGCGCGTGTCGCCGTCGCTGGCAAACCGCATGGCCGAACTGGCGTTTGGCACGGAGGCCCAGCGATGAGAACCGCCATTGTCAAAATTACCGTCAGGACGAAGGCCGACCCTTCCCGCTCAGTCACCGTAAACGGCCGGCTTGCTTGGACGCTCCATCACCTCATTGACGCCGGAGCGCAGGGTATCACGCCAATCGAAAGACCCGCTCCCCGATGGTCCGAATACGTACACCAACTCCGCAAGTGCGGACTCGAAATCGAGACCATCCGAGAAAAACACAGTGGCCCATTTCCCGGTAACCACGGTCGTTATGTCTTACGAACGCCAGTCGAAGTGGTCAAAGCCGTTTCGGCGAAGGAGCGGGCAGGATGAATGCAGCCTCAAGCCATCGCGAGTGCGATAGCAACTATCGTGGCGTTGCCATCAACATAGATCCGAACTGGCGCGTCATTGCCTGCCGCGATGGCATCCAGTGGATATTGCAGCAGAAACGGGGAGAGAAGCGCGGCCAGCCGCGCTTCGAGGCTCGTGGGTACTTCCGCACCCGAAAAGCCCTCATCCGGCTCTGCCGCAACCTAATCCCGACTATCAGCCATGACGCGTTGGCAGCCCTTGAGGGATTGCCGGAACGCATTTGACGCAGCAACGAAGGTGGGGCAATGGCTCCGCCCTCCCAACTCAGCGGAGATGCTGGCGAATGGGAAAGCCGAAACCCAGGGCGGGACGCTCCCGTCGCGACACAAAACACGTGCGCTTGCACGAATGGATGATGCGCACCGAAGCTTGGAAATCGCTCAAACCCGCAACCCGGGTCGTCTATACCGAGCTTGGGCGCCTCTACAACGGCACCAACAACGGCATGATTGGCGCTTCAGTTCGCCGCTTAGCCATCGCCGCAAATTGCGACAAGAGCACCGTCAGCCGATCCCTCAAGGAACTCATCGCCAAAGGCTTCGTGGAAATTACGACGCCATCGGCGTTTAGCCGAAAAGACCGCATTGCGACGGAATACCGCCTCACCGAGCACGCCTGCAACCTCACCAATCAACCGGCAAAAAAAACGTTCGCCCGATGGTCACAGAAAAAACAACAGTCCGAAAAATCGTCGCCACAGTCCGACCCACGCAACTGTGACCCCAATAACAGCAACGGAACAAACGCTCACGGTCCGGAATATGCAACTGCGCGACTCACTTGTTCACCCACGACAGTTGCACCAGACGGACACTATTAGTTTACCAGGTAGGCAGGTCCGCACCCCCGAACCGTTAACGTGCCACAAGTCGCATTTGGGATCGGGAGCGTACACGTCTACTCACACGCGCTAAGCATCCGCCCACATTGGAAGTTGAACAGGATTTTCCCACCCGACTTTGAACTGGCTGCAACGATGCGCCCACCCCTGACTTTCGCGGTAACCTGACACGTCTCATCGCGTGCGCCGACAAAAGTTGAAGGAGCATACGGGTTCGGGTTGTGAAGAAGCATTCCACCGCGACCGGCGCGCATACCCTGCCAAACAATGAGCGTATCCGGGCCATACTCTTTCATAAACGACGGAGCCCCGAGACACGCTATCGCATCCATTTCGGACTTACCGATGAGTACACCCGCTCGGTCAGCAGCGAACGATGATGGCGCGACTGCGAGGAACGCAGCTCCCGCAACAGCGATGCCCATACTGCGCATATCACCCTCCCACCTTTGGATGAACCGCAAGCATTGCACACGCATTAAGAGATGCGGTCAACCGTTAAGCGCGTGCCGCATTTCGTCGACAGACTCACCTGCGCGCGCAATTCGAAACGTGTCGGGCTGGAATGTCGTTCCGTGCATCGAGGGAACAATGTTCAGGCAATCGCCGGCCACACAGCCCGCACTATTTGTCGACCGATCGGTTAGCTAATGCCATCGTCCAGTTAAACCGACCAAAACACTGAAACGAATCCATATTCGCCAAACCAGCGTATCGGTCACTTCGATGATTGCTCCCTTGCGGATTTCTTAAACGAGCAACCACCTGCCTAGACACAGTTCACATGGGCGCACGAAAATGCTTCTGGTGCTACCGCCGTGCTACCTAAGACAAATTCCCGGACGATAGAAAACGCATAACTTATTGAGATTGTTGGTGCCGGCAGCAGGATTCGAACCCGCGACCCCCTGATTACAAATCAGGTGCTCTACCAGCTGAGCTATACCGGCCTGATGCCCTGAACGGGCGGCACTGCGCGGTCAGAACGACGGCGTCAAGCGCGCTCCTTTTGTCATATTTTCTGCGCGCTGTCCAAACAGAACTTGCCGGCAATTGGCGCAATTTCCGCCCGGAAGAAAACGGCCAGCCTGACGCCGTCCGGTGCGGTCGACACGCCGTTTGACGAGAGGCGGGAGGCTCCGTTCGGACGCGATATGAACCGAACAGTGACACCGCGACGGCACGACATGCCGCCGCTCATTTCACGAGAGACCGCCTGAGGCAGGCGATCAGTAGGCCAGAACCCGGTTGCGCGCCCAGTTCGCGGTTGCCGTATCCATCGTTGCGGCATGGGTGACGAACCACTCGCGTACGTCCTTTGCCAGGAACTCGCGAACGGCGGCCACATCGCCGGCACGCAATTGCACCTTGATCGAGGCGACCCAGTTCAGCACGCGCTCATGCTCTCCCTTGTGGATCACATAGGCCGGGAAGCCGGTCTTCGTCATCAGTTTCTCTTCGCGGGCGAAATGCTCCGCCAGATGCTTGGCGAGCGCATCCATCGTCGGCGCCAGTTCGTCGTCCGCGAGGGTTTCGAACTTGACCACCATTTCGGCGAACTCCGCGTGATCTTCATCGATCATCGGATCTCCGGTTGCGGGAAATTCCAGTTTGTCGGCAACCATCATCATGGCCGATCTTCCCTTTCTTGCGCCCGCCTGCCCCCTGGCAGCGCGGACATTGGCCTCGTATTCCGCCCCGAAACCTCAAACGCGGACGCAACCACCCGTATCGCGCCCGCCGGTCGTACTTGGCAAGTCCTGCTTGGCAAGCCCTGCTCAGTGACTTGTTCCCTCCTCGAACGTGATCTTGTTGAAGACGTTGTACTTGCCCGACGGCTTCTTCATCGGAAGCCGCTTGACGATCTCGAGCGTCTTGGCGTCGTAGATCAGGATCGCCCCGTCGTCCTCCCAGATGGAGACGATGGCGTGGCTGCCGTCGCGGTCGAACTCGACATGCGCCGCGACGCGGCCCGGTTCCGGCTTCAGCGTCTTGACGATTTCGAGCTTCTCCTTGTCGATGATGTGCATCGCGTCCCGGTTCGGACCAAAGAACACATCCGCCCAGGCGTAGCGCGACTTCTCGTGGCTGCGCATGAAGAAGCCCGGCCCCAGCGTCTCGAGCCGCTTGATCGTCTTCCACGTTTTCATGTCGATGATGCTGATCGAGCTCTCGCGCAAATGCGGCGTCGCCATCACCGTCTGATCGCCGACCTTCCACGAGATTCCCGAGCCGAGATGCGGCAGGCCAGTCAGGTCGATATCGGCCACCTTCCGACCGATCACCATGTCGACGACCTGGCCGTTCTTGCCGTTCCGCGCCGCGCCGATCAGATGCTCGTAGGCCTGATCGAAGAAGAAGTCGTCGAGATAGTCGTCGAGCTTGATACGGCGAACCGGGAAGGGATCGGTCTGCTTGGGCGGCCCTTCGGTGCGATAGTCATGAACGAAGCCGTAGAACGGCGGATCCTCGCCGTAGAACACTTCCCAGACTTCCGGCAGATCCTTGAGCGCCAGAATGAAGCTCTTGCGCGGCGGCGCCTGATAGACGGCACTGACGCGGGACGACTTGCCGTCGGCGCCGACAGCCGGGATGATCTTCTCCAGCGTCAGGTCTTCCGTGCTCAACAGCACCAGGCTGTGCGGCAGGTAATTCGCCAACGCGATGTGTTTGCCGTCATGGGAGAGCGCGATGTTGCGCGAGTTGATCGCGCCGCGCACCCGGCCGACTTCCTGCAGTGACCAGATGTCGTACTTCATCACCCAGCCGTCGCGCGACATGAAGAACACATAGCGCCCGTCGGAGGTGAATTTCGGTCCGCCATGGACGACATAGGGCGTCGGGAAGCGGGTCAACGGCTCGAACGTGTCGCCATCGAGCACGGTCGCATGATGATCGCCCGTTTCGACCACGATGAACAGGTTCATCGGATCGGAGGTGAACACCGGCTTGTCGGCGGGCTTGTAGTCCGGGTTCATTTCGCGCGTCGCTGCGATTTCTTCCGGGCCCCAGGGCGGTATCTCGGCAAGCGGCGTGCGGATACGTTCGACCAGCGCGGCAATGCCCGCCTCGTCGATCTCCTCGCCAAACGCCGGCATCTGCGTCGCCGGACGCCCCTCGCGGATCGCAAGCGCCAGATCGTCGGGCTTCAGCCGCTTCAGCGTTTCCGGGATCAGCGCGGGCCCGATACCGCCGAGCCGCGTCGGGCCGTGGCATTCCACACAATGCTTGGTGTACAGCGCATCGACATCGACAGCGCTGTCGGAAGCCGTCGCGGGCGTTACCGCGAATGCGGCGATTGCGACACTAAGAAGCCCGATGACGCGCTTCATGACGTACTCCTCTGAACGGGGTCACGACGAGGCGCTCGGACGGCGCATCGAGACCGATCTCTTCGTCGGTCATGTAACAGGCGGGATCTTCGGCCCACGGATTGCCGGACACCTGAAGCGCCCTCACCCGCGTGTTGCCACCGCAGATGTTGAGATATTTGCAGGCGCCGCAGCGCCCCTCGACCGCGCGCGGCCGCTGTTTCAGGCCGGCAAAGACCGGGTTGCTGGTATCGGTCCAGATCTCCGAGAACGGCCGTTCCTTCACGTTGCCGAGGTCGAAGTGCCACCACATCGTGTCGGGATGGACGTTGCCGAGATTGTCGATATTGGAGATGTGCACGCCCGATGAATTGCCGCCCCAGCGGGTCAGCAACTCGGTCAGATGCGCTTCGCTCTCCGGGAACCGACGGCGCACCCAGTTGAGCAGGAAGACCGCGTCGGCATCGTTGTTACCGGTGACGTATTCGCGGCTCGAACCCGCCTCGACATCGGCCCAGGCCCGCTCGATCAGCGTTTCCATCTTGGCGCGCGTCGTCTCGATGCGCGCATCGTCGCCACGGTTCTTGTTGCCGCGCCCGGCATAGACGAGGTGCGACAGGTAGATCTTGTCGACCTCTTCCTCGACGCACAGGTCGAGCAGTTCTTCCAGGTTCGCCGCGTTGTCGTCTGTCATGGTGAAGCGCAGGCCGACTTTGACGCCACGCTTGTGCAGATGGCGCACGGCGGCAAGCGAGGCGTCGAACGCTCCTTCCATGCCGCGGAAGGCGTCATGCACCGCGCCGATACCGTCGAGCGAGATGCCGACATAGTCGTAACCGATCCCGGCCACCTTGTCGGCGACCGGCTCGTCGATCAGCGTGCCGTTGGTCGACAGCGCGGTGTAGAAGCCCATGCCCTTGGCGCGCGCGGAAATGTCGTAGATATCGGGCCGCAACAGCGGCTCGCCGCCCGACAGGATCAGCACCGGGACGCGGAAGCCCTTGAGGTCGTCCATCACGGTGTAGACTTCGTCGGTATTCAGCTCACCCGGGAAATCGACGTCGCCCGAGATCGAATAGCAGTGCTTGCACTTCAGATTGCAGCGTCGCACCAGGTTCCAGATCACCACCGGTCCCGGCGGCTCCCGATGCGGACCGAGCGGGGTCGGATTGGCAATCTCGCGCAGATAGTGTGTCAGTCGAAACATGGTCGTGTCCTAGAGCGCTTTCCCGAAAAGTTGGCAGACTTTTCGGACAAGAAATCGCGTTAAACCGAAGTGTTAGAGCGTATCGAGTGATCCGGTGATCACGAGAAATGCTCTAACCAGCGAAGCGCATGCCGGTCTTCTTGAGGATCCGCTTCGAATATAGAATTTCATGGGCTCGGCAGGCGGGCCCGATCAGCTCGGCGATGCGCGCAACCTTGGCCTCGACATCGTCGCGCGTCGCGCCGTGTACCATGGCGAACAGATTGTACGGCCAGTCAGGCAGATGGCGCGGCCGGCGATAGCAATGGGTGACGAAATCGAGCGCACCGATCTGCGGCCCGAGCTCGGCCAGCGCCTCGTCGTCGACATCCCACACGCTCATGCCGTTGGCGGTGACGCCGAGCCGGTAGTGGTTCGGCACCGCGCCGATGCGGCGGATGATGCCCAGATCGAGCATCAGCATCAGCCGTTCGCGCACCTCATCCACCGGCAGGCCGACTTCGGCGGCAATCGCATGGTACGGCTCGGTCTCGAGCGGCAGGCCGACGGACGTCACCTTGAGGATGGCGCGGTCCTTTTCGTCGATTTCCGTCATAGCGCCACCTTGAACTCGACGAAGTATTCTTCTTCCTTCGGGAAGGCGAACACATCGAGTCCCGTTGCCTGCTCGATCTCGCGCACCACCTCGTCGACCCGTTCGGGCCGTTCGGCGGCGATCACGAACCACATATTCAGCCGATGATCGCGCGCGTAATTGTGCGCCACCTCGATGAAGCCGTTGACGATTTCCGTGACCTCTTCGTAGCGCTCAGCCGGCGCCGACAGTGCGCACAGGCAGAAGCCGCCGCCCATGCGGTCGGCATTGACCATCGGCCCGAAACGCGACAATGCGCCGACTTCGAGCAGTCTGCGCACTCGGTCGATCAGCTCCCGCTCGGAAATACCGAAAGGAAGGGCTGCGACGGCAAAGGGGCGCGTGCAAAGCGGGAATCCGCCCTGGAGGGTGTTGATGATCTGACGATCGAGATCGTCAAGCTCCGGGCGCTCCGCCGACCGTGCATCCCCTGTCATCGCGCACTCCGCTTTCTGGCCGCCTGAGCGCTCCCGAGACGGGCGCCGCGTTGCTTGAAGCAGCGGGTCGAGAACAGCACCGCCTGAGGAACATCGCCAACCTCGTGCATGCGGTTCAGGTCGGCGATCACCTCACGCGCCGCCGCGCGTTCCTTGGCGTGCACCATGACGAAGAGATTGTACGGCCATTGTGGCGCGGCCGGACGACGGCGGTAGCACAACGTCACGGCCGGATGCTGCGCGAAGCGACTGCCGAGCTCGTCGACCTCGACCGGATCGATCTGCCACACAGCCATCGCGTTCGATGAGAAGCCCACCGAATGATGCCGCACGACAATGCCCAGACGGCGCACCACACCGGCGCCGATCAACACCTGCAGCCGCGCAATGACGTGGTCCTCGCTCGTGCCGAGCCGCTTCGCAATCGCCGCGTAAGGCCGGTCGACCAGCGGCAGGCCGTCTTCGATGGCACGGATCAGGCCGCGATCTTGCGCCGTGATCACCGAGGTGTCGGGCGAGCACTGCGCCTTCCAGTCCTTCGCGCGAGACGCCTTCAGACCGTCGATCGGGAAACCGAGATCGATGTGATAGGCGCATTCGATCGGCAGATCGAGCACGGCAAGTCCTGTGTCTTCCTCGATACCGGCAAGCGTCGCATCGACCGCATCGCGATCGGCGCCGGTCACGACGAACCACAGGTTCAGATCGTGTTCGCGCTGATAGTTGTGATTGACGCCGGGATAGCTGTTGACCCGTTCGACGACCTCGTCGAGGCGCTCGTCCGGCACCGCCATCGCGGCCAGTGTGCTGGCACCGAGCGTGTTGGGCGCAAGCACGGCACCGAGCCGCGTCGCCGTCCCTTCCGCGATCATGCGCTCAAGACGCAGCAGGACGTCGTCCTCGCTCAATCCTAGCGGCACGCCGAGCGCCGTGAACGGGTAATGCACGAGCGGGAAATCGCGCTGCCACTTGTCGATCAGCAGCTTGTCGATCTCGTCGAGGAAGGCACGGGGCTGGAAGTTCATAGTCCGGTCCTGTGTGCGCGCGCCGTGAAGAAGATGCCGCTCGGTTTCGTCGCCGGCAGCTCGGCCTTCTTCTTGAACGTCGTGGTGTCGTAGATGTCGATCCGGTCCGCATCGCGCACCGAGATCCAGACCTCGTGGCCGCGCGGCGCGAATTCCATGTGCAACGCCGCCGGGCCCGGCTCGAACTGATGCACAATCTTCTGGCTCGGCACATCGATGACCTGGATGATGTGATTGTCCGGCAGGGCGAAATTGACCCAGACCTGACGCCCGTCCGGCCGCGCCATCGCGAACACCGGCTGGCCGGCGACCTTGACCCGGCCGATCTCGGTGAACTTGGTCGCATCGACGATCAGCACCTCGTGGTGACCGACCGCCGGCAGGTAGAAGCGGTCGCCCGCAAGCGCCCAGCCTTCGAGATGCGGCATCTTGTAGACGGGCAGCTTCTGGGTGCCCTTGCCGTAGTGATCGAGGATCCGTTCGACCTTCAGCTCATCGGCCCACAGATCGATATGCGCCAGACCATCCTCGCCGAACAGGCCGGCGATGTAGTGCCGCCCGTCGCCGGTGACCAGCCCGTCATACGGGTTGGCGCCGATGCCGCTGAACTTCGTGACCTTCGGCGTGTTGCCGCCGGAAAAATCCGCGATCCAGGTCTCGCCCGCATCCCACAGCGAGAAGACGAAACGACGGCCCGGCGCATCGACGAGACCGACAGTCTTCGACTGTTCGCCCGCATTGCCGTAGGTCGCGGGGATATCGGCGACCAGCTCGAGCGTATCCGAATTAAACACCTTCACGCCGCCCGGCTCGTAATTGGAAACGGCGATCAGCGTGCCGTCGTCGGAGATCGCGCCGCCGATGGCGTTGCCGCCCTGCACCACCCGGTTGGCGATGCTGCGCGTCAGGATATCGACCTTGGTCAGCCCGCCGTCGCGGCCAAAGACATAGGCGTAGCGCTCGTCGCGGCTGTAGACGACGGAGGCATGCGACAGGTCGCCGAGCCCCTCGACGCGGCCGAGAATGGCGTGATTGGTGGTGTCGATGACGAGCACCGACCCGGTCGCCCGCTCGACGATGACGCCGAGGTCGCCGGTCCCGCGCAGATCGTCCGCCAGCAGCGTGGCCGGCAGGAGAACAAGCGCAACGAGAAACGCAACCAGTGTCTTCATTCGATATGCCCCTCCTTCAGGGCACGGGAAATCCACGCGACTTCAGCTTCGCTCAGAAGCGGCCGCCAGGGCGGCATCGCCGTTTCGGGAATGCCGTCGAGAATGATCAGATTGAGGGTTTCCTCGTCGAAATCGGCAAGCGCCTCTTTCGTGAGCGGCCGGCCGAGCCCGCCTTTCATGGTCATGCCATGGCATGAGCCGCAGTCCTGGCGGACGAACTCGGTCAGCTCCGCAATGCGCTCCGGCGTAAGATCGGCACCGGTCGCGATTGCCGGCACGGCCGCTGACGCGGTTCCCGCGACGACCATGGCGGCCAGCAGGGCGCGCAGCGGAAACGCCTCAGACATAGCAAACCTCCCGCGCCACTTGGACGATCTCGGCGGGCAGAACGTTGTCCTGCGAGCGATAGAGCGTCGCAACCTCGCCGACAACGAACAACACCGGGGCTTCGAAGGCACCCTCCGCGACGTCCGCGGTGATGGCGCCGAGCGATGACAGCCGGACGCTCTGATCGGCGCGGCTCGCCCGCGACACCGCCAGCACCGGCGTCGTGTGGGCGCGCCCATGCGCGATAAGGCTCGACGTGATCTCGGCGATGTTCGCGTGGCCCATATAGATCACCAGCGTCGTATGCGGGTCGCAAAGCCCCTGCCAGTCGAAGTCGAGCGGCTGGTCGGCGCGACAGTGACCGGTGATGTAGCGAACGGAATTGGCGAGCCCGCGGTGGGTCAGCGGCACGCCGGTCGACGCGGACGCGCCCTGCGCGGCCGTGATTCCCGGAACCACATCGAAAGGCACGCCGGCCGCGAACAGCTCCTCGGTTTCCTCGCTGCCGCGCCCGAAGATGAACGGATCGCCGCCCTTGAGACGAACCACGTCGCGACCGTCACGCGCAAGCTTGATCAGAATACGGTTGATCTCGTCCTGCGGAACCGGATGGTGCCGCGGAGCCTTGCCGACCGGCACGCGTTCGGCATTGGGCGAAATCAACGCCAGAATATCGTCGGAAACCAGCCGGTCGTAGACCACGACATCGGCATCGGCGAGAAGCCGGAGCGCCTTGACGGTCAGCAGGTCCGGATCGCCCGGACCGGCACCCACCAGAGTGACTTTTCCGATAGTTTTCATCCCGATCGACATGCCAATCGGTCTCCTCGCCCCGTCTCGTCCTCGTGATATCACCATCGACCGACAGGGCATGGGTCACCTTGACTATTGTCAAGGATACCAATTCCAGGCCGGTCAACAGGGAGCTAACCTGTATTCGGCCCTGGCGCGACAGTGAAAACCCTAAGGTTCAGGCTCCAGGTTTACGGCTCGACCGTAACTGTTCCCGTCATGTCGTCGCTTTTCCAGTGCGGACTGCAGACATAGGGGTATTCGCCAGGCGGCAGATCAAAGGTCATCTCGAGAAATTCTTCGGGGAAAAGCCGCGGTTTCGGATCTGCCTCGCGCTCGTTGAACCACACATCGTGGCTGGTGCGCTTGTCGACATTGACCCAACGAACCGTCGTGCCCTGTTTCACTGTGATGTGTTCCGGGCAGAACGTGTACTTGTAGGTCATCACCACGGTGAACGGCTCTTCCGACGACGCTTTGCCGTAGAGCTTCTGATAGCGCTCCTCGGCCTGGGCGCAGATTTTCGGGATCTTGGTCTTGTCGCGCACGGCAAGCGACGGCGTGGCAAAAACACAAACAAGGCCGGCGGCAAGGCCGGCCAGGACGAGCTTCGAGTTCATCGCGAAAACTCCTCTCCCGCTGGTCTTCTATCGGCTCGGAAAAAAGCCGATGGGCGGCCGGACATCATGCCCGGCCGCCCCGGTGTCATCACTGACCGACGACGTTGATCTCCGCTTCCGGATTGTCCAGCCCAAGCGTGAACTCGAGCGAGACGTGGTGGAAACGGGCGTTGGCATAGTCGTCATGGATCGCGAAGCCGACCATGTAGGTCTTGCCGGCTTCAAGGCTGATGTCGCCCTTTTCGGCCGACGTCAGCGGACGCTTCAGAACCACGGTCCACATGCCGCCGTCGAGCGAGCCTTCAGCCTCGACCTGGACGCCGGCATTCATGTCGCGCTGCATCAGAACCTGACCGTTCTCGGCCTTCGCGCCTGAACGATAGCGCATCAGATCCAGGAACGTCCCGGCTTCGACGAGAGCATCGATCTCGCCCTGATCCTTCAGCTTGTCCCAGCCACCGCGCACCTTGCCGCGACGGCCGGCCACTTCGACCTTGGTCCGCGATTCGGCGATGTACTTGGTCACGCCGTCGTGCAGATCGATCCGCCCGGCCACATCACCAGCACCGCCAAGCGCTTCCGCATCGGGTGCATCCGGCATACGGCGCGAGTCGTGGTGGCAGGTGACCCAGCAACCGGCCTGCTCGGCATACTCGATGCCCGTGCCGGCGATCATCATCGCGACCTTGACCTGGTTGTCCGGATCCATCTTGCCACCGTCGACGAACGGCGCCGGCGCATGCTCCCCATCCATCCACTGGAAGCGCAGATAGAGGTTGTCGGCATCATGCGTGGCCTGAACCGTCGTTTCGATGAACGGCCGCTTGCCCGGGATCGGCGTTTCTTCCGCCTTCTCGCCGGACACCAGCTTGGCGCCCATGTCCTTCACTTCCTTGGCATGGCAGGTCGAGCACCGATCGCCAGCCTTGGTGACGGCACGCGCACCACCATGATCCTTGCCGGTCTGGATCCACTCGAACGACGTCTGCCCCGGGTAGAACAGCGTGACGGCTTTGCCTTCCACGGCATCCCAGTTGACGTTGCCGGCAACGCTCTCGCCCTTGTCGGCAGCCGCATCGGCGGCAGGGGCCTCCGCGACGACGGTTCCGCCATCGGCCGCGATCTTCGCGCGTTCAGCGGCAACCGCTTCGGCAACGGCCTTGTCGACCGCGCTGCTGACCGCACGCTCGATACGCGCCTTGGTCGCTTCATCGGCGGCCTTGGCTTCGGCTTCGGCCTTGGCAGCTTCCTCGGCTTCGCGTTCCTGGACCTTTTTCAGGCTGGCGGTGAAGATTTCCGGCACGTCGCGGACGAACGCCGGATTCGGCTTCTCGAGCGCTTCCAGCTCTTCCTCTTCGAGGAGGTCGCGGATGTGCTTGTGCGCGATGCCCTTGTGGCAGTCGATGCAGGTCTGGCCGGTTTCAAATGCGTTCAGATGCTGCTGGCGGGCACGCGGGCGCTGGAACTCCGGCGCCATCGATTCGAAATTGTGGCAGTTGCGGCATTCGCGCGAGTCCGTCTGCTTCATCGTGCTCCAGACGTTCTTGGCGAGTTCGAGCCGCTTGGCTTCGAATTTTTCCGGCGTATTGATGGTGCCGGTAATCTTGCCCCAGACTTCCTTCGACGCCTGGATCTTGCGCACCATCTTGTGCACCCACGGATCCGGCACGTGGCAGTCCGAACAGACCGCGCGAACACCAGTGCGATTCTGATAGTGGATGGTGTTCTTGTATTCCTGATAGACGGTGCTCTCCATCTCGTGACAGGAGATGCAGAACTCCAGCGTGTTGGTCGCTTCCATGGCGGTGTTGAAACCACCCCAGAATACGATGCCGGCCAGGAACAGTGCCACGCCACCGCCAATCGATGCGCCGAACAGCCACCGCCGTCCCTTGCTCATACCGCCGGCGTTACCCGCCTGTCCCCCAGCTCGATCCGATCCCTTCGTCTCGGGCATGATCTTTCCTCGCGTCAGTCCGCTGCAACGCGGCCCCTCACTGAAAACAATAAACCGCGCCGGTCCGTCCCGGACTCTAACGCGGTCTCATCGCAAATCTCAAATCTGGTCTTCCCCCCGCAGGGGTGGAAAGGACGGGCACGAGGCCCGTCCTCCCGTTTTGGACACGTCGATTATGTGACGTGGTTCGTCCGGTTGTAGACGTTGAACTTGCCGGTCGGCGCATAGAATCCCGGGATACGGGTCTTCTCTTCGAGAGTCTTCGCATCGAAGATCACGATCTCGCCATTCGGCTCAAGCGACGTCGAGCGGTTCCAGACCGAAACCCAGACTTCCGAGCCGTCCTTGTTGAACTCGATATGGACGGCCGCATAGCCTTCCTTGTCGGTCAACTGGATCGTCTTCACGATTTCGCGGGTCTTCTTGTCGAAAACCTGGATCGACTGCTGCACTTCCGGTTCCGGATGCTTGGTCTGGTCAGCCCAGACATAGTCCGAAGTCGGATGGGTGCGGATGAACAGGCCCGGCCCGTCCGTCTCGACCGTGTAGCAAACCTTCCAGGCCTGGTCGGGATGACCTGCCGGATCGTTGCCCCAGACCGTCACCGTGCCTTCGCCCAGATGGGTCGTGCCACCGACCGGACCGCATTCCGGATCGTTCCAGTTGGCGCCCGGTCCCGGATGCGGAAGCTTGCCGACGTCTATCAGAGCTTCCTTCTTCTGGGTCTTGGAGTCGACCACGGCGATCTTGTTCGAGGCGTTTGCCGCGATCTGGAAGTACCGGCCCGTCGGATCGAAGAAGCCGTCGTGCAGGAACTTCGCGGTGTTGATCTTGGTCGTCTTCAGATTGTCGAGGTCGGTGTAGTCGACCTGCCACATCTGGCCGAGTTCCTTGGCAGCAACCAGGAAGGTCGACTCGTTCGGCGTGGTGTAGATCGCCGCAACGCGCGATTCTTCGACATAGTCGCCGTCGATGTTGACGCCGCGGGTGGAGACCACCTTCAGCGGATCCATCGTTTCGGCATCGACGATCACGAAGTGCGGAGGCCAGTAACCACCACCGATGATGTACTTGCCATCGCCGGAAACGGCGACGTCACGGGCGTCGTAGGCCACCTGGACTTCGGCAACGCGCATCTTGTCCGGCGTCTGCCACAGGTCGATCTTGGTCAGCTTTCCGTCACGACCCATCGTGTACCAGAAGCGGCCAGGATACTTGGCATGCTCGACGTTGTGATGCTCGGTCGCCTTGATCACGTGCACCGCGTAACCGGTGTCGAGATGGGCAACGATCTCGTGCTTGTCACCGTCGACGATGGCAACCTTGCCGGCGTCACGTTCGATAACGACGAAGAAGTTTTCCCAGTTGCGGCCATGCAGCGGCTTGTCCGGATAATCGGCCGGCTCGACATAGACCTTGCGGCGCTCTTTCATCAGAGACAGCGACATCTCGGGCGGCTTCGGCGCATCGAGCTGGATGTAGGTCGCCATCTGGCTGATCTGCTCGGGCGTCAGCACGTCGTCGAAGTTGTTCATGCCGCCTTCGGTGCCGAGCGTGATGATCTTCTCAAGGCGTTCCTGGCCGAGCTTCAGAGTGCTTTCCGGCTCGAGGTTCTTGCCCGTCGCGCCTTTGCGCAACACGCCGTGACAACCAGCGCAACGCTGGAAGTAGATCGTCTTTGAACTCTCATACGCTTCCTTGGACAGCTCCGGAGCCTTGGCGTCCTGCGCCAACGCGCTGCCTACGCCCCCAATCAGCGCGAGCGAAAAACCGGCACTCGCCAGGAGAGCGGCCTTACGCAGTGTTTTATTCGTCTTCATCACCAGTTCCCTCGGTTTCAGGGTAGACGGCCGGAGCGTCGATCCGATCGGGTCTTTCCTCCTTGACCAAAGTCAAATTTTATCTGAAGAACTGGTTTCTCCTTTATTTTCAGAGATATACGCTAACTTTTTCCAAGCTATCCACCGCCTTCGGGAACTGCTTGACTTTCGTCAAGGAAGCAATGCCCGTCAAACGTAGCGTGCAAGGGTGATGGGGACTGAATCCTCTGAAGGAGGAGTTAATGAGCGAAGGTTTCACAAAGTCACAGGCCCGAAACATCTTCTATGGGGGGTCTATTTTCTTTCTCGTTGTCTTCGTATTGATGACAGCACATAGCCATAGCTACATCGTCAACACTTCGACCGACCATGCCGGTCTCAGTGAGTCGGTGGAGCGCGGCAAGCGGGTTTGGGAGGTCAATGCCTGTATTGACTGCCACACGATTCTGGGTGAAGGCGCCTACTTCGCGCCAGAGCTTGGCAACGTGTTCCTGCGCTATGGTGGTAAAGACGATCCGGACGGCGCTAAAACCGCCATCAAGGACTGGATCAAAGCCCAACCGACGGGGATCGAGGGCCGCCGCCAGATGCCGAAGTTCGACCTGACCGAACAAGAACTCGACGATCTCGCCGCGTTCTTCGAGTGGGTGAGCCGGATCAATACGCAAAATTGGCCGCCGCACGAAGCCGGTTAAGGGAAGGACGAAGCCATGAAATACGAAAGTCAGAAAGTCGCTTACGCCTACTTTTTGGTCGCGATGATCCTGTTCGCGGTGCAGGTCACCGTGGGCTTGATCGCGGGCTACATCTACGTGGTGCCGAACTTCCTGTCCGATCTGCTTCCGTTCAACATCGTACGGATGCTGCACACCAACTCTCTGGTCGTGTGGTTGCTGCTCGGCTTCTTCGGCGCCGCCTACTACCTGATACCCGAGGAAACGGAACGTGAGATCTACTCGCCGATGCTCGGTTATCTGCAGCTGCTGATCCTCGTGCTCGGCACTGCCGGTGTGGTCGTCACTTATGTGTTCGACCTGTTCCACGGCAACTTCCTGCTCGGCACCGAGGGCCGCGAGTTCCTCGAACAGCCACTGTGGGTGAAGCTCGGCATCGTCGTCGCCGCGTTGATCTTCCTGTTCAACATCACGATGACCGTGCTGCAGGGCCGCAAGACAGCCGTTTCCAACGTGCTGCTCCTCGGCCTGTGGGGCATTGCCATCTTCTTCCTGTTCTCGCTCTACAACCCGGCCAACCTCGCGCTGGACAAGATGTACTGGTGGTACGTCGTCCATCTGTGGGTGGAAGCCGTGTGGGAACTGGTGATGGCCGCCGTGCTTGCCTTCATGATGCTGAAGCTCACCGGCGTTGACCGCGAAGTCGTCGAAAAGTGGCTCTATGCCATCGTCGCGCTTGCCCTGTTCACCGGCTTGCTCGGCACCGGCCACCACTACTACTGGATCGGCACCCCGGGTTACTGGCAGTGGGTCGGCTCGATCTTCTCCGCGCTTGAAGTGGCGCCGTTCTTCGCCATGGTGTTGTTCACCTTCTCCATGGTCTGGAAGGGTGGCCGGGATCATCCGAACAAAGCGGCGATCCTGTGGGCGCTGGGCTGCTCGACGCTTGCCTTCTTCGGCGCCGGCGTGTGGGGCTTCCTGCACACGCTTGCCCCGATCAACTACTACACGCACGGTACCCAGATTACCGCTGCCCATGGTCACCTCGCTTTCTTCGGTGCCTATGTGTCGCTCAATCTCGGTATCATCACCTTCGCGATGCCGCACCTGACCAACCGGGCACCGTACAACCAGGTGCTGAACATGCTCAGCTTCTGGCTGATGTCCGGCGGTATGGCGTTCATGACCTTCACCCTGACCTTTGCCGGTGCGGTTCAGACCCACCTGCAGCGCGTCAACGGCGAATACTTCATGGACGTCCAGGATCAGCTCGCGATCTTCTACTGGATGCGCTTCGGCTCAGGTGCCGTGGTCGTGATCGGCGCCCTGCTCTTCCTGTACTCGGTCCTCGTGCCGCGTTCCACGGAAGTGATCTCGGGTCCGGCTTCTGCTGCCCCGGCCGAATAAGGCCAACCAGAAAAGGCACATGCAATGAGCCTTACGACATCCGACAGGATCGTCTCCAGCGGGGAAGGGAGCGACAGCTCCCTTCCCTTCTACTCGCCGACCGCCGACGAGTGCGCGATCTTCGAAACCGCCTACCGCAACAAGCTGCCGCTCCTGCTCAAGGGACCGACCGGCTGCGGCAAGACCCGGTTCGTCTCGCACATGGCCGCCCGGCTCGGCCTGCCACTTCACACCGTCGCTTGCCATGACGACCTCACCGCCGCCGACCTCACCGGTCGCTACCTATTGAAGGGCGGAGATACGGTCTGGGTTGACGGGCCGCTGACCCGCGCCGCGCGCGAAGGCGGCATCTGCTATCTCGACGAGGTTGTGGAAGCGCGCAAGGACGTCACCGTCGTGCTGCATCCGCTGACCGACGATCGCCGCATCCTGCCGCTCGATCGCACCGGCGAGATCCTCGAAGCACCCGACAATTTCATGCTGGTGGTGTCCTACAACCCCGGCTACCAGAACATCCTGAAAACGCTGAAACCGTCGACCCGGCAGCGTTTTCTGGCCCTTGATTTCACCTTCCCCGCACCCGACCGCGAGGCGGAGATCGTCGCCAAGGAAAGCGGTCTCGAGATTAACCGCTGCAAGGCGCTTGTCCGGTTGGCCGGCAAGATCCGCGAACTCGCCGGCCAGGATATCGAGGAAGGTGTCTCGACCCGCCTGCTCGTCTATTGCGCCAGCCTCATTCGCGACGGCTTGACCATGGAGCGGGCCATCCACGTCGCACTGATCGAGCCGATCACCGACGACAACGACGTCAAGCGCGGTCTCGCCGACATCGTCGTCGCCGTCATCGGCTGACGTGGGGGTCGCCCATGTCCGGCATCAACTTTTGGGAACCGGAAGAGGCCATAGGCACGCTATGGCACCGCTTCGTCGAAAAACTCGACGAAACGCCGCGTTTTCCCGAAGCTGCCGTGACGCTGGAGACCATGCGCACCCGCCTTAGCGTCTTCTTCCACGGACTTGGCGGCGACAAGGGTGTCGAAATCGTCCAGGCCGTCAAAAGTGAATCGGGCCACCGGCTGTCGTGGCGCCGCCGCCTCGGCCGCGCCAAGGAGCGCGAGGAACGCCCGAGCTATGACGGTGAGCGGCTTTCCCTGCCGCAAAGCGTCGACGCGTTCCCCGAGAAAGACCTCAACGAGGCACTCTTCCTGTGGGTAGCAGCCTGGACGGCCTTTGCCGGCGAAGCGCCGGAACTACCGCCGGGCAAGTTGCGCGCCGACATCGCCACGCTGCGCTACTCGCTCGAAGTGACCCGCCGAACCCTCGACGCCTGCCCCGGCCTGCGACCGATCTACGGACGCCTGTGCAAATCGCTGCGCGAAACCCGGCCGCGCTGGAAACTTCCGCCGGAAGAAGCCGCGATGGAGACGGTCGTTCGCCATCTCATCGGCGAGCAGGCTTGCGTCGAGGACGAAGCGGTCGCCCGCCTCCTGGCGGCCGTGAGCAATGACGATATCGACCTCGCCGACCTCAAGCCTGTCAGCGGCTATCGCCCGTTCCGCCCGATCGTTCTGTGGCCGGACCACCGCCGGCTGGCGACCTCCGGCCGACGTCAGCGCGAGGACGCGGATCCGGCCAGCAACAAGGCGAGCGAGGAAAAGGAACAGTCGCAAAAGAAGCGGTTCCGCGCCAAGCGGCAGAAGTCCGACGAGGCGAACCGCCGCGACAGCATCATCCTGCACCGGTTCGAATCGATCCGCTCCTGGGCCGAATTCCTCAACATCAACCGCACCATTGACGATGAGGAACCGGATCAGGCGCGCAAGGTCGCCGACGATCAGGACGAAATCGGCCTGGTCGAAACGAAGAAGCGGCCGGCGACCCGGCTCGCCTTCGATCTCGATCTGGCGCCCGAAGACGTCGACCGCGAGCGGCTCGCCGGAGAGCATCTCTACCCCGAATGGGACTATCGCAGCAGCTCCTACCTGCCCGAACAATGCCGGGTGCTGGCTACTGAAGCCGATAAGGTTGAGGCGGTGCCGAGTTTCCTTTCCGCCCCCGAGACCCGCAAGCGTATCCGCGCCGTCAAGCGCCGCTTCGAGGCGTTCCGGCCGAAGCGCATACAGTTCCATCGCCAGCCCGACGGCAACGAGCTCGATATGGAGGCGCTGGTGCGCTCCTACGTCGACATCGCCGCCACCGGACAGGGGTCCGACCGCATCTACACCACGACGCGCACCGAGGCCCGCGACCTCGCCGTGCTGACCCTCGTCGACACATCGCGCTCGACCGAAAGCGTGGTCGAAGGCCGTCCGGTCATCGATATCGCCCGCGAGGCGCTTATCGCGCTGTGCCACGGCCTCGACGCGGTCGGTGACGACCATGCGGTCTATGCATTTTCATCGCTGCGCCGAGATCGGGTCTATCTCAGCCGCTGCAAACGCTTCGATGAAAAGACCGGACCCGGCGTCGAGGCCCGCATCGCAGCCCTCAAACCCGGCTTCTACACACGGCTCGGCACCGCCATCCGGCACGCATCGAGCGAGCTGTCCAAGCGGCCGTCGCAGCACCGCCTGCTGCTGGTGCTCACCGACGGTAAGCCGAACGACCTCGACCACTACGAAGGCCGCTACGGCATCGAGGATACCCGCCGCGCCGTTCTTGAAGCGCGTCGCCTCGGCCATTCGGTCTTCGCCATCACCATCGACAAGCGGGCGCGCGATTATGTGCCCCATGTCTTCGGCCGAAACGGCTACGCGATCGTCTCCCACCCCGCGAAGCTGACAGAGGCCCTCCCCCTGCTCTACAGGCAACTGGTGCAGTAATGGACGACATCGATATGAACGTTGAGGATCGGGCGCCGTCAGGCGAAACCCGAGCAGAAGCGGCGCCGGCACCAGCCGCACCGCATAATCCGAACGAAGGCTGGGGCCCGCTGTCGGGCCTGCCGGGCAATCCGATCATGTGGCTACTGATCGCCAGCGAATTGCTGGTCTTCGGCGCCGCCTTCGTCGGCTACGCCGGCGCCCGCATCATGGACCCGCAAACATTCGTCGAGTCGCAGGATCATCTGAACCGCCTCGCCGGCGCGCTCAACACAATGGTGCTTCTGACAAGCGGCTATTTCGCCGCCCGTGCCGTCGCCGCGATCGAAGCCGGCGACAGCCGCATGAACCGGCTCTGGCTGCTCGCTGCCGGTTCGCTCGGCGTCGTCTTCCTGATCGTGAAGTTCTTCGAGTACGCCGAGAAGGCCGAGGCCGGCATCGGCATGGAAACCAACACCTTCTTCACGCTCTACTATCTGATCACCGGCTTCCACGCCCTTCACGTCGTTTTCGGCCTGGTGATCCTCGCCATCATCGCCAAGTGGAACTCGCTCGAAAATATCGAGACCGGTACCGCCTTCTGGCACATGGTCGACCTGATCTGGGTGATCGTGTTCCCCGTGATCTACGTGATGAGGTAGACAGCCATGCTCCGCAATTTCCTCACACGCCATCGCCTCGAAGCTGCTTGGATCGGCCTGATGATGCTGACCATCGGCACCATGGTGTTCGGCCGCGTCACCGGAACGGCGGCCCTCGGCACGGGTTTCCTCGTGGCGCTCGCCTTCGTCACTTTCTTCAAGTGCCGGGTGATTCTGCGTCGCTATCTCGGTCTTGACCGGGCACCCGGCTGGGCCACGACCTATGACGTCTTCGTCGCCGCCGTGCTGATTGTCGTGCTCGGCCTCGTCATCATCGGCAACAACATCGCCGGGACGGCCGCCTGACAGCCACACGCTTCCAACCATGTGCCACAGCCGCAGCTTCTGCGGCGGCACTTGGCGCGCGCGCTATCTTCAAATCATTCAAAGAAAAAAGAGGCCCAAATCCTTGGATTTGGGCCTCATTCGACAAGGCTATTCAGTCCATGAGGAGCCAAACGAAGAACTCTCGAGATAGGGGCGGTGGAATGATGGCTCTTCGGTCACCGTCGAGAAGTCTCGTTGACTGTTCCTTTATCGCCCGACCGCGCAAAACCCTCCTTGACGATCGTCAAGTCGGGAAAATGAAGTATAGGGAAAGCACTGAGCGCTGTTTTCCAGCGCGGTTTCGAGCCCCGCGTTCACCGGGTGCCAGACCGCTGTCAGCCCCGGGCCGGACCGCTGTGACGCTGAAGAACGGTCGCGCGTTCTTCCTCGACGAAATCGCGCAATTTGCCGACATCGGCGATCGAAGCCAGGTTCTGGTGCACCTTGACCCCATATTCCTTCAGCCGCTGGAACGCGCGTGACAGGCTTTCCGGCTTCATACCGAGACGGCCGGCGATCAGCGCCTTGTCGTAAGGCAGCATCAGCGTGCACGGCCCGCTGTTCTGCGGCGCCATTTCGATCAGGAACTCGGCCACCCGCTGCGCGCCGGTATGCGCCTTCAACTGCTCGATCTGCTGCACCAGCACATGCAGGTGCTGCGAGGTCGAGGCAAGCATGGCGAGCGCGATCTCGGGCCGCTCGATGATCTGGTCGAACAGCCGGCGCACCGGAATGACGGCAAGGCGACAGTCGGTAACCGGCTCGGCGCTGACCGGATAATGCCCGCCGGTAAAGGCGGCGGCTTCGGCAAAACTCTGACCGCGGGTGAAGACATGCACGATGGCCTCTTCGCCAGCCGGCGTCAGCCGATAGACCTTCACCCAGCCCTCGAACAGGACGAAAAACGCCTCCGCCGGATCGCCCTGCAGGAAGATCGTTTCACCGCGCTCATAGGAGTGGACGATGGCATTGGCGAAAAGGCCCTCGAGAGCCTCGTCGGGAATGCCACTGAAAATCGCGGTATCCCGAAGGATAGCGCGATCGCCGTCCCGCAATCCGATGGTCATAGCATTGCCTCGCCTATCGACTTTCCGGCTTGTTTTTGTCCGGCCGCGCGATGATGCCATCCCCCGTGCGTGGCCGTGAATCCCGGTGTCTGTATTTATCGTTTGTCGGCATGCAGGCGCCCTTGCCCGGAGGCAACTCGCACAACATCCCTTTGGTTAGTGCGCTGACACTATCGTCGCAGGCAGCCGAAAAAAAGGTCTTTTCGCTGCGGGAAAACACCGACAGCCAAGGCTAGAGCAGGAAAAGCACCAGGATCTGAGGCGCCAGAATGCGCAGGCACATTACCAGCGGATAGACGGTCGCATAGGCAATCGACTGCGCGGCTGCCGGCGACATCGCGTTGGCAAAGGCAAGCGCCGGCGGGTCGGTCATCGAACCGGCCAGAACACCCGACAGGCTGAGATAGTTCACCTTGAAGATCAGCCGCCCCACAAACCCGACGACCAGCAGCGGCACGAGCGTGATCAGCACCGCATAGCCCATCCACACGAACCCGTCGCCGTTGAGCAGCGTCTCGACGAACTTGTCGCCGGCCTTCAGCCCGACCGCGGCAAGAAACAGAACAATGCCCAGTTCGCGCAGCGCGTGATTGGCGACCGGCGGCATGAACCAGACGAACGGCCCGAAATGGCCGAGCCGGGCAAGTAGGATCGCGACCACGAGCGGTCCGCCGGCCAGGCCGAGCTTGAGCGGAGCCGGCAAGCCGGGCAGCAGAATCGGAATGCTGCCGGCCAGAACACCGAGCACGATACCGACGAAAACGGCCGAGAACTGAACCTCGTCGAGGCGGCGCTGCTGGCCACCGAACATGCCCCGCACCGCCTTCAGATCGGACGCGGCTCCGACGATCGTGAGAATGTCGCCGAACTGCAGCGGCAGGCAGCCGTCGGCTGACAACTGGGTGCCAGCGCGCGAGACACGCGAGATCGTCACCCCGTGACCCTCAAGGCCGAAGTCCCGGATGCGTTTGCCAAGCGCCTTCGTTTCGGTGACCGCGACCCGTTCCCACGCCATATCGGTGCCGCGGGTCGTCGTCAGCGCAACATCGACTTCCTCGCCAAGGATGATGACCATGTTGCGCAACTGATCGGCCGGGCCAACCAGATGCAGCACGTCGCCCATGTCCACCGGCGTCGACCGGCTCGGGTGGATCAGTTCGCTCCCTTTGCGCATGCGCGAAGCGACAACGCCCTTGTCGTAGAGGTCGGGCACTTCGCCGAGCTTCAGCCCGACCACGTTCGGATTTTTCACCGCAACATTGATCGCAGGCAGCTCCGCCGCGCCCCTCTTGCGAAGCCGGTCGTATTCCAGCTCTTCCTCATCGATACGAATACGCAGGACGAATCGCACGAGAAGCATGGTCAACAGGATGCCGATGATGCCGAACGGATAGGCGACTGCATAGCCAAGGCTCGGCAGGGCCAGTGAATTGGCGTTCGCGCCGACATCCTTCAGCACCTGCGTTGCCGCGCCGAGCCCCGGCGTGTTGGTCACCGCCCCCGACATCAGCCCGACCAGCGCCGGCAACGGGATGTCGGTGACGAAGTTCAGCACCACGGTGACAAGCACGCCGAGAACGACGATCGATGCGGCCAGCAAATTGAGTTGAAGCCCGGATTTCTGCAGCGAGGCGAAGAAACCGGGACCGACCTGCACGCCGATGGTGAAAACGAAAATGATCAAACCGAATTCGCGCACGAACTCGATCGTCGCCGGATCGAAGGAAATTCCAAAGGCCGAGGCGATGTGGCCGACGAAGATGCCGGCGAACAGCACGCCGCCAATGCCGAGCCCGACACCGCGATAGTGCCAGCCGCCAAGCACGAGGCCGAGGGCCCCGGCAATCGACAACGCCACCGTGGCCAGAGCCACGTCCGGCATGCCTTGCACGAACGCGATTATGGAGTCCATTCGCGGATCACCCTCCTGGGCGATTGCATCAATTGGTCAGGTCTGAGTTGGGAATCACAGGATGGGCCCTCATCCCGCCGCCGTCAATCGGGGTTTCGCCTCGGATTTGAACCGATTCAAACAGTCTACATGGGCAGACACAACCGAAGCGCCTCATAGATCGCGGCATGGATGTTGCGGCTCGCGACCGCGTCGCCGATCCGGTAGAGGCGGTAGCCACCATCCGGGTTGCGAGCGATCGTCTGCGGCTGTAGCGCCAGGTAGGCCGGGTGATCGAGCTCGCCGCGATTGATCGATCCCTCCTTCAGCGCGAAATAGAGATCGTCGAGCGGCAGCGTGCCGTGTTCGACGACGACCTGATCGACCTCGCGCGTCTCGATGCGCTGCGAATAATCGCTGCCGAGCGTCGCGACGACGCCGTTGCCCGCCCGCGCAACCGAGATCAGCCGCGTATTGATGGTGATCCGCACGCCGTGCTCGGAAAAGCTCTCGGCGTATTTAACGTGGTTGAGGCCGCCGACGTCGGGCGCGAAGAAGCGCTCCGGCGTGACGATCTCGAGCTGCGCGCCGCTTGCGGCGATTGCTTCCGCCGCCTGCAGTCCCGGATGCTGGCCGTTGTCATCGAACAGAAGCACATTGCGACCCGGCTTGGCGTCGCCGGAAAGAATATCCCAGCCGCTGACGACGAGATCGGACCCCGCATCGAGAATATCCGTGTTCGGCAACCCGCCCGTTGCAACGATCACCACATCGGGTGCTTCGGCCAGCACGTCGTCTGCTTCGGCGAACACGTTGAAGCGCATCGCGACGCCGAGCCGTTCGCATTCCTCGGCCCGCCAGTCGACGATGCCGATCAGCTCCGAGCGGCGCGGACTGCGCGCCAGAAGCCGCACCTGCCCGCCCGGCCGGTCGGCCGCCTCGAACAACACAACGTCATGCCCGCGCGCAGCGCTCACCCGCGCCGCCTCAAGCCCGGCCGGTCCTGCCCCGACGATGACGATCTTCTTGCGTTCACCCGAAGTCGGCGGGATGTCGTGCGGGATCGTCGCCTCGCGGCTCGTCGCCGGATTGTGGATGCACAGCGCCTCGCCCCCCTCATAGATGCGGTCGAGGCAGTAGGTCGCGCCGACACAAGGGCGGATGCGGTGTTCCTCGCCGCGCGCGATCTTTTTGACGATATGCGGATCGGCGATATGCGCCCGCGTCATGCCGACCAGATCGAGCTTGCCCTCGGCAATCGCGTGCCGCGCTGTCGCGACATCGGCGATGCGCGCCGCATGGAACACCGGGAATTTGGTCTCGGCGCGGATCTCACCGGCGAAATCGAGATGCGGCGCCGAACGCATGCCCTGCACCGGAATGACCTTGCTCAGCGCCGCGTCGCTGTCGATATGGCCGCGAATGACATTGAGAAAATCGACATGGCCGCGCGCCACGAGACGGCGGCAGATTTCGACACCCTCCGCGCGCGAAAGCCCCCGATCCCAGTCCTCGTCGACGACGAGGCGCGCACCGACGATGTAGTCGGCACCGACCGTGTCGCGGATCGCATCGAACACCCGATGGGTGAAGCGCAGCCTGTTGTCGAGGTCGCCGTTATATTCATCGTCGCGCCGGTTGGTCGCCGGCGACCAGAAGCCGTCGAGCAGATGGCCGTAGCATTCGATCTCGATGCCATCGAGCCCGGCCTCCTTCATGCGCGCTGCCGCCGCCGCATAGTCGCGCACGATGCGATCCATGTCCCAGTCTTCCATCTCCTTCGGGAAGCTGCGATGCGCCGGCTCGCGCACCGGCGAGGCCGCCAGCACAGGCAGCCAGGCGTCCTTGTTCCAGCTGGTGCGCCGGCCGAGATGGGTAAGCTGGATCATCACCGCCGTGCCGTGCTCGTGGCACTCTTCGGTAAGGCGCCGCAGATGCGGCACGATCTCGTCGCGATAGGCGTGCAGATTGCCGAAGGCCGGCGGACTGTCGGCCGAGACGATCGCCGAGCCCGCCGTCATGGTCAGCCCGATACCGCCCTTTGCCTTTTCGACGTGATAGAGCCGGTAGCGATCCGCCGGCATGCCGTCTTCCGCATAGGCCGGCTCGTGCGCGCTCGACATGATGCGGTTGCGCAGCGTGAGATGCTTCAGCTGAAACGGTTGAAGCAGCGGATCGGTGCTCATGACGAAGGCTCTCCTTGCGCGCAAACGAATATCGAATGGTGGACCGGCAGCGGGGCCGACGGCAAGCGGCTGAACGCGATCGCGCCGTGCATTTTTCCGCCACGCCGGCGCATTTGCCGGCAAAGAGCGCTTGTCGAGCACCTCATCGCGCTCTTAGTTGAGGACATGAGCAAACCGCGCCTTCTCGTCACCGGCTTCGATTCCTTCCCCGGCGTTCCGGTCAACCCGACGGAATGCGCGATGGCGCGCCTTGCCGAACGCTACCGGGACGACGGACATCTCGCCTTCCATGTCGTCGAGACGAGCTACGAGAAGAGCTTCGCCGGCCTGAAGCCAGTGATCGAGCGCCACCGCCCCGACATCGTGCTGCTGACCGGGGTCGACCGGACAGCGCGCGGGCTGCGGCTTGAGACACTCGCGCGTAACACCATCGACGCGTCCCGCATGGACAATCGCGATGTGCGGCCATCCTCCACGTTGATCGACCCCGCCAGCGCCGAAACGCTTCCGGCGACGGTTCACCTGGAACCGGTCCGGCGCACCCTTGAGGCCCACGCCATCGCCTGCGAAATGTCGGACAATGCCGGCGGCTACCTCTGCAACTACCTCTACTACCGGGTGCTTGCCCACGCCGCGTCGCTGGAA
Source organism: Hyphomicrobiales bacterium (assembly GCA_002869065.1). Taxonomy (NCBI): domain Bacteria; kingdom Pseudomonadati; phylum Pseudomonadota; class Alphaproteobacteria; order Hyphomicrobiales; species Hyphomicrobiales bacterium. The sequence continues at coordinate 125,446 of PKTR01000003.1, forward strand.
CGTCCCTACAGCGCCGCTTTCGTCCACGTTCCGATGACCGTCGAGGCGCATATGGCGGCTGAAACGGCCCCCCAAGATGGCCACATCACCCTGCCGGAAGACGCCCTTGAGAGCGGTCTTTCGGCGATCATCGAGACGCTTCTCGCCACCCGCTCCGGCCAATAAACCAAAGCACCGCGAACCCGCTTGCCGCCACGTCACGGGTGTAGCAAACTCCCCCGCGAACCGATGCCCTGGGAGAGGATCGACATGACAACCAAAGACAAGAAATCCCTGATGGATCGCCGTCAGGCGCTGAAACTCGGCGCAACCGGCATGGCCGGCGCGCTGGCTGCTCCGGCGATTGCCCGCGCCGCCGACGGCATTACCTGGAAGATGGTCGCCTCGTGGCCGAAGAACGTCCCCGGCGTCGGCATCAACGCCCAGCGCGTCGCCGACATGATCACCGAAATGTCCGGTGGCCGGCTGACCGTGCAGCTCTTCGGCGCGGGCGAACTCGTGCCGCCGTTCGAGTGCTTCGACGCGGTCTCCACCGGCACCGCCGAGATCATGCACGCAACGCCCTATTACTGGCAGGGTAAGGACAAATCCTTCCACTTCTTCACAGGCGTTCCCTTCGGCCTGACGGCTGTCGAACACGCCGCGTGGCTGCGCTTCGGCGGCGGCCAGGAGCTCTGGGAAAAAGCCTATGAGCCGTTCGGTGTGATCCCGTTCTATTCGGGCTCGTCGGGCGTTCAGGCCGGTGGCTGGTTCCGCAAGGAAATCAACTCGCTGGAAGACTTCAAGGGCCTCAAGATGCGCATCGCCGGCCTTGGCGGCGAAGTCATGCGCCGGGTCGGCGTCAACGTCACACTGCTGCCGCCGGGCGAAATCTTCCAGGCCATGGAAGCCGGCACCATCGACGCAGCCGAATGGGTTGGCCCGTGGAACGACCTCGCCTTCGGTCTCTACCGCGTGGCGAAGTACTACTACATGCCCGCCTTCCACGAGCTCGGCCCCGCGCTCGAAGTCAGCGTCAACAAGGCCGCCTACGAGGCGCTCCCGGACGATCTGAAGGCCGTTGTGCGCACCGCCGCCATGGCCTCGGCGATGGAAGCGACCGCCGACTTCACCTACCACAACATCACGTCGCTGAAGCCGCTTCTGGAAAAGGAAGGCGTGCAGTTGACGACGCTTCCCGACGATGTCGTCGCAGCGCTTGGCGTCGAGTCGGAAAAGGTGCTGGCCGAGATCGGCGAAACGAGCCCGCTGGCGAAGGAAATCTACGACAGCTTCACCGCCTATCGCACCGAAGCGACGGCCTACGCCGCCGTCAGCGACCAGGCGGGTCTCGCCATGCGCGCCGCCGTCATCAAGTAACGTCTCGCAGCATTTCAAAAAAAAGAACCCCGGCATGCCCTGCGTGCCGGGGTTTTTCTTTTCAGATGAAGGCCCCTACTCGCCCCAGGTGGTTTCCAGCACCCGGATCCAGTTTTCGTGGGAGATGAGACGCATCGTCTCCTCGTCATAGCCGTGCGCGCGCATGGCCGCCATCAGCCGCGGCAGGCCGGTAGCGTCTCCAATATCGGCAGGCACTTCGGCGCCGTCGAAATCCGAACCGATGCCGACATGCTCGACGCCCATCGTCTCGATCATCGCATCGAGATGGCGCAACATCAGGTCGAGGCTCATATTGGCGCCGCGCTGGCCGTCGGGCCGCAGGAACTGGGTGGCAAAGTTGAGCCCGACGATGCCGCCGCTGTCGCGCACAGCGTGGAGCTGCTTTTCCGTCAGATTGCGGGCGTGCGGGCAGATCGCGTGCACGTTCGAATGGCTGGCGATCAGCGGCGCATCCGAGATCGCCGCGACATCCCAGAAGCCCTTCTCGGTGATGTGCGACAGGTCGATGGCGATGCGGCGCTGATTGCACGCCCTGACAAGCGCCCTGCCGGTCTCGGTCAGTCCGCCGCCGATATCCGGCGACGAGGGATAACGGAACGGGACCCCATCGCCAAAGATCGTCGGCCGGCTCCATACCGGTCCGAGCGAGCGCAGACCCGCCGCGTAGAACACGTCGAGCGCATGGAAATCCGGGTCGATCGCCTCCGCACCCTCGAAATGCAGCACGGCGGCGACCGCGTCATTCGCCACCGCGGAACGGATGTCCGCCGCCGACCGGCAGATGCGGAAATCGCCGCCCGACTGCTCTTCCATCCGGGTCAGCAGCGAGATCATGTGGAACGCGGTCGGCAACGCTTCGGCCTGCGGAACCGGATCGGGCAGCGGCACGTCGTAGCTCGCCCCCTGCATCTGCCCGAGCAGATCCTCGTCGAAGGGCGACGGGATCCACACCGCGAACAGCCCGCCGGCAAAGCCGCCCTTCTTCATGCGCGGCAAATCGAGGTGGCCGCGGTCATCGCCGTTGACGAAATCGGCGACCGGGTCGTCGGTCGTCTTCTCCGCCAAGCGCGACAGCACATCGTTGTGACCGTCGAAAACAGGCGTAAGCGTTTCGGCATCCATGAAGCGTGTCTCCAGAAAAAAGACTGTCAGGCGGTTTCGCCGCGTCGGAACCCCTCGCTCGCGCGCAGCAGGTCCTGTGTATAGGCCTGCTCGGGGCTGTGGGCGCGCAGGGTTTCGCGGCTCAGTTCCTCGACCGCCGCGCCGTTCTGCATCACCACAAGCCGATCGCACATATGCGACACGACGGCGAGGTCGTGACTGACCAGCACGAAGGTGAGATTGTGTTCGGCACGGATGCGGTCAAGCAGGTTCAGCACCTCGGCCTGGATCGAGGCATCGAGTGCCGAGGTCGGCTCGTCGAGCAAGAGGATACGCGGCTCGAGGATCAGCGCGCGGGCCACCGCGACGCGCTGGCGCTGACCGCCGGAAAGCTGGTGCGGATAGCGAAAGCGGAAGCCGCCGCCGAGCCCGACCTCGTCGAGCGCCTTGCGGATGCGCGCTTCGCCATCGCTGAAGCCGTGGATGGCGAGCGGCTCCGACAGCACCTGATCGACCGTCTGGCGCGGATGCAGCGAGGCGTACGGGTCCTGAAACACCATCTGCACCTGGCGATAAAAGGCCGGCGTGCGCGGGGTCCGGAGTTCCTCACCGGCAATGCGGATCGCCCCTTCGCTGGTCGGCGCCAGCCCACAGATCGCGCGCAGCACCGTCGACTTGCCCGAGCCGGACTCGCCGACGATGCCGAAACTCTCGCCCTCGTCGACCGACAGGCTGAGCGACTTCACCGCCCGCACCGTCTGCTCGTTGGCGCGAAAGGTCACCGACAGGTTTTCGATGTCGAGGATAGCCGTCATAGCGCCCACGCCTCGTCGCGTTCAAGCACCGGCAAGGGCCGCACACCGCCGGCAATCTTCGGCAGGCAGTTGAGCAGCCCGCGTGTGTAGGGATGCTCGGCATGCTGCAGGTCGGACGCCTTCAACTCCTCGACGACCTTGCCGGCATACATCACCAGCACCCGGTCGCAGAACGACGAAACGAGCCGCAGATCGTGCGAAATGAAGATGAGCCCCATGCCGCGATCGGCCACGAGCCGGTCGAGGATCGCCAGAACCTGAAGCTGCACGGTGACATCGAGCGCCGAGGTCGGTTCGTCGGCGATCAGAAGGTCCGGATCGCCGATCAGCATCATCGCCAGCATCGCCCGCTGCCCCATGCCGCCCGACAATTCGTGCGGATAGGCATCGAACACCCGCTTCGCATCGCGGATCTGCACGGCTTCAAGCATCTCGAGCGCCTTGTCGCGCGCCTCGCGCTTGCCGGCCTTGTGCTGCACCGTATAGGCCTCGACGATCTGCCGGCCGATGGTCATCACCGGGTTGAGCGAGAATTTCGGGTCCTGCATCACCATCGACATGCGCCGGCCGCGCAATGCCCGCCAGGTCTTCTTCCTCGCCTTGCGCAGATCGATGCCGTCGAACTCCATCCGGTCGGCGGTGACGATGCCAGGCGACTGGGTCAGCCCGAGGATTGCTCGCCCGGTCTGCGACTTGCCCGACCCGGACTCGCCGACAATGCCGAGCCGCTCCTGGCCGAGCGAAAAGCCGACATGGCGCACCGCCTTGATGGTGTCGGTGCGCGTTGGATAGGTGACGCTGAGGTTCTCGACCGTGAGAAGGGTGTCCGTCATGACCGCCCCTTCGGATCGAGCACGTCGCGCAGTCCGTCGCCAAGCAGGTTGAAACCGAGCGACACGACGAAGATGGCAATGCCGGGCATTGCCGCGACCCACCACTGATCGATCAGGAAGCGCCGCCCCGACGCGATCATCGCGCCCCATTCCGGCGACGGCGGCTGCGCGCCGAGACCGAGGAAGCCGAGGCCGGCGGCCGTCAGAATGATGCCCGCCATGTCGAGCGTCACGCGGATGATCACCGAGGACAGGCACAACGGCACGACGTGGCGCAGGATGATGCGGAACGACGAGGCGCCCTGCAGCTTGATCGCGTTGATGTAGTCGGCGCCGCGCACCGTCAGCGTCTCGGCCCGCGCAATACGGGCGTAAGGCGGCCAGGACGTGATCGCGATCGCGATGATCGCGTTCTCGATGCCGGGCCCGAGCGCGGCGACGAAGGCGAGCGCCAGAACGAGCCGCGGGAACGCGAGGAAGATATCGGTGATGCGCATCAGCACCACATCGAGCCAGCCGCCGAAATAGCCCGCCGTGGTGCCGACCGCGAGCCCGATCGGAGTGGCGATCACCGCGACCAGCGCGACCACCAGCAGGGTGAGGCGCGAGCCGTGCACGATACGGCTGAAAATGTCGCGCGCCTGCTCGTCGGTTCCGAACCAGTACTCGGCCGACGGCGGCAACAGCCGGGCGGTGCGCAGATCGCCGCCGGCAACCGGCGAATAAGGCGCGATCACATCGGCGAACACCGCCATGAAGATCAAAAGCAGCACGATCGCCGCGCCGATCACGGCGAGCTTGTTCTCCAGAAAGGCGATCCAGATGCGGTAGCTCTGCCCGAGCCGGGCCTGTCGGCGCGACAACGGGTTTTCGGTCAGGAGCCACTCGCGGCGCTCGCTCCAGCTCATCGCTCCCCCCTCACCCGCGGATCAAGCAGCCGGTAGAGAATGTCGGACAATGTGTTCAGCCCGACGAACACCGCGCCGATCACCAGCGTCGAGCCGAGCACCGCGTTCATGTCGGCGTTCTGTAGTGAATTGGTCAGATATTGCCCAAGCCCCGGCCAGGCGAAGACGGTTTCCGTCAGCACCGAGCCTTCGAGCAGGCTTGCATAGGATAACGCGATCACGGTGACGAGCGGCACGGCGGCATTGCGCAACGCATGGCCCCAGATGATGCGCCACTCGGCAACGCCCTTGACGCGCGCGGTGACGACATATTCCTGCGCCAGCTCGTTCAGCATGAAGGAGCGCGTCATGCGGCTGATATAGGCCATCGAGAAATAGCCGAGCAGGCTCGCCGGCAGGATCAGATGACTGAAGGCGTTGGCAAAGACGCCCCATTCGCCGGCCAGCGCCGCATCGACGAGCAACATCCCCGTCTTCGGCGTGACGATATAGTCGTAGGCGATATCGAGCCGGCCCGGACCGGCGGTCCAGTCGAGCCGTGCGTAGAAGACCAGAAGCGCCATCAGGCCGAGCCAGAAGATCGGCGCCGAATAGCCGATCAGCCCGACCACGCGGACGATCTGGTCCGACAGCTTGCCCTTGCGTACGGCCGCCAGAACACCGAGCGGCACACCGAACAGCGTGCCGATGACGATGCCGCCGCTGGCCAGTTCGATGGTCGCGGGAAACACCCGCAGGATATCGTCGATCACCTTGTTGGCGGTCAGCACCGAGGTGCCGAAATCGCCCGTCAGCGCCTTTTGCAGATACATCCAGAACTGCTCGTAGAGCGGCCGGTCGAGACCGAGTTCGAGGAAGACGCGCTGATAGACCTGCGGCGGCGCACGATCGCCGACCACCGCAAGCACCGGATCGACGGGCACGATCCGGCCAATGAAGAAGGTCACCGCCAGAAGGCCCAGAAAAGTCAGGGCGAACGAGGCGATCACGCTTCCGACTGAAATGAGGAAACGCCGGACGGCGCGCACGAATGAATGTGCGGTGCCGCCCGGCTCAAGGCTGGTTATGTCCGACAATGTCGCGAACTATTCCTTGGTCACTTCCGCGACGCTGTTGGTATCGAAGGACGGGCCGATGATGAAGCCATTCACATTCTTGCGCATGGCATCGACTTCGACTTCTTGGAACATGATGACGAAGGGCGAGACCTGCTGGTGCTCGCGCTGCGACTTCTGATAGGTCGCCGCCCGTTTGGCCGCATCGCCCTCAAGCACGGCAGCCTGGGTTTCCTTCGTCATTTCCGGGATATCCCACGCATTGCGCCATGCCAGAGGCTTGGCCGCCGCGTCGTCGGAATTGTCCGGATTGCTGGCGAAGGTATCGGCGTTGGTGTGCGGGTCCTGATAATCCGGGCCCCAGCGGCCGATATAGATGTCGTGGTTACGGGCGCGATACTTGGTCAGCGTCTGCTTGCCGTCGCCCGGGATGATCTCTAGCTTGACGCCGGCCTGCGCGAAGGTCTGCTGGATCGCCTCGCCCATAGCCGTGATTTCCGGCGTGTTGCGGGTGTCCATGGTGACCGAGAAGCCATCCGGATAGCCGGCCTTGGCCAGCAGTTCCTTGGCCTTGGCGACATCGAGCGAATACGGCGTGTCTTCAACCGCGCCGAGGAAGCCGCGCGGCAGATAGGCCTGATGCACGATCGCCTTGTTCTTCATGATCGTGTCGGCAATCGCGCCATAGTCGACGAGGTATTTCAGCGCCTGACGCACTTCCGGCTTCGCCAGGATCTCGTTCTTCTGGTTCAGACCGAGATAGTAGATCGTGCCCTTCACGCCCTGCTGGATCTTGATGTCCGGGTTGGAGGAAAGCGCATCGAGCTGCTCGGAGCCGAGCTTGCGGGCAACGTCGATGTCACCCTTCTGCAGCAGAAGCTGTTCGGTCGCCGGTTCGGGGATGTGGCGGTAGATCACCCGCTTCATCGCCGGCGCGGCGCCGGAAAAATTGTCGTTGCGTTCCAGAACGACGATTTCATTGGCCCGCCAGTCCTTGATCGTGAACGCGCCGGAGCCAGCATAATTCGTCTTCAGCCAGCCATAGCCGAGGTCGCCGTCGGCCTCGTGTTCCATCACGACCTTCTTGTCGACCACGGACGCCACCGTCGCCGTCATGCAATAAAGCACGAAGGACGAAGCGTAAGGCTTGTCCATCTCCATGGTGACCGTGTAGTCGCCGGTCTGCTTGATCTTGTCCATCGCGTTGTCCGGCGTCAGGCCGAACTGCCCGATGATGAAGGCCGGCGACTTGTCGAGGATCACCGCGCGCTGCAGCGAGAACGCCACGTCTTCCGCGGTCAGCGGATTGCCGGAGGCGAACTTCAGCCCTTCGCGGATCTTGAAGGTCAGCGTCTTGCCGTCTTCGGAGACCGTCCAGCTCTCGGCAACGACGCCATACATCTTGGAGACGTCGTTGATATCGAACCCGATCAGCCGCTGATAGGCGTTGCCGGCGATCTCCGCGGTCGAGAATTCGAAAATTTCAGCCGGATCGAGCGAAATGATGTCATCGATCGCCCACGCTTCGACAAGCGTGTCGGGCGTGGTTTCCGCCTGCGCCGGCACAAGCCCGAAGGCAGGCATGAGCGCGAGCGCGGAAACCGCGAGAAGGCGCGAAATTCGGTTCATCTGGAATCTCCTTTGCGACAAGGAACGGCCCCTGTTCCGGCTCTACCGTGAAGGCCATGCTGCGTTGTGAATAAATCCACAGCCTGACGAATTAAGGACACTGGTCCCTACGAAAGTCAAATGAGTCTCTGACGAGGTTTTTTGCTCCAAAACATCGAATTTGAGGAAACTTGTTCCTTTTTTGTCAATGATTTAGCTGAGCAGGCACATCAAAAAACCAGCACCAAGAAAGCGCAAGAAAACGAAGACCCCGCCGTTTTCGCAATCGGCGGACGACATCGGAACAACAACAACCGCAAATAGGAAACGCCGGCTCGCCACCGCCCTTTACCAAGACATGGACACTTGCTTGCGAGCACTTCGCGACCTCCGATAGTGTGTTGGGAACAAAAATGAAATCGAACTCTACAGAGCCCGTATACGCACGCTGTTCGGAACCATGGAAAGGCATCTGAAAAGTTGCCCCACAGAAGCCGGCCGGCGGGGTCGCACTTTCACAGTCAGGGGTAACCAAGGTGCAGGTAAGATCACCACAAAATAAGGGCGTGCCGACCTTTTACGATCCGCTCGTAACGGTCAAAGCCATCGGGGAGTTAACGAAAATTCTGGCGGAGAACAGTCTCAGCATCGAGACCAATTCGGACTTCGCCGTTCTCGAAACCGAATGTGAGCAAATCCCGGAAAAGGACCTGAGCGAACAGTTCAGCACCCGCTTTTTCGACATCACACCGGCGACGGGTTTCTGGCTCGGCGCGCGCAATGCCGACAAGAAGCTGGTGTCGCTGCAGGCGGCACGGATCGAGAACCTAACCGGCGTGTCGCTCGCCGATCACTGGATGCAGCAGCAAAGACGCGTCTATTGCGATCCTTATGGAGAGGGGGAACTCGGCGACCAGCACTGCCCGGGCGCCTACCTGGTGACCGGCAACGTCGTCTATCACGGCGATATGTGGCTGGATAAGGAACTGCGCGGCAAGGATCTCGGTTCGATCCTGTGCCGGATGGGTCAGTTGCTGGCATTCGCCAAGTGGCAACCGGACTACATCTACTGCTTCATGAGCGAAAAGCTGGTGCAGAAAGGCTTTTCAACCGGCCAGGGTTACTTCCACATGCAGCCTATTGGCACTTGGTGGCAAACGCCGCCCAAGCATATCCGCCATGATGACTGGCTGCTTTGGAATACGTCCGGGGATCTGCGCTATCTGGCACAGATAATTGCCGGATCGGCCTGATCGGCGCGGTCATGCAACCGAGCAAACGGTGTCCTGTCGCTGTCGTCAGCGGCAGGATAAGCCGCTCATAGGCGATATCGATCTCACCGAACATGTCGGAGATGGTGCGCGCCGACACCACGTCGTAGCGTGCCTCGCCGGCAATCGCCTCCGCGTAGCCTTCGGCCGCGAGCCGTTCCAGATTGTCGTCGGGTGTCGCCCGGCGCTTGGCCAGCGCGTCCCTCGACCACGCCGCGCCGTAGCACCGCGTGACATAGGCGTTGTCGCCGATGAAGACGAAGGGCGGAGACGCGCCCCCGTCCAGGTCGGCGGCGCAGAATGTCAGCTTCGAGATGATCGGCTGAATGTCGGCAGTAATCTGCCCACCAGCCTGCCGCCAATACCGCCAGAAATCGGAGATATCGTCACACGACAGACCTCTGTCGAGAAGTGCTGTATTTTGCCTCTCGCAGAAATTCATTGAACCCGACCACCTCCTGCGCTCTGGATCAGATTGGAAATGCCTTCGACATAGCTGCACGCCATGTCCACTTCGGCATCCGCCAGATCGAAGATCGTATCCTTGCCGTATTCCTGCATGATGTAGGCCCGGAACAATTCCTCGATGCCGAGGGACTTGACCAGGTACACCAGCGTCGCGACCCGATTGTCACGCGATAGCGCCTTCGCATCCTCAAGGATGCGCATAACATCTGAATAAACCGTTTTCTCAATCATAGCACCTTACCGAGATCAGCCTCTGCTGGATGTCAAATAAGACGAAATACAATCAGCTCGACAATCCCCGAAAACTCTGGGTTTGCAACCAAATCGAACCACAACGCAGTGAAAATACCATAAAACTCGCCTTGTTTCGCCGACCATCCTTAGCGAAACGGAAAAAGCCCGACTAAAAAGCCGGGCTTTCCGTTTACACAGCGGTCAGAAACGCCGCAACGGCGCTGACACGAAGGCCTACTTCATCGTCGGAATGACGAATTCCGCGCCTTCCTTGACGCCCGACGGCCAGCGCGCCGTAACCGTCTTGGTCTTGGTGTAGAAGCGCACCGAGTCCGGACCGTGCTGATTGAGATCGCCGAAGCCGGACCGCTTCCAGCCGCCGAAGGTGTGATAGGCGAGCGGCACCGGGATCGGCACGTTGATGCCGACCATGCCGACATTGACCTTCGCGGCGAAGTCGCGTGCCGCATCGCCGTCGCGGGTGAAGATGGCGACGCCATTGCCGTATTCGTGCTTGGACGGCAGCGACAGCGCCTCGTCGTAATCGTGCGCACGCACCACTGACAGCACCGGACCGAAGATCTCTTCCTTGTAGATGCGCATGTCCGGCGTGACGTTGTCGAACAGGCAGCCACCCATGAAGTAGCCGTTCTCGTAGCCCTGCATGACGAAGTCACGGCCGTCGACGACGAGCTTGGCGCCTTCCTTGACGCCGAGATCGACATAACCGCGCACGCGCTCGAGCGCCTGTTGAGTGACGAGCGGACCGTAATCGGCTTCCATGTCGTTCGACGGGCCGACCTTGAGCGCCTCGACGCGCGGGATCAGCTTTTCCATCAGCGCGTCGGCGGTGCCCTCGCCGACCGGCACGGCAACCGAGATCGCCATGCAGCGTTCGCCGGCCGAGCCGTAGCCCGCGCCGATCAGCGCGTCGACGGTCTGATCCATGTCGGCATCCGGCATGATGATCATGTGGTTCTTGGCGCCGCCGAAGCACTGGGCGCGCTTACCGTGCGCCGCGCAGGTCGTATAGATGTACTCGGCGATCGCCGAAGAGCCGACGAAGCCGACGGCGCGGATGCGCGGATCGGTGAGGATCGCGTCGACCGCTTCCTTGTCGCCATTGACGACGTTCAGGACTCCCTCCGGCAGGCCGGCTTCGATCATCAACTCGGCAAGACGCATCGGCACGGACGGGTCGCGCTCCGACGGCTTCAGGATGAAGGCGTTGCCGCAGGCGATCGCCGGCGCGAACTTCCACATCGGGATCATCGCCGGGAAATTGAACGGCGTGATACCGGCAACGACACCGAGCGGCTGGCGCATCGAATACATGTCGATCGCCGGGCCGGCGCCCTCGGTGTACTCGCCCTTCAGCAGATGCGGGATGCCACAGGCGAACTCGACCACTTCGACGCCGCGCTGGACGTCGCCCATCGCGTCGGGAACGGTCTTGCCGTGCTCGCTCGACAGCAGGCGAGCAAGACTGTCCATTTCCTTCTGCACGAGGTCGAGGAACTTGAACATGACGCGCGCGCGACGCTGCGGGTTCTGCGCGGCCCAGGCGACCTGAGCGGCTTCGGCGTTGTCGATGATCGACGCGACTTCCGCCGCCGATGCCAGCGCCACCTTAGCCTGCACTTCGCCGATATTCGGATCGAATACATCGGCAAAACGCCCTGACGTTCCGGCCACATTCTTGCCGCCGACAAAATGTCCGATTTCGCGGGTCATGCCTCTCTCCCTGTTTGTTTGTTCGAGCGGGCGAAAAGACACCCGCCAGCCGAAAGGCACGGGATACCGCGCCCGGCATTTGACCGTTGCCGCAGCTGTCTGAAACCCGCCGACGGCAACGCCATCGGTCGTTTTATCGCGGCATTTGGTTTTGCGAAAGGGACCTTCAAGCGGGCTGCCGGGAAAACCGGAGCTTGGCAACAGCCGGCCGGATGACCGCTGTCAAAAAAATTTCGCTTTGCGGGAATATTCCCTGCGCAAGGCACGTATGTGTCTTGCCTCGTCACGCCGAGTTGACCGGCGGCGCGCTTGAGCGGCGCACATGCCAGTTGCTACCGTCACGAGAATTGTTGCCGGGGTAAAACGAATTTCGACCGGGCGGTCCGGTCGTCGATCCACGCGCTTCGCAGGTCGCGCATCCAACGAACGTTCTTATGGAGATACACATGGCCAAGCTTCGCCTCCTCGCCGCCGCCCTCTGTCTCGGCGTCGCCACCACGACCGGTGCTCACGCTCTCGACGACGAGATCGGCGCCCGCCAGCAGCTCATGCAGGACATCAAGGCCGCGATGGGCGCGTCCGTCGCCATGGTCAAGGGCGAGATGGAATACGACGCCAAGCGCGCCGAACTCGCCATGCGCACGATGAACGCGGCGGCGATCGGCCTTCCGATGTTCTTCACCAAGGACAACTCGGAAGACCTCGACACCGAAGCCGGCCCGAAGATTTGGCAGAACATGGACGGCTTCAAGACCGGCGCCGGCATTCTCGCCGGTACGTCCGACGCCGCGGCCAAGAAGGCCAGCGAAGGCCTCGACGCCTTCAAGATGGCGTTCGGCGATGTCGCCAAGACCTGCAAGGGCTGCCACAGCGAATACCGCGTCGAAAAGAAGTAAGCGCCCCCGGACTTCAGTCCGCTCCCATCGAGACGCGTCCGCCTACCAGGCGGGCGCGTTTTTGTTTGTCTTCCGCTCCGCGTGAACGCCGCTTCACGGAGCTGCAAAGCTTCGTGAAGACGCCAGTTTCCGCTGGTTCTCAGGCGAGTTGCGGCGCTAACCTCCACTCGTTGCCTCGTCCGGGGAAAACCGAGGGAGAAGCCAGATGAACCCGAACAGATATCGAGTAGCCACGCACGAAACCGACGCCGAACCGCTGTGGAGCGGCTTCGTCTTCGCAGCCGTTTTTTGGGGAATGGTCATCGGCGGCGCGGTCAGCATGTGCTAACGCCCGCCGAGTAGTACCAACCCTAGCAGATGGCCGTCACATCAAGACGAAACCGCCTTCACAGCGTATCCAATCACCTCACCTACGATCTTCGTTATCGCAGCACGGCGGGTATCTGTCGCGACGTCATTCGCAAGTTCGGTAAGCGATGTACCCGGAGTCTTTGCCTCAACAACCTCCGGCATCATGTTGAGGGCCGCCAACGCTTTCGAAGTCAAAACAATGTGCGAGAGGCAGTCTCCATGTAAGGACCTAACAAACCCTTCGCTAACGAGCCAAGAGGCAGCACTTCTAAGGAAGTCATCAAATTTCATTCCATCAATCGGATCCGCAAATTTGATTGATTTTGTGCCAAGTGGACCCGGCGTGTCGTGAAGCAATTTAAGCCCGAGACCCTCGCCAATCATACGTCGGTCAATCTCCGTGACGACCGGGAAACTCTCATACAGCTGAGCAAAAATAAGCCCTACCACTTCGTTGAAAAGGTCGATATTGCGCGGCATGTCTATTGTCCGAAATTTTGTGAAGAGAAGTCGAAAACAACAATCTCATAAGTTGCATCAAAGCAGAATATTCACCCAATTTTCAAGGTGTGTAGTCACCCTTTCCCCTCACTAATCTCAGCTTTCGCCGACGACGTCTCGTCAAAAATCCAGTCGCAGAAGGCAGGGTTCCCACCCTCGGTCGGCAGCACGAGCACGGCCGGCACATCATAAGGGTGGCGCTCGACGATCGCAGCGACAACCGCATCGGCCAGGGTCGAGCGCGTCTTGACCAGCATCACCACCTCGTCCCCCTCCTCGACCTCCCCTTCCCATCGATAGACCGAGATCATCTGCGGCAGAATGTTGACGCAGGCACATAACCTGTCGGCGACCAGCGAACGCCCGACGCCGAGCGCCGTCTCCTTGTCGGGAAAGGTCGAATAGACGAGGACCGGATGGTCGGGCATGGCTGCCTCCGCGGCTGTTCGAGACCCGCGCGATGGTGCGACGGAGCGCCTGGCGAGGCAAGCGGAACCGCCGCGCCCCTCCGCCCGGCCGCGCAACCAACGCATCAATTGGCTTGACGCCGGTGCCATGCTAGACCACCGCGCAATGCGCAGGACGATCGCAGTCCAGCACAAACGCAGTCCGTGAGGAACCGCCCGCATGGCAAACGCGGCGAACACAATCGAGAAGGTCGCCTTCGTCGCCAGCCCGACGGACGAGGCCCGCCTCGCGCTGAGGCGGTTGTCGGAGATCTACGGCGATACGCCGCCCGATGAGGCCGACGTCATCGTCGCGCTCGGCGGCGACGGCCTCATGCTGCGCGCCCTGCATCAGTTCATGAACACCGGCAAGCCGATCTACGGCATGAACCGCGGCTCGGTCGGCTTCCTGATGAACGAGTTCCGCGAGGAAGAACTGCTGGAACGCCTCAACAAGGCGGAACCGACCGGCATCCGCCCGCTGCTGATGGAAGCCACCGATATCGACGGGCTGCACCACACCGCGCGCGCGATCAACGAGGTGTCGCTGCTGCGCCAGACCTACCAGGCCTCGAAGCTGCGTATCTCGATTGATGGTCGGGTGCGGCTCGAGGAGCTGATCTGCGACGGCGTGCTGGTCGCGACGCCGGCGGGCAGCACCGCCTATAACCTTTCGGCCCACGGTCCGATCCTGCCGATCTACGCGCCGCTTCTGGCGCTGACGCCGATCAGCGCGTTCCGGCCGCGCCGCTGGCGCGGCGCCCTTTTGCCCGACCGTGCACAGGTCAGGATCGACGTGCTTGACGCCGTAAACCGCCCCGTCAGCGCCGCGGCCGACCACAACGAAATCCGTTCGGTCGCCGAAGTTCTGGTGCGCCAGGATCCGGACTCGCAAAGCCTGATCATGTTCGATCCGGACCACAGCTGGGACGAGCGCATCTTAACCGAACAGTTCCGATACTGATCGGTTTCGCCCCGAATCAAACGCAGTGTGATAGCGTCTGCCCACCATTCAATATCGGGGCGACCGGTGGGGACCCTGCCGGCATTTTGGATTTGTCATGTCGTCAACCTATCGCGACATCATGAAGCTCGACCTGTCGACGCTTCGCTTTCTGGTCATTGAAGACAACACCCATATGCGGCGCATCATCCGCATGCTGTTGACCGGCTACGGCGCGCGCGACGTGCTCGAAGCCGAAGACGGCGCCGGCGGCCTCGAGGCCTTTCAGGCCAACTCGCCCGATATCGTCATTACCGACTGGGTGATGCCGATCATCGACGGCCTTGAACTGACCCGCATGCTGCGCTCGACCGAATCCAGCAGCAACGCCTATGTCGGCATCATCATGCTGACCGGCCACTCCGAGAAGAAGCGCGTCGTGGAAGCCCGCGACGCAGGCGTCACCGAGTTTTTGTGCAAGCCGATCTCGGCCCGGGCCTTGTATCTGCGCATCGCCAACACCATCGTCAATCCACGCCCGTTCATTCAAACCCGGTCGTATTTCGGACCCGACCGCCGCCGCTATGACAACCCGTCCTATCAGGGCGAAGAACGGCGCAAGCAGGCGCCGGAATTCGTTGGCTCCGGCGCCATCGCCGGCCTGAGCCGATAGCAAGCGGCAAGAGAAGGTTCGAGGAGGAAGAAGATCGTGCCCTCAGACAAGCCCGTGATGATGAACTCCCCGATCGACCTCGGCAAAAAGGTGCCTGACCTGCCGAAGGGAGCGAGCGTCGACCCGATCGCCGCCGCCGAAAAGGCGCTTGAGTCGATGACCGAGGACTTCAGCGCCTGGATGGACGAAGAGGCACGCCGTCTGACGGAAGCCTGGCAACGGGTCTCGAAGGAAGGCATGACGGCGAACGGACGCGAGGCGCTCTATTCCCCTGCCCACGACATCAAGGGAGAAGCGGCCACCTTCGGTTATCCGCTCGCCGGTGAAATCGCCGGCGGCCTGTGCCTGTTGCTGGACGCCGACGTCGCGCCCGACAAACTGCCGCTCAAACTGGTCGGCGCGCATGTCAACGCGATCATGGCGATCGTCAAGGAAGAGGCGAAGGACGCCGAGCACCGGGTCGGGCGCACGCTCGAGCGGGAACTGGCCACGCTTGTCGACGACTTCCTCGCCGGCAACGGCTGATCACGCCGCTTCTTCGAGCGCCGACTCCAGATACAGCGCCGCGGTGCGCTCGATGCGCAGTTCCTCGCGCGCCATGTCGAGCCGTTCGCGCGCCGCGTCGCGCGCCGCCTCGCTGGCGAACCGCCTGAGCAGCACGAGAAGTTTGTCGGCATTGGCCGGCGCCAGATGCTCGTAGCGGGTAAGCACACGTTCGATCATCCGCCGGGAGAAACGCGGTGTGTCGCCGGCTTCCCCATCGAGCGCCATCTCGCGATAGACCGCCATCACCAGCGCAAACACCTCGATCGCGGCTTTCGGCAGACCTGCCTTGCCGAACAGGGCTTTTTGCACCGACACGCGGCCATCGGCCATGATCGCGAAGACCCGCGCGACCGGTACACCGGAGAGCTGCGCCATCGCCGTCTCGACGAAACGCATGTTGCCGGTGCACAGCGCCCGCAACAAAAGCGCCGTGGTCAACTGGCCGCGGCTGCGCAGATGGGCAACCAGCACGTCCATGTCGGTTTCGATGACTTCGGCGGCCAGCGTCACCGTCGCCTTGTCGCACGCATCGCGCACGCAGCGGTCGGCCCGCTCACTCCCCAGACTGAACCTGTCGACGGCGAAGGCGCCGAGTTGCGAGCCGAGCTGGGCGATCAGCATCTGACGAATGGAGACCGGAAGATCGGGGCGGGCAAGCAGGATCGAGCGCAGGCGGGCATCGCCACCGTGGCGCTCCGTCAGCCGCATCATCGCGGCGTGTCCGATTTCCGCCCCTGGATTATCGGCGAGAACCGAAACCGCCTCGGCAGACCCGACCTCGGCGAGCGCGGCGGCAAGCGCGGGCGACACATAGGGTCGGGCCGCAACCGCGCTCTGGCACGGCGTATCGCCGATGGCGATGATGTCGACCAGTTCCCTGTCGCGAAGAACCGGTGAACGCTGCAGCACGATCGCGGCGATCTCCGGCTGATCGTTGGCCAGCGTCAGCATCACATGGCGCGGCGCCAGAGGGCTACGAACCAGGGCTTCGGCAAGCGCCGCGCGAACCCGCACGGCGGGATCGTCGAGCGCCAGCGTCAACGCCGCTTCCACATCGTCCCGATCCATCGGTTCGAGATCCTGCTTCAGCCACACCTCGGCAAGCCCGCACACCGCTTCAACACGGGTGTCGACCGAAGCCCCCTCAATCCGTCGCAGCCACTCTCTCACAATCATGCAACGCACCGTCCGAATACGCAGTCAGCACAGGATGGCGCACAACTTCAGCGCCGTCACATGGATGGTCTCACGCAAAGACTTAATGTTCCGTTCACCGTGTTTTTTAAGAGTTCCGTCCGTGCGGCATGGCTGCCCGCTTGCCAGCGTGGCTAGGAAAAAAGACGTTGCGACGTCTTCCTTTGGGGAACTACGATTGTTTCCATGCTTTTCTGGAACCACCGATCGGTTCCTGAAAATCTCCGGGGGAAACAACAATGCTGACAAAAAGAACAATGACAGGAATGGCTTTGGGCTTGCTCGGTGCGGCAGCCCTGATGACGCAGACGACCGAGGCCCACCACTATGTCGGCAACTACAAGTCCGACATGACGACAATCAAGGGCCGCATCACCGAGGCCTTTTTCGGCAATCCGCACGGCCACATCATGGTTAAGAGCGGCGGCACGACCTGGGAAGTCATTCTCGGCTCGGCTTACGATTCCAAGAAGAAGAAACTCGCCGACCAACTCAAGGTCGGCATGTCGGTCAAGGTGATCGGCTGGCCGCATTTCAGCGATGACATGAAGGAAATCCTTCCCGCCTCGATCCGCACCAGCGAGCGCCTGATCGAGATGTATCGCAGCACCAGCGACCGGTGAGGTCCCGCCTTGGATATGATCACGCCATTCCTCGCCACGCTTGAGCACAGCGACTTCGCCAGGGCCCTGCGCGAGACGATGCTGTTTTACCCGATCATCAACACGCTGCACATTTTCGGGATAGCGCTCTTGTTCGGCGCCATCGCGAGCTTCGATATCGCCGTCATCGCGCGGCGCCCGGCGGACCGCCTCGCCCATCTGAAGGCGCAATGCATCCCGCTCGCCGGGGTCGGGCTCGTGCTCGCAATCGTCACCGGAGTCACCCTGTTCATCGCCCGCGCGCAGCACTACGCGGCACATCCGGTGATGCTGGCGAAATTCGCTTTGCTGGCAATCGGCCTGATCAATATCGCGCTGCTGCACGGCAGCCGGAACTACCGGGCGCTCGACACGAGTCTCGACGCGGAAGGATCCCCGCGACTTCGCGCGGCTGCCTGGATTTCGCTGCTGTGCTGGATCGGCGTCATCATCGCCGGCCGCTTCGTCGCCTATTTCTGACGCGCACCCCGGATCAGGCCGGCGGCAGCAGATCCTTCGGCTTCGAAGCGCCGTTGACCTGCAGATAGGCGGTCAGATCGAGCGGCTTGCCATCGCTTGAAACGGCGACTGCTGCCGGCTTGGCCGGCGCCGATGACGGTGCGGAGAACATCCCCCGCACGCCTTCAAGCCGCGCCACCTGTGCGGTCAGCTCCGCGGTAAACCCGCTCCAGCCGCTGCTGCTGACCGGCTCCGCCGCGCTTCCGTCGGTGCGGAACAGGGAGTCGAAGGCCGACGCGGACTGCGTCGCGCTCCATCCGGCATGGACCCGCGCGGCGGCGTCGTCGGACGCGGTGTAGCCCATCAGGCCGAACACTTCGGAGAAGCGCGCATTGGTCGCCGAGGCCGTCATCACCTCACCGGTTGTCGCCGCGCCCTGATGCTTGCTCACCAGCTCGGCATAGACGTCGCTCGCCGAGCGCGCCGAGCCGTTCGAATTATAGAAAATGCTGCGATTGGCCGAGGCCTGCTTCGGGAACTTCGCTGCCGCCGAGGCGTTCGGCGCGGATTCGGCGAGCGTGATCAGCTTTTCCGCCCCGCGCGCGCCGAGGAAGTGCGCGATGTAGAGTTCACCCGCGCTCGGCTGGCGGCCGAGCTGCGATGTCAGCGATTCCGCATTCTTCTGCGTATAGGCCGCGGCCATATAGGACGACACTTTCGGGTCGTGCCGGAGCGACAGGATTTCCTGGCGCATATCCGCATCGGCCACCCGGTAGCTGCCATTGCGGGTGCGCTGGATCTGGGCCGCGTATTTGCCGAGCCCGAATTCCGCGCCCGATTCCTTCATGGTTTCGAGCCAGGTCGACTCGATGAACTGGAAAAGACCGGCAGCACTCGACGTCGAAGCGCGCGCGCCCGGATTCAGGCTCGACTCGCGCTCCGCCGTCCGCAGGAGATAGTCGAATGACGTTCCTGTGGTCTGGCTGGCTGTTGCGAACGCCTGCTCGATGCGCCCGGCAATCGATGGCGACGTGTCGACTTTCATTGGCCTCGCCTTTCAGGCACTGCCCCTCATCACCCCTGAATCTCGGTCGTTTATGGTTAATGAAACGTTAACTGCCCCGATCTTCACCGCTGAAGCAGCGGCATTTCCGTTGCCGTCGCACCAAGAGTGGCCTTTACTTGGCCAAGAGGATTCGCAATTCGGCGCGGTGCGGTGCGAGAAAAAACACCCCCCGCCAGCACGGAGGACCCCATGCCCGGGCTTTATTTCGAGGAATTCGAGGTCGGACACGTATATCAGCACAGCCTGCGCCGCACGGTCACCGAAATGGATAACATGTTGTTTTCCAACATGACCTTGAACCCGCAGCCGCTCCATATCGACTTCGACTTCTGCGCCAACGAGACCGAATGGGGCCAACCGCTGGTCAACAGCCTGTTCACGCTCGGTCTGATGATCGGCATCTCGGTCAACGACACCACGGTGGGCACGACGATCGCCAATCTCGGAATGACCGATGTGAAGTTCCCCAAGCCGCTGTTCCACGGCGATACGGTGCGCGTCGAGACCGAGGTGATGACGAAGCGCGAATCGAAATCGCGCCCCGATGCCGGCATCGTCGAGTTTGAGCATCGCGCCTACAAGCAGAACGGCGATCTCGTCGCCATCTGCCGCCGTCAGGCTTTCATGAAACGCAAGCAGGCAGACTAGTCCGATGCGCTCGCTTCTGTTCGTACCCGGCGACAGCCCGAAGAAACTCGCCAAAGGCCTCGCAAGCGACGCCGACGCGCTGCTGATCGACCTCGAGGACTCGGTCGCCGCCTCGGCGAAGTCCGATGCCCGCGCGGTCACCGCCGAATTCCTCACCGACGCGATCCCGCAGAAAGAGCGGCCGCGCCTCTACGTCCGCATCAACGCCCTCGACACGGGGTTGAGCGATGCCGATCTCGACGTGGTGATGGCGGCAGCGCCCGACGGCATCATGCTGCCGAAATCCCAGTCGGGCCGCGATGTCACCCACCTCGACGCGAAGCTCGCCGTACGCGAGGCGACATTCGACCTCGAAGACGGCGCGACACGCATTCTTGTGGTCGCAACGGAGACTGCCGCCTCGCTGTTCGAGATGGGCAGCTATCGCGGCGCCAGCCGCCGCCTGCTCGGCATGGCCTGGGGCGGCGAGGACCTCGCGGCCGACATCGGCGCCAGCCGCAATCGCGACGAATACGGCCACTACCGTGACCCCTACCGTCTTGCCCGCACCCTCTGCCTGCTCGGCGCCGTCTCGGCCGGCGCAATGCCGCTCGATTCCGTCTACACCAACTTCCGCGATGACGACGGTTTGCGCGCCGAGGCGACCATTGCGATGGAGGACGGCTTCACCGGCAAAATGGCCATTCACCCCGCCCAGGTGCCGGTCATCAACACGGTATTCACGCCGAACAAGGCGGCTATCGAGCGCGCCGAGCGGATCATCGCCGCCTTCGCCGCATCGGGCGATGTCGGAGTGGTCGGGCTGGACGGCGAGATGCTCGACATGCCGCATCTGAAGCAGGCGGAGAAGATCATGGACCGGGCGCGGCTGGCCGGGGTCGTCTAGACAGCAACAACGTCCCTACTCGTCGATGACGAGATCCATCAACCGGGCGATCTCGTCTGTCTCCGCTCCAAGACCGGCAGCACGGATGCCTGCGCTCGCGCCCTTGCGCGCGGCTTCGGGTTTGTTTTGCGCCAGCTTCCAGGTGCCCTGAATATCGGTGACGGTCATCGCAACCGGTACGATCTGGCGCAGCAGCCGGGCATAGGCATCCGGGTCGACCTTGTCGATCTTCCACGGCGCCTTGTCGGCGAGCCGCTCTTCCATCGTGTCCGACAGGCGTTGGAGAATGCCGTGCAGTTCAGACTGATCGAGCTGCCGCAGCGTCCCGCGCACATGAACGGCGACGTAGTTCCACGTCGGCACCTGATCGTCCAAACCGTACCAGTCCGGCGACACATAGGCATCGCCGCCCGAGACCACGATGACGGCCTCGACAGGCTCGCCGAGCAACCGGACGATCGGATTGGAGCGTACCAGATGAGCCTCCAGCGAGGCGCCATCCGCCGACAGATTGAACGGGATATGGCTGATCAGCGGCCCGCCATCGGCATTGACGGCCAACACGCCGAACGCGCGGTTTCGCGCAAAGGCGATGTTGTCGTCCTGTGGCGTCTTCCGGTAGGCGGGGTTGGGATGCATGGCTCACCTCCTGCGGCGGACTGAACAATGAACCGCCGGTTACCCGCCTGCGGGACGGTCGAGCGAGAACACGTTGTCGACCACGGCATAATCCATGTAGCCGAGCCGCGACAACAGCTTGAGACGCGGCGTGTCGACCTTGCCGTCGACGATATAGGCATCGTCGATATGAATACCGACCACCTGGCCGAGCACCATGTGGTTGTCGGTTTCGTTGCCGTCGATATCGCGGATCGTCAGGCTTTGCAGGAAGCGGCATTCGAGCGCCGCCGGAGACGCCGCCACGCGCGGAACCTTCACCAGTCGGCACGGCGCAGCCTCAAGACCGGCCGCCTCGAACTCCGACGCCCCACGCGGCAGCGGTGCGGATGTCGCGTTCATCGCATCGCGCAGATCGTAGGTCGCCAGATTGCAGACGAATTCGCCGGTCGCCTCGATATTGGCGATACTGTCCTTGCGACCGCTGCTGGAAAACATCACCACCGGCGGAATGTTGCCGACCGCATTGAAGAAGCTGTAGGGCGCAAGATTGGGGCGCCCTTCGGTGTCGAGCGAACTGATCCAGCCGATCGGTCGCGGCGCGACCAGCGCCTTGAACGGGTTGTGGGCAAGCCCGTGCTTGTTGTCCGCGCTCTCGAAAAACACCGGCTCAGCCTTCCGACCATTCGGTGATCAGACTGTCGAGATCGGGCCTTGCGCGATCGGCCGGCTTCTCCGTCTGCGTTCCGAGATGGATGAAGCCGGCGAACCGTTCACCTTCCTGAAGGCCGAGCATGGCGCCCGCCTCGTCATCGAAGGCATACCACTCGCTCAGCCATTGGCCGGCGAAGCCTTCGGCATGGGCGGCCAGAAGCAGGTTCATGCAGACTGCGCCCGCCGACAGCTCCTGTTCCCAGACCGGGATCTTGGGATGAAGGGCAGCCCGGCTGACGACGGCGACCACGAGCGGCGCACGGGTAAAACGCGTGCGTTCGACCGCCAGCAACTCCGGGTCGGTCGCGCCACGTGCGGCTACCATCGCCTCGAGCTTGGCGCCGGCCGTCTCGGCCGCCGGACCGCGAAACAGGATGAACCGCCACGGCGCCAGCTTGCCGTGATCGGGAACGCGCGCAGCGGCCGTGAGCAGTGCGCGAAGCGTTTCCCCCTCCGGCGCCGGTTCGGCAAGGTTGAGCGCCGCGACCGAGCGTCGCGTCAGCAGAAAATCGAGAAAATCGGACATCGAAACCGGTTCCTGAAGGTGGCGGGAGTGTTAGGGAAAAGGATAGGAGCGTTTGTGTAATGTCAATGGCAGCAACCTTCGGACTTGAAATCGCCACTGTTTTCAGAGATCGAGGGATACAAACACAAAAAGAGACTTCTCGAGGAAACCTCGACGCCATGAGGATCACTCCCGCCCCGATGTGCTTGCCTGTTCGTTTCTCCGTGTTGTTGCGGAGCGCGGGGGCGATGGTGGCGCTGCTGTTCGTGCTGGCAGTGACGAACATTGCCGCGGCGCAGCCCGCGCCGCCGAAAGCCGGCCCGCCGATGGGAGCGCCTCCGCTTGCCGCCCCGCCGATCGGCGCTCCTCCGGGCGGTGTGTCGGGCCCCGGTCACTCCGGCTTCGACGCGGGCGTCATGCCTGGACCCGCCGGCGGCGACATGCGGATGGATGTCATCGGTGACGCCCTCGGCAATCCCGACCAGACAGCCGCCGATACCAAGGCAATCGTCGACGAACTTGCCGGCGACCTCATCGCCTCGACCGAACCGCCTCTTCCCAAGCCAAAACCGACGCCGGAAGAACTCGCTGCCGCCGCAAGGGCAAAGGTCGAGGCCGAACACGCCGCCGCCCTGCTTGCCTACGCCCCCGCCGCGACATCGGAAACCGGCACGCCGCAAGAAGGCATGGAAGGCACGCTCTACCTCGTGGCCAAGCTCGAGACCGACGGCGAACCGATCAATCAGGGTATGGTCTGGCGGGTCTATTCCGAACCCGAACCGCAAGCCGAAAAGCTCGAACTCGTCGCGACCGCCACAGGCGGCGACGCCGAATTCCGCCTCAAGCCCGGGTCCTATCTGGTCCATGCCGGCTATGGGCTGGCCGGCTCCACCAGCCGCATCTCGATCGGCCCCGGCCGTGTGCGCTCGGAAACCGTCGTGCTGAATGCCGGCGGCATGATGCTGCACGCCGTCATCGACGAGAACGTTCCCCTGCCGCTTGAGCAGGTCAATTTCGACCTCTTCGTCTATGACGACGACACGCTGCAGAACCGCAAGCTGGTGAAAAAGGACATCAAGGCCGAGACGATCCTCAGACTAAACGCCGGCACCTATCACGTCGTCAGCACCTATGGCGATCTCAACGCCGAGGTCCGTGCCGACATTCGCGTCAAGGCCGGCAAGCTCACCGAGGCGACCGTCTACCACAAGGCGGCCGGCGTGACGCTGAAGCTGGTCAACGAACCGGGCGGCGAAGCCCTCGCCAACACCTCCTGGTCGGTCCTGACACCGGGCGGTGACGTCGTCGCCTCCAGTATCGGCGCGTTCCCGTCGTTCATTCTGGCGGAAGGCGACTACACCGTCGTCGCCAAACACAATGAGCAGCTCTACAATCGCGAGTTCTCAGTCGAAGCCGGCCTCGACCGCGAGGTCGAAGTCGTCGTGATGCAGCAGTAGGGGCCACATCCGGGCTCGAGGGGGACGAATTTTGGAAACCTACCGCGGGACGGTCTATCCCTATCAGCTCGACCACATGGGGCACATGAATGTGCAGTGGTACGTTGCCAAGTTCGACGAAGGAACCTGGCATTTCTTTTCCGCGCTCGGCATCACACCGGACTATATCCGCGACGAGGATCGCGGCATGGCCGCTCTCGAACAGGTCATCCGCTACAAGTCGGAAGTGATGGCCGGCGAACTGCTGGTCATAGACACCGAAATCCTGGAAATGCGGGAGAAGACGGTTCGCTTCCGTCACACCATGCGCCGCGCCGGCAGCGGTGAGACTGTTGCCGAGACCGACCTCGTTGCCGCGCATCTCGATCGCATTGAGCGCAAGGCCTGCCCGTTTCCGGATCACATCCGTTCCGCCGGCGAGGCACTGATCGGCTAGATCCGGTTTCGCCCCGGTTCAGGTAGCCTGCGGCGCGGCCGTGGTTCCTAACGCAAGCACGGATTCGTGCAGATAGCTCATCATCTGCTTGCGGTCGCGCATGCCGGCAAGCATCTCGTAGCCGATGATATCGCCGACGCGCACCTGCAACGCCGTGCCGACCAGCCTCTTGAACTCGCGCACCAGCAGCGACAGGCGAAGCGTCAGGCTGACGTGACTGGCGACGTGAAACAGCCGGCTGTTCTGGCCCTCGAAATAGACCGGCAACACGGCCGCGCCCGCCTCATGGATCATCCGCGCCGTGAAGGTCTTCCAGGGCAGCTCGCTCGCCCTCCCGAACGGTGACGAGGCCGTCGCCACGCCGCCGGCGGGGAACACCACGATGGTGACGCCCTCTTTCAGCAGCGCCAGCGCCTCGCGGCGCACGGCAAGGTTCTGCGCCATCGCTTCCTTTGTTTCGGCAAAGTCGATCGGCAGCGAATAGGGCCGGATTTCCGGCACCTTCAACAGTTCCTTGTTGATGAGAACCCGGAACGGCCTGCCGAGCTGTTCGGCAAGCGCCAGAATGGCGATCCCGTCACCGATCCCGAAGGGGTGGTTGGCGACCATGACCAAAGGCTGATCGGGCAGTTCACGCGGCGGCCACATACCCGAAGCGATGTCGAGCTTCACATCGACCAGGCCAAGCAGATCGCCCATCACCCGGTCGGAAGACCCGATGATGTCGTTGCGCCATATTTCGTAGAGGCGAACGAGACGCTTGCGACCGCACAGGCCTTCGATTGCCCGGATCACCCACTGCTTCGGCAACGGATCGTCCGGCGAGGCGTAGCTCAATTCCTTGAATTTCAAACCCAGTCCCCGCCCCGGCATCTCTTCGCAAACGGACGGCCGCGCCCGATTCCCGCGACCTGACCGCCGTTCTAACGAAAAAACGATGACGGTTGTGTCACACCGTCATCGTTCTTTCGTCGACGTGTCGAAAAATTGCCGCGGAGGATCAATCGCGCCGCAAATCCGGCGCCACCGCCTCCTCGACCAGCGCGGCAACCGCCTCATCAAGGCCCATCGAGACCTGATCGCGCGAGCCGAGCCGGCGGATGTTCACCGTGCGCTCTTCCGCCTCGCGCTTGCCGCAGACGATGATCACCGGCACCTTGGCCAGGCTGTGCTCGCGGACCTTGTAGTTGATCTTCTCGTTACGAAGATCGAGGTCGGCCTGCAGCCCCGCCTTGGTCAGCACCTTGTGGACTTCGCGGGCGTAATCGTCGGCTTCCGAGGTGATGGTCGTCACCGCCACCTGCATCGGCGCCAGCCACAGCGGGAAATGCCCGGCGTGGTTTTCGATCAGGATGCCGAGGAAGCGCTCCATCGAGCCGCAGATGGCGCGATGGATCATCACCGGGATCTTCTTCTCGCCGTCGGAATCGACATAGAAGGCGCCGAACCGTTCCGGCAGGTTGAAGTCGACCTGGGTCGTGCCGCACTGCCATTCTCGGCCGATCGCGTCACGCAGCGTGTACTCGAATTTCGGCCCGTAGAACGCGCCCTCACCCGGATTGATACCGGTCTTGATGCGCCCCCCGGATTCCGCCTCGATACGCTCGAGAACCTCGGTCATCACCTCTTCGGCATGGTCCCAGCTCTCGTCGGAGCCGACACGCTTTTCCGGCCGGGTCGACAGCTTGACGACGATCTGGTCGAAGCCGAAGTCGGAATAGGTCGACAGGATCAGATCGTTGATCTTCATGCACTCGTCGGCGAGTTGCTCTTCGGTGCAGAAGACGTGCGCGTCGTCCTGCGTGAAGCCGCGCACGCGCATCAGCCCGTGCATGGCGCCCGACGGCTCGTAGCGGTGCACGATACCGAACTCGGCCAGCCGTAGCGGCAGGTCGCGATAGCTCTTCAGCCCGTGCTTGAATATCTGCACATGGCCCGGGCAGTTCATCGGCTTCAGCGCAAAGATACGCTTGTCTTCCGCGTCATCGCCAGCCGACTGCACCGCGAACATGTTCTCGCGATACCAGCCCCAGTGGCCGGAAATTTCCCACAGCTCCTTGTCGAGGATCTGCGGCGCGTTGACCTCGTCATAGTCGCCGGCCAGACGGCGGCGCATGTAGGAGGTCAGCGACTGGAACAGGCGCCAGCCCTTGGCATGCCAGAACACGACGCCCGGCCCTTCTTCCTGGAAATGGAACAGGTCCATCTCGCGGCCGAGCCGGCGGTGATCCCGCTTCTCGGCCTCTTCCAGCATGTGCAGATAGGCCTTGAGGTCGTTGTCGTTGGCCCAGGCGGTGCCGTAGATGCGCGACAGCATCTGATTGTTGGCGTCGCCGCGCCAATAGGCGCCGGCCACCTTCATCAGCTTGAACGAGGTGCCGATCTTGCCGGTCGAGGGCAGATGCGGGCCACGGCACAGGTCGAGCCAGTCGCCCTGCCGGTAGATCTTTAGCTTCTCTCCTTCCGGGATCGCGTCGACCAGCTCCACCTTGAAGTGCTCGCCGTGGTCGCGGAAATATTCCTTGGCCTCGTCACGGCTCCAGAATTCCTTCGTGAACGGCGTATTGCGGGCGATGATCTCGCGCATCTTCGCCTCGATCTTCGGCAGATCGTCGATGGTGAAGGGCTCGTTGCGATGGAAGTCGTAATAGAAGCCGTTCTCGATCACCGGCCCGATGGTCACCTGCGTGCCCGGATAAAGCTCCTGCACCGCCTCGGCCATGACATGGGCGGCGTCGTGCCGGATCAGCTCCAGCGCGCGCGGATCGTCATTGGTGATGATCTCGATTTTGCCGTCGTGATCGATCGGATCGGTGAGATCCTGCATCTCGCCGTCGAGCGCGATCGCGAGCGCCTTCTTCGACAGCGACTTGGAGATGCCAGCGGCAATATCGGCACCGGTCACGCCGTCGTCGAACGCGCGTGCGGAACCATCGGGAAATGTCAGGGAAACCATTCTTCTCTCCTGCTCACTCTCTGCCAACCAACGCAGGTAAGCTCTTTGATTCGCCGTATGAGACGGCGGTCGAATGGCCGGATAAATGGCTCGTCAAGCCGGACTCGTCAACCGCTTAAAGGAAGATGACGGCAAGCCGAATACGCCATTCACATTCCATTCAGCGGCACATTTTTACCATGGTCTTCACTTATCGACGGCGTCGCCGATCATGAATGCCCCGAGGGACGCCTTTCGCCCGGGGCGCGATGACAGAGGCAACAAGCGGCGACCCTGGCTACCAGCGACACGGGATTGGGGCGGCAGCCAACATCTGGGACGGACAACACAATGGCTATCATTCACGGTTCCGACTACAACGACGACCTCTACGGCACCGCCGGCGATGACGACATCTTCGGCTATTTCGGCGAAGACCTGATCTACGGGTATGGCGGCCGCGACTACATCGACGGTGGCTTTCACAACGACACCATCTATGGCGGCAATGGCGCCGACTATCTGCGCGGCGGCCGCGGTCACGACTACATCAACGGCGGTAACGGCATCGACGTCGCGAGCTACACTAACCACGGCACATGGGTCGACGTCGACCTCGCCGCCCGCTCGTCGACCGACGGCTATGGCTATGTCGATGACCTCATCAAAATCGAGGATGTGATCGGCTCCGAGTACAGCGACGTCATCGCCGGCAACTTCAAGGACAACCTGATTTTCGGCGGCAACGGGTCCGACGATCTTTTCGGCGCCGGCGGCAACGATACGCTGAAGGGTGGATACGGTCGCGACCTCATCCGCGGTGAAGCGGGAGCGGACCGGATTGTCGGCGGCGCGCATGATGACCGCCTGTTCGGCGACAATGGCGCCGACCGGTTGTTCGGCAACGCGGGCTTCGACACGCTCAATGGCGGCCGCGGCAACGATGTGATGACCGGCGGCCCGGGCGATGACGTCTTCGTCTATTCGAGCTTCACCGGCGACACGGATCGTATCGTCGACTTCCAGGATGATGTCGACTGGCTGCGCCTCAATGTCGGCGCCGGCGAAACCCTCGCCGACGTGCTGGCAATGGCGACCCAGAGCGGTTCGGATGTCGTGTTCGATTTCGGCAGCAACGAGATCCTGACAGTGAAGAACATCACCATCGCCGATCTGTCCGACGACATCATTCTCGTCTGATCCAACCTGCGGGTATAACGGCCGCCCTCCCCGGCCCAATCAGACCGCAAACAGAAACGCCCGGCTCGCCGGGCGTTTCTCATTTGTGTGATCCCCTTTCAAGGATTTTTCCCCTAAGCTCAATTCGGGAAACAAAGGAGGGGATTCCAACATGCGTATTCTGACGACGATTTCGCTCGCCCTTTTGACTGCGCTCGCAGCGCCGGCTTTCGCCGGGGTCGCCCCATCGGCATCGACACAGCGACCCGTCGCGACCGCACCGGCTCAGCAGGACGGGCTGATCCGCGTTGCCGCCGCCCGCAAATACTTCGTTGTGCTCGGCTCGTTCCGCTCGCGCGGCGCCGCCAATCAGCGCTGTTCGATGTTCGGTGACGGCTATGTCGTCTCGACCAACGACTACCCGAATTTCCGCAACGGCTACTGGGCCTGCGTCATCGGCCCGCTTTCGCGCGGTGAAGCCGACGACCAGATGTGGGCCTCGAAGGAAGCCGTGCCGGACGCCTATGTGAAGGCGGGGTGGTAATACGCGCGTATTCCCGAACCGAAGGTCCGCGTGAGCGAATAGTGGGAACCGGTTTTCGGACAAGAATACGCGGGAAAACAAACCGCAAAAAGCTCATACGAAGACCGGAGTGCATTAGCCCACGCTCAATCGTCGAGCCGGGTCGCCGGGTCGATGTGCTTGCCGGTCCAGCGCGCATAGCGCCACGGCAGATACCAGCGCGCGTCTCGCGGTTTTTCCTCGGGGATCGGATCGAACCCCGAGGATCCCCAGGGATTGCAGCGCAGGATACGGGCCAGTGCCATCCAGCCGCCCGGCCAGAAGCCATGCCGCTCGATCGCCTGATCGGCATAGTCTGAACAGGTCGGCAGATGCCGGCACTGCCGGCCGACCAGCGGCGACAGGACGATCTGATAGACCCTGATCAGCATGCGGGCCGGATGAAGCATGGCGGAACATTCCCTGCGCGGCATCGGCCGCAATTCTCTCGTCCCAGACAGCTAGTCTCTTCCAAGGGCGACGACAAGGCCGATTGCGCGGTCGTGCGGCAGCGGCGATAGTCGCCGTTTGCCGGCAACCAAAGAGCACATGAGATGACCATCCTGCAGTTTCGCGACATCGGCGACGACGATATTCCCTCGGTCGTCGCCCTGTGGACACGGGCTGGGCTGACGCGCGCGTGGAACGATCCGGAGCGCGATATCGCGCTTGCCCGCCGCGACGGCAACTCGACCATCCTTCTCGGCTTCGACGCGGACCGCCTCGTCGCTACCGTCATGGTCGGCCATGACGGCCATCGCGGCACGGTCTACTATCTCGGCGTCGACCCGGATGTACAGCGCGGTGGTTTCGGTCGCCAGACCATGCAGGCCGCCGAAGCCTGGCTCAAGGAACGCGGCATCTGGAAGCTGAACCTTCTGGTGCGCAACGAAAACAGCGCCGCGATCGGCTTTTACGAAGCGCTCGGATATGTCGTCGAACCAAATGCGCAGCTCGGCAAGCGCTTCGACAACGCCTGAAAAAGCCAAACGCCATGTCCGACACACTGCTCATCACCCGCGCCCTGACCTTTGCCGCCGAAGTGCACACCGACCAGCGGCGCAAGGGCGCGCGCGCCGAACCCTATATCAACCACCTCATCGAAGTCGCCACCCTGGTCGCCAGCGCGACGGGCGGCACCGATCCCGAATTGGTTGTCGCCGCGCTGCTTCACGACACGGTCGAGGACACCGACACCACCATCGGCCACATCGCCGAACACTTCGGTGACGACGTTGCCGGCATCGTCGAGGCCATGACGGACGACAAGTCACTGCCGAAAATGGTACGAAAGGCCCGCCAGATCGAGAAGGCACCGGGCCTCGACCCGCGCGCCAAGATGGTCAAGATCGCCGACAAGGTCTCCAATCTGACCAGCCTCCTGGAAAGCCCACCCGACCAGTGGCCGCACGAGCGCATCCACGCCTACGCGCAGTGGGCAGAGGCTGTCGTCGCCGGTTGCAGAGGCGTATCGGCCGACCTCGAACAGCGCTTCGACGCCGCGCTGCAAGACGTTCTTGCCCGCTATCCCGGCGCAGAATCCTGATCCGCCACCTTCGCCAACGACTTCAAGCGCTCGAGAATAGCTCCGCCAAAAGAACGCCTTGGGCGGCGCTTTGGAATCAGATCGTCAAACAGGTGAATCAGTTTGCCCGCGCTGCCTCGATCTGCTCGATCGCGTCGACCACGGCGTCAAATGCCAGCATCGTTGAGGTATGGCGGGCCTTGTAGTCGCGCACCGGCTCGAGCAGCTTGAGATCGGCAAAACGGCCTTCCGGCGGCGCACCGTTCTCCTTTAGCATGCGCCTGAGCGCGTCGCGCGCTTCACGAACCTCGGTTGCCGTCGCCCCGACGACATGGCGCGCCATGATCGAAGATGACGCCTGCCCGAGCGCGCATGCCTTGACGTCATGGGCGTAGTCGGTGACGACATCGCCGTCCATCTTGAGATCGACCGTGATCGTCGACCCGCACAGCCGCGAATGTGCAGTTGCCGTGGCGTCAGGCGCATCGAGCCGGCCGAGCCGGGGAATGTTGCCGGCAAGCTCCAGAATGGCAGTATTGTAGACGTCATCGAGCATTGAAGGTGTCCCCTGCCGCTTCCTTTCGCGGCCCAGCCTCCTATATAGATATCTGCGACCGGGAGACGCTACCGTTTTGCATCTATCGCATGCGGTGACGCTTCCTATTATAGTGTTCGGCAATGCGGCGGTCATCCGCCAATGCGACACGATATTACGATCGCCAGACGTGGGAATTGTCTCCTTACGTGAGGGCCCTATGTCTATGGCATCGTAACAAACGCCGGGATCGGCCCTTTGACGAGAGACGCGCACATGGACGCCATTGTTAAGTCGCTTCGCCCGAATTCCGTTGAGAAACAGAAGGCCGAGATCTCCCGCCCGACCCGCGAGGAAGCCGAAGCTGCCGTGCGCACGCTGATCGCATGGACCGGCGACAATCCGGATCGGGAAGGCCTGCTCGATACGCCCAAGCGCGTCGTCAAGGCGTTCGAGGAATTCTACAGCGGCTACGACAAGGATGCCGACCATCCGCTCGGCCGCGTGTTCGAGGAAGTCGGCGGTTACGAGAACATCGTGCTGGTGCGCGACATCCCGTTCTATTCGCACTGCGAGCACCACATGGTGCCCTTCATCGGCAAGGCGCATATCGCCTACTACCCGAACGAAGGCGTCGTCGGCCTGTCGAAGCTCGCCCGCGTGGTCGACATCTTCGCCCGCCGGCTGCAGACCCAGGAACATTTGACCGCGCAGATCACCAATGCCATCGACGATGCGTTGAAGCCGCGCGGCATCGCCGTCCTGATCGAGGCCGAACACCAGTGCATGTCGCTGCGTGGCGTGCAGAAGGCCGGCGTGTCCACCATCACCACCGAGTTCACCGGCGTCTTCCAGGACGACCCGACCGAGCAGGTGCGCTTCATGACGATGATCCGCTCGGGCAGCTAGGCCCGACGCGGACCATCTCCCAGTTTCTTCCAGGACGCCGGAAGGCCGCCGCAAGCCCCCCGGTGCTCGATCAGCATCGGGATTGCAGTGCCGTGTGCGCAGACCAGACCAGCCACCCCGTGTTCGCCGCGCGCGGCGACAAGAACGCCGTTGAAAAAGGCACGAGCTTCGCACCCAAATTCGACAAGGACGGCCTGATCATCTGCATCACCACCGACGCCGACAGCGGCGAAGTGGTCATGGTCGCCTACATGAACGCGGAATCGCTCGCCCTCACCCTCACGACCGGAGAGGCCCACTACTGGAGCCGCTCGCGCCAGGAACTCTGGCACAAGGGCGCCACCAGCGGCTCGGTGCAGCGCGTTGTCGAGGCCCGCACCGACTGCGATCAGGACGCGATTCTGCTGAAGGTCCGTACGGACGGCAGCGGCGCCTCCTGCCATCTCGGCTATCACTCCTGCTTCTTCCGCACCATTCCGGTCGGCAGCGAACCCTCGCCGGAGACGCAGCTGACGATCTCGGCAGACGCGCCGGCCTTCGACCCCGACGAGGTCTACGGAAAGAAGTAAGCGCGCGGGCCAACCGCCCGGCGATCGGACAGATTTCCGCCATTCACGCTTTGTCGACGTCCTCGCCCTATCCTCCTTGACTGGGGGATGTTTTGGGTAGAGGACGATGTTCGACTTTCTCAATCGGTCGGTTGCGCGCGATGTTCCCGATGGCGATGGGCCCTCGGTTGCCGCGCCGCGCCCGTTCCGCCCCAAGATCGGCCTTGCGCTCGGCAGCGGCGCCGCCCGCGGCTGGGCTCATATCGGCATCATCCACGCGCTTCGCGAAGCAGGCTACACCCCCGACATCGTCACCGGCACGTCGATCGGCGCCATTGTCGGCGGCTGTTTCCTCGCCGGCAAACTCGACAAGCTGGAAGACTTCGCCCTCTCGCTCAGCAAGCGCCGAATGCTCACCTATCTCGACATCGGTTTTGGCGGCAGCGGGCTGATGAGCGGCGCACGCCTCTCCAAGGTACTGCGCCAGAACCTCGGCGACCTGCGCATCGAGGAATTCAACAACTCCTTCGTCTCGGTGGCGACCGAACTCGGCACCGGCCACGAGATCTGGCTGCGTTCGGGCGACATGGTCAACGCCATCCGCGCGTCCTACGCCCTGCCCGGCATCTTCCAGCCGGTTCAGATCGGCGGCCGCTGGCTGGTCGACGGCGCGCTGGTGAACCCGGTCCCGGTGTCGGTGGCGCGCGCGCTCGGCGCCCGCGTCGTCATCGCGGTCACGCTGCACTCCGACGTGTTCGGCCGCGGCACCACGGTGGTGCACCCGATGCCGCCCTCACCGGTTACCGACCTTCCGGGCACACCTGAAGACGACGAGGAAAAGGCGGCCGGCTCTTGGACCGGCATACAGGCCCTGCTCGGCCGCCAGTTCTTTGGCGGCGGCGATGACGGCCTGCCCGGGATCTCCGGCGTGATGATGGAAGCCTTCAATATCATCCAGGACCGGATCGGCCGCTCGAGGCTTGCCGGCGACCCGCCCGACATCACCATCGGGCCGAAGCTCGGCTCCATCAATCTGCTCGATTTCCAGCGCGCCGAGGAGGCGATCGCGATCGGCTACGAGACCGGCCGCAAGGCCGTTCCCGAAATCGCCGAACTCGTCGCCGCCCTCAGCGAATAGACTGCGGAACTCAGACGGTCGCGATGTAGCTGCGCATTTCTTCGGCTTCGCGGACGGCCTGCTCGATGCGGAACTTGACCACGTCACCGATCGAGATGACGCCGATCAGATCGCCGTCGCGCATCACCGGCAGGTGCCGGAAGCGGCCGCGCGTCATGCGCTCCATAACCTCGGGGATGGTCTCTTCCTCTGTGCAGGTCACGACCTTCGCGGTCATGCAGCTCGAAGCCGCCATGTCCATCGCCGCAGCGCCCTTGCGCGCGAACGCATGGATAATGTCGCGTTCCGAAATGATGCCGATAACGTCATCATCGGCGCTGTGCACCACGATGGCGCCAATGCCCTTCTCGGTCAGCACATCACAAATCTCGGAAAGGGTCTGTTCGGGCAATGCGGTGATAACATCGCGCCCCTTTTCGTTGAGAATGGCAGCAACGGTCATGAATTATCCTCCCTTATAAGCGCCCTTTGCGGGCCTGTTTTGTGTCCGCCGCACATTCGCGAAGCGGTTGGGAGAAATGATGACACAATGTCGCAGGAACGCAAACCATTCCCAAAGTCGAAGGATTCACATACCCGATCAGACCGTCCGACGACGCCCGTTTGCCATCGTCACATCGGCGGCAGGACGTCGTCCCAGCGCCGCGCGGGCTGCTCCGGATGCTTCGGATCGAACACCGAGAACATCAGCAGGCCGACGAAGAAGCCGCCGATATGCGCCTGCCAGGCGATTTCCCCTTCAACGCCGGCGATCGGCGGCGCGCCGATTCCGACCAGAAGGTTGAGACCGAACCAGACGGCAAGGAAGATCAGCACGCGCCCGTCGCGCAGTGCCACCAGAAGCGGCGGCGCCGGATAGCGCCATGCTTCAGCGCCAACGGCGCGCACCCGGCGACGGAAAAAGACGAATCGAGCCGCCGCCGCCATCAGCCCGGAAACCGCGCCCGACGCCCCGATGACGGGAACGAATTCACCGGGATGGGCGATCAGATGCGCCACCGCCCCGCCAATGGCCGCCGCCGCGGACAAAAGCAGAAAGCGTAGCGCGCCGAAACGCCAGGCAACCGCGCTGCCGAACGCCGCCAGCCAGAACACATTGACGGCGAGGTGAACCCAGTCGCCATGAAGATAGGCGTATGTCACGAACATCCAGAGATCCGCACCCGCCCCGCCGGGCAGCCCGAGTTCCGCCGCCTCAGCTCCGAAGCGCGCGGGAATGAACGCGAAGCGGATCAGCACCTCAAGGTCGGTATCGGCGCTGATCAGATACATGCGGGCGGCATGGATGCCCGCAAGCAGCACCGCCAGCGCGACCACCACGGGCGGCATGTTGAAGACCGGCTCCCGGCTCGATGCATCTTCGTTTTGCCGCGCGAAATTGTTCATGACTCTCCACCGCGTGAGGACTGAGGCAGCTATAGCAAAGGACGGCGTCGAGGGAACCCGTATTCGCCAATTCTCGATTTGACACGACGGCGCACCGGAATCCCGCGGATGCACAGGCCGACGCCCCGCAGCGGGACGCCGGACAGAAAAAAGGCCCGCGTGAGTTTCCTCACACGGGCCTCAAGAATAGTCACGCCCCCGAAAATTCCCCTAGAGCGACAGTGGCTCGCTGCTGGCCTCCAACCCCCGGCCAATCAGCGAAAATGGAGTAACGGTTGAATAACCCAATCCGAGGTGTTTTTTCAATCTTCACATGAAGTTAAGGTTAATTCCGGTTAGGGCTGAGCCCCCTGCGCGTTAACTTCTGTCGCCGCCCGTCAGCCCCCCCTGCAATCGCCGGCTGCGCACCACGCCGACCACCCCTGCCATTCCGCCGCACCTCCTTCGCCGGCAAATGGCACACCTCCTGCTCCCCATCACCCTCAAGCGGCTATCGAGGCGCAAAACGTCCCGATACCGAACAGGGGCACGCGTGCTCCGGGGCAACAATTGGGGAATTGGCAGGGGAGCGAGCCAGGATGAAACAGGCTGCGATACAAAAGCTGTACGCTTATTGGGACAGCTTGCGTGGGGCTCGCCCCGCGCCGGAACGCCGCGAGATCGAGCCGAGTGAGATCCGCGAACTGCTCGGCGACACCTTCATCCTCGAATTCGAAGGCCCCGACCGCTACACGTTTCGCCTGGCCGGCACCCGCATGTGCTCGGCCTATTGCCGCGAACTGAAGGGGCGCAACTTTGCCGACCTGTGGATCGGTAAGGACCGCGAAGCCGTCAACAACATCATCGCCGCCATCACCACCGATGGCGCCGCGACCGTACTCGGCTTCCAGGGACGCAACCAGCTCGGCAAGACACTCGATTTTGAATTGCTGCTGCTCCCCCTGCGCCAGAACGGCGAAGGCTTCAATCGTATTCTCGGCCTGTGCGTGCCCGTCGACACGCCCTACTGGATCGGTGTTCATCCCATCCGCGAACAGTCGATCATCTCGACCCGCCTGATCTGGCCGAACCAGCGCCCGTTCTTCCTGCGTCGCCAGCGCCGCCCGGACTCTGTCGATCTCGACACGATTGCGCCGCAGCCGCCGGCAATCGTCCCTCATCAGCCCGACGTTACTTCACGTCGCTACGGTCATCTCACCGTTTACGACGGCGGGCGCGGCTGATCTGCAGACAAGCCGGACGTAATCGTTCCAATATTGGTACGATTTCTTACACCTTCTTAACCCGCGCCCCTCTACAGTTGTCGTCAGAGGGCGGTCGTTCCGATCGTCCGTGTTGGATTCCGCAAGGGTTCGGAGATGGCTTTTTCGGCGGCAACGGCGGACACGATCAATTTGCCAACGGCGGATTCCCTGCCGACGCGGCGATTTCAGCGTGTCAAAATCAATGTCCTTGGCCGCTATATGCTGGCCAGCCAGCGCGAGTACCCCTGCCAGGTCATCAATATGTCGCCAGGCGACGTGGCCCTCATCGCGCCGGTCTCCGGTGATGTCGGCGAACGCGTGATCGTCTATCTCGACCAGATCGGCCGTATCGAGGGCGAGATCGTCCGTCAGACGGTCGAAGGTTTCGCGCTGACCATCAACGCGACACCCCGCAAACGCGACAAGCTCGCCTCGCAGCTGACCTGGCTCGCCAACCGGCTCGAGCTGAATCTGGCCGAAGACCGGCGCCACGAACGCATGGTCCCCGAAAACCCGATGACCCAGCTCACCACGTCCGACGGCAAGGTTCACAAGTGCCTGGTCATCGACGTATCGCTGTCGGGCGCGGCCATTCGCATTCCGTTCCGTCCGCCGATCGGATCGCGCGTCGTGCTCGGGCGCATGCAGGCCCGTGTCGTCCGCCATATGGACGAAGGCATCGCGGTCGAATTCGCCACGGTTCAGAGCCACGAGTCGCTGAAAGCCGGCATTCAACCGGCCATCTAGACGACGTCTTTTTCTTTTCTCGAATTTTTTTTCAAGAAAAAACCGGCGCAAGCCGGTTTTTTTTATTGCCTGAACTTGACCGCTCGCGCACCACACCGAACGCCGCCGACAGACTGAACCTCATAAAATCGCACATAAATTCAATGCGTTATTTCAGCCTATGCCAATCGATAAAATTCGATTCAATTTCAAATAAAATAAGTATAAAAGTCGAATAAATTTCATCACTTATTTGATTTAAATAGTACTATAAAGTTTAGCGTCAAATAAAAACGCCTCTGACATAGTGAAGCCATCGATTGGGAGGGTTTCACCATGGGACTTACAGGGGTATATTGGAAATTCGCGTCGGGATTACTTGTCGCCTTGGCGCTGAGCACCGGACCGGCCGAGGCCGCCGGCAAATACGGCCAGCGCTTCATGCGCACCACCGGAATTACAGCACCGCCGATCGGCCATGTCAGGTTTTGTGAGAGCAATCGTGGGGAATGCCGCTCACACACCGCACAGGCCAAGGTGATGACGCTGACCCGCGCACGCTGGCAGGAACTTCTCAGCATCAACGACGACATCAACCGGCGGATCGAACCGGTCACCGACCGCGATCTCTACAACGTCGACGAGCTGTGGACCTATCCGAAACGCAAGGGCGACTGCGAAGACTACGTTCTTCTCAAGCGCCGGGAGCTGATCCAGCGCGGCTGGCCTGTCGGCGCCCTGCTGATCACCGTGGTGCGCGACCAGAATGGCGACGGCCACGCGGTACTGACGGCGCGAACCGATCGCGGCGAATTCATTCTCGACAATCAGGTCAGTGCTGTCCTGCCCTGGAACGAAACCGACTACCGCTTCATCAAGCGCCAGTCCGAAACCGACGAGGTTGCCTGGAAAAACATTTCCGACACCCGCGTCTGGTCGGTCGGCAGCCTCGCCAAGCGCTAGACGGAACGACAATTCGGCGGCAACGCCCGCCACGGACATTTGGTGAGAGACACAGGAACAGACCCGGTCACGTCCCCACCTCCCCGTCCCTACCCAGACCGGGTACTGAGAGCCGGCTCGTCACCCCACGAGCCGGCTCGCCCCTTTTCAGGGATGAGTTTGTCTACCGGGGCGGCATTACACGTCGATGCGGCGCATCTCGCGGGCATAGCGTTGCCAGTTCTCAACATAATGATGCGCTGACCAGGTCAGGCTTTTCACCGCCTCCTCATCGAGCTGACGGATCGCCTTGCCCGGCATGCCGACGACCAGCGAATTGTCAGGGATCTCCTTGCCTTCCGGCACCAGCGCGTTGGCGCCGATCAGGCAGTTGCGGCCGATCTTTGCGCCGTTGAGGATCGTCGCCCCCATTCCGACCAGCGAATTGTTGCCGATCGTGCATCCATGCAGGATCACCCCGTGACCGATGGTGCAGTCGTCGCCGATGGTCAGCGGAAAGCCGATGTCGGTGTGCAGGATGCTGCCGTCCTGTACGTTGCTGCGCGCACCGACCGTCAGCGGCTCGTTGTCGCCGCGCAACACCGCGCCCCACCATACGCTGGCATCTTCGGCAAGATTCACCGCACCGATCAGCACGGCATCGGGCGCCACCCAATAGCGGCCTTGTTCCGGAACGGTCGGAGCGACGTCACCCAGCGCGTAGATCGGCATTGTTGTTTTCCTTGAGCAATGTTCGTGAAGCCAGTCAGGCCGGTCGACTGAACGCACGCTGCATCCGGCCGCCGGCAATGATGGCGAACCGTGCCATGAGCGCGCCAAAAAATCGAGCGACGCGACGTCGCCCGCTTCAGTCAGATACGACAAATGGAATTGGCGAGTGTGACCGGGAATACGCTCAGGGCATTGCGCGTGATCATTGATTCACGCGACATGCCCCAGCCGATTTCTTTGACGGTGTTCTTTTCCGAAAACCGGTTCCCACTTTTCGCTTACGCGGACCTTCGGTTCGGGAATACGCTCAGAAGGTCAGCGCGATGGCGAAGTCGAGCACGACGATGCCCGAGCAAAGGCTCCACATGCCGGCGATCGCGGTGCTGGCGGCGAGCCAGCCAACCGGGCGGTTCTCGATCCGACGGCCGCGAATGGCGTTACGCATGATGATGAAGGGGCCCGCGAAGGCGCACATGATCACCGCGGCGATGACCGCGAACCAGTTCTCGAGCGAGAATTTGAACGACGGCGGCTCGTGCGTCACGAGCTGATAGAAGCTGCCCAGAATCCCGGCAGCGACGAAGCCGGTCAACAAAGCAAAAACCGCAACGGCGAGATCGGCGCCCATCGACAATACCCCCTTGCGCACCCAAAACGGTACGAATGCCACATGCCCGATCGTTCACCGCAAAAGCCGTGCCGGTCGCCATCGATGGGGGAAAACCGCCGCTGCGTTAGGGCTTCCGTAACCATAAATGCGCGACCGTGTACCGCGACGGAACACTTGTTCCGGAATGGCGCATCGGTCCCGAATGAAGACCCGCTGCGCGCATTTCTCGTTCACGCGTTGGCAGGGAATACCGTGTCGTCAGCCCTTTCGATCAGACAGGATAGCGGACGCAGCTGGATGATCACGGCAATCGCCGTGGCAAGCCTGATCGGCTTGATCGTCGTACTGTTCCAGCTGACGATCGACTGGCTTGGCGGCGAAGCGCTGAAAGCCGGCCTCAGCACCGATGCGAGCCCGACGGCAATCGTCATCCACGGCGAAACCCTGCACATCCCGCAGAACATGATCCGTTTCGCCGACCAGCGCCGCGACGGCCCCGCCGAGCGCATCGACCTTGTGCTGCACTGGCCGACGCTGACCGGCTATGATGAAACCCACGCCAATGCCTTCGACGACATCTCGGCCGACGCGCCGATCGTCTTCGTGTCGATCGCACCGCGCATGACCGAAGTCGATTCCACCGGCCGTCTGGTCAATCTCTACGCCCGGTTCTTTGCCGATGGCGGCCCTGGTCCCGACGGCCTCGAACGCCGCTCGCTGCTACCGGGCAACGGTTACGATACCGAAGAGATCTACTTCGAAGCCGGCTCCGCCCACCCCTTCGTCGCCCGCTGCACCAAGCCGGACGGCAGCGGAATCCCGAGCAATTGCCTGCGCGAAATCTATGTCGGCTCGAACCTGTCGCTGACCTACCGGTTTCGCCGTCCGCTGCTTGCCGAATGGGCCGCGCTCGACCGCGGCGTCAGTGCCCTCGCCGCATCGTTCCTGAAAAAGTAGCCGCCGGCCTCAACACAAACAAAAAACGCCCCCGCGGCCGTCATGGCGCGGGAGCGCTTTCGTTCGTTTCGAATGACGATGCCGGGAGCGTCTACTCTTCCAGATCGAATTCCAGGATTGCCATCTGGAAGTTCCACGACAGATCGTCGTCCTCGTCATCGCGGAAGATCACACCGATGAATTCGTCGCCGATATAGACCTCGGCGGAATCGTCCTTCTGCGGCCGGGCGCGAACACCGATGCGCGGAAGATCGAACTTCTTGCGCAGAAAGGCTTCAAGTTTGCGGATTTCGTCTTTGTTCAAGGATCGTCTCCTGCAGTCCTGCGGTGGCGCCGATCCGCCCTCACCCGAAGCGGGCGGCGAGCCAGACGCCGTGAATTGATACCGATGGCAGTTCCGGCACACCGGGCAGCCACCCGGAAAATCCGTGAAGTGCCCGGCGGGAGTCGCCATCTGCCCCTGTAGTGGCCGACGACGCGCCCGCGGTCAACGCATGGCGGGCGCGAAATTCGACCAATGGCAAAACCGCAACACCGTGCCGACGCTTCAGCTGCCGTTCGACGACAGCTCTTCGGAAAGGGTCTGGTCCATCATGATCGACGGCTCCTCGCAACCCGCCTGGCCAACCACCCTGGCCGGCACGCCGGCGACCGTGACATGGGCCGGAACAGGCTTCAGCACGACGGAGCCCGCCGCGATGCGCGAGCAGCAGCCGATCTCGATATTACCGAGGATCTTGGCGCCGGCACCGATCAATACGCCCTTGCGGATCTTCGGATGACGGTCGCCGTCTTCCTTGCCGGTGCCGCCGAGGGTGACGCCCTGCAGGATCGACACTTCGTCGCCAATCTCCGCCGTCATGCCGACGACGAGGCCGGTCGCGTGGTCGATGAAGATGCCGCGGCCCATCTGCACCGCCGGATGGATATCCACCTGGAACACTTCCGACGCACGGCTCTGCAGATAGAGCGCGAAGTCCTGGCGTCCCGCGTTCCAAAGCCAGTGCGCAAGCCGGTGCGTCTGGATGGCATGAAAGCCCTTGAAGTAGAGAACCGGCTCGATGTAGCGCGAGCACGCCGGGTCACGCTCGAACACAGCGCCAAGATCGACGCGGATAATCTCGCGCAGCTTCGGATCGGCCGCCACCGCGTCGTCGAAGGCGTGGCGGATATGCGCGCCGTTGATGCCGCCATGGTCGAGCCGCGCGGCGATACGATGCGCGACGACCGCCTCGAGCGACTCATGGCTCAGCACCGTCTCGTAGATGAAACCGGCGAGCTGCGGTTCCGCCGACGCGATTGCCTCGGCTTCCTCGCGGATCTGGTTCCAGATCGGATCGTGTAATGCGAGGCTATCCGAAGCCGCTTCGCGTATCTGACCCATTGCGCCCGCTCCCGTATCCCGTTGTTCAAGCGCCATCGTTGCAGCGCCTGTTTCCGTGTCTCCATAAATAGGACATCGGGCGCCAAATCCAAACAGCTCGCAAAGATTTGAGCACAGCGAGGTCAAGAGACCTTAAACGCACTTGCCGCCACCCGGCGAAAATCTCGTCTCCGTCTTCCGTCGCCTTGACTCCATGCGTGCCGGGCGAAGACAACGATTGCCGAACTGTAGCAAACGTCGTTCCAGACAGCCGGAGAGCCCGATGACCCCCACCGTTCCCTCGACCGACCCGCATATCGTCGGGCGCATCGAAGCCCCGATCGGCTGGCTGATCATCGACAACCCGGTGCGCCGCAACGCCGTGTCGCTGTCGATGTGGAAGGCGATCCCGGCGGTCGTCAAGGAACTCGACCAGCACCCGGATGTCCGCGTCATCATCATTCGTGGCGCCGGCGATGCCGCCTTCGTGGCTGGCGCCGACATCTCCGAATTCGCCGAGACCCGCAAGGACGCCGCGAGCGCGCTCGCCTACGAAGAGGCGAACGCCGCGGCCTATGCCGCCCTGCGCCACGCGGTGAAGCCGACGATCGCCATGATCAAGGGTTTCTGCATGGGCGGCGGCATGGGGCTTGCAGTCGCCGCCGACCTGCGCTTCGCCGCCGATGATGCCGTGTTCTCGATCCCCGCCGCCCGGCTTGGCGTCGGCTACCCGCCCGACGGCATCCGCGATGTCGTCAAGCTGATCGGCCCGTCGCGCGCCAAGGATCTGTTCTTCACCGCGCGGCGCGTCCACCACGAGGAAGCCCTCGCGCTTGGCCTCGTCGACCGCGTCATCTTCGCCCTCGATCTGGAAGCCGAAACGCGGGCTGTCGCCGAAACGATTGCTGAAAACGCTCCGCTGACGCACATCTCCGCCAAGGCCGCCATCGACGCCGTCGCCGGAGACCCGGCCGCCGCCGACTGGGAGCATGTCCGCGCGATGACGAACATCTGTTTCGACAGCGCCGACTTCGCCGAGGGGCGCACCGCCTTCATGGAAAAACGGAAGCCCGTCTTCGAAGGCAAATGACCTTTCGGGCGCACAACTTCCCTAACGGAAGTTCTTGAATCGATTTCTCATGCTGGGGAATCAATTTCTCAACGGCGTGAATCGGATTATCGGAAAATCCGGCCAACACCCTCGAAAGACTCACCTTTTGTTAACCATGCCCGTTAACCGTCGATTAACCATAAATCGACGGTTTGCGCGACGCCCTGCGAACCCCGAGACTCTGCGGTTTTCGGCAGTTTTCCGGCACTTTAGCCAACCGCGCGGAGCGGCTCCGCCGGGCGCAAAATCCGCACTTGAATCACTCTGTGAAGGCGTTGAAGCGGCCACTTTGAATCGGAATCTGAACTTTCGGAACCAGCCCTAACCGATTCTGCCGACTCAGCTTTTCGAGCGCTCTTAAACCAGGATCTTGCGCAGGAATTCGACGACGGCGTCGGCGAAAACGTCGTTGCGGTCGCCCGCCACCATGTGGCCCGCTCCGGAAACATCGGCGTAATCCGCCTGCGGCACGAGTTCGAGAAACTCGCGCGCATGGTCTTCCGAAACCAGTTCCGAACGCCCGCCGCGCACCAACAGGACCGGCACGTGGATATGGCGCACGGCGTCGAGCATCCGCGCTTCCATATCGGCCGGCTCGTTGGCGACCGACCTCGGCCCGGACAGGAACCGCGGGTCCCAGTGCCAGCGATAGCGACCGTCATCGTGTAGGCGCAGATTTTTCCTGAGGCCTTCCAGCGAGCGCGGCCGCTCCCGGTTCGGGAGATAGGCGGCGACCGCGTCGGCCGCCTCGTCGATGGAGGCGAAGCCCTCCTCCATGCGGTCGCGCATGAAGCCGGTGATGCGGGCAACGCCGTTCGGATCGAGCCGGGGAACGATGTCGACGAGGATCAGCGCGGACAACAGCGAGCCGTCACTTTCGCCCTCGGCGAGCATCCCGGAAATGCCGCCGAGTGAAGCCCCAATCACGATCGGCGCCGAGCCATACCGCTGCGCGATCTGCCCGGCGACGGCAACGAGATCGGCGGCGTAGTCGGCGAAGGTGTAATCGCCGCCCTCGACCCATTCGCTATCGCCATGGCCGC
The DNA here is from genome assembly GCA_002869065.1 of Hyphomicrobiales bacterium. Taxonomy (NCBI): domain Bacteria; kingdom Pseudomonadati; phylum Pseudomonadota; class Alphaproteobacteria; order Hyphomicrobiales; species Hyphomicrobiales bacterium. The sequence continues at coordinate 169,278 of PKTR01000003.1, forward strand.
GCTGGTCGAGCGCAATCGCCCGCAGCCCTTCGCGCGCCAGACGCGCCGCCGTCTCCTCCCACGCGTAGCGGGTCTGCCCGCCGCCATGCAGCAGAAGCACGACCGGCCCGCGCCCCTCTTCACCCTCGTGGAGATCGCCGACGAGGCGATTGCCCGCCGTTCCCGAAAATTCGACTCTGTGCACCCTGTCGCCCCCTCGCCCGAGCCCGGTTCTCGTACCGGCCGCTCGATGCCCGATCGTCAGGACCGGCGCGTCCAGAATTCCATCGTGCCGGCCTTGTAGGTCTTGTCGCCCACGGCGAGCATATGATCGCGGCCCGGTATATCAAGCACCTCGGCGTCGGGCAGCAGCGCGGCAAGCTCGTCGGCCGAGCCGGCGATGGTGTCCGTGGTCCCGACGGCGACGAGAATCGGCATGGTCAGCGTCGCGAGCGTCGCCGGATCGATCTTCTGCCGCGACGAACGCATGCAGGCGGCCAGCGCCAGAAAATCGCTCTTCGTCTGCTCCGCGAATTTGCGGAAGGCACGCCCCGTTGCATCAGTGACATGCGAAATCGATTCGGCCTCGAGCGCCTCGGCAATCGGTTCCGGCGCACCGACACCCGTCACCATGCCGTAGCCGAGGCCGCCGAAGACAGCGGTGCGGACCCGATCCGGCGCCGTTGCGGCCAGGAACGCGGTAATGCGCGCGCCCATCGAATAGCCCATTACATCGGCGCTCTCGATGTCGAGATGGTCGAGCAGACGCTTCGCATCCTCCGCCATGGTCGGCGCGCCGTAATACGCCGGATCGTAGAGCTTCTCGCTTTCGCCGTGGCCACGATTGTCGACGCCGATCACCCGCCGGCCGGATTTGACCAGCATGTCGACCCAGCCGGTGTAGACCCAGTTCACATGGGCGTTCGAGGCAAAGCCGTGAATGAGCAGCGTCGGCGCGCCCTCGCCCTTGTCGAAATAGGCGATCTCCACACCCTGCGAATCGAATGAATCCATGTCCGGCCTCGCTCGCGCCTGCATTTTGTCCTGATCGAAGCGGCGAACATAGGGGCTCGCCCCGACGCTGAAAAGGCGTCATCCGTCGAAACCGCACAACGCGGCGCACACCGCACGCCGAGCGCGGCGAAAGGGTCTGTTCATCACACGGCCGGCTCGCTATTGTGCCGACCACTGCGCCCATTCCCGCGCAACACCTTGCAATCGACCGTTCCGGCAGTCCCGAGCATCCGCCGTTTCGGTCCCCAGCGATGGAAGCTTGCCGCCATGGCTCACCAGATCGTTCCCCATTTCTGCAACGACGACGGCGTCGCCTCAATCCGCGTCGGAGCCCGCGAGTTCATGTGCATCGGCGCCCGCGCGCCGTTCGATCATCCGCACGTCTTCCTCGACATGGGCGGCGACAGCGAAGCGGTCTGTCCCTATTGCTCGACGCGCTTTGTCTACGACGCGTCGCTCGGCGCCGGTGACGCCGACCCGGCCAACTGCGTCGTCGTCGCAGAAGCCGCCGAATAACACCCTCCACAAAGATGGAACGCCACATTGCCATTGCCGGCGCCGGCATCGGCGGCCTCGCCGCGGCGCTTTCGCTTGCGAAGGTCGGCATGCGCGTCACCGTGCTGGAACGCGCGCCCGCGCTGCATGAGGTTGGCGCCGGGCTGCAGATCTCGCCGAATGCCAGCCGCATCCTGATCGACCTCGGGCTGCACGACGCGCTGAAAGCCGTCGCCGTCGCGCCCCTCTCGATCCGCATCCATGCCGGCCGCAGCGCCCATGAGCTGAACCACGTCAATCTCGGAGAGAACGCCGAGAAGCGCTACGGCGCGCCCTACTGGTCGATCCATCGTGGCGAACTGCAAGCCGTGCTCGGCGAAGCCGCCCGCGCCAATCCGAATATCGACCTCCGCCTCGGCGCCGCCGTCGTTGACGCAAACGAAGACGCCTCCGGCGTTACCGTGATGCTCGAGGGCCCCGACATTCCCGCGCCGGTCACCGCCGACGCGCTTGTCGCCGCCGACGGCGTCTGGTCGAAGGTCCGCGCCAATGTGCTGAAACTTCCCGGCGCCGCCTTTACCGGTCGCACGGCCTGGCGGGCACTGCTGCCGATCGAAGCGGCACCGGCGCAATTCCGGTTCAATGGCGGACTGTGGATCGGCCCGAGCGCCCATCTCGTCCACTATCCGGTTTCCGGCGGCACAAAGTTCAACATCGTCGCAATCGTCAAGGACGACTGGAACGAGGAGGGCTGGAGCGCGCCCGGCGACCCGGCCGTTCTGCTGCGACGCTTCGCCAACTGGGCACCGCTTGCTCGCGCCGTTCTCTCGCTGCCCGATGAATGGCTGAAATGGGCGCTCTGCGGCATGCCGCCGGCGGGCCAGCCCTGGCATCGCGGCCGCGTCGCCCTGCTCGGCGATGCCGCCCATGCGATGCTGCCCTTTGCAGCGCAAGGCGCGGCCATGGCCATCGAGGACGGCGCCATCCTTGCCCAGGAGCTTGGCAGCGACCAGCCCGTCGAAGCGGCGCTTAGCGCCTACGAACACCGCCGCCGCCCACGCGTCGAGCGGGTCGTCGCCACCGCGCTCGAGAACGACAAGCTCTACCATGCGTCCGGCCCGGCCGCGCATTTCCGCGATGCGGGCCTGCGCGTGCTCGGCTCGCGCATGCTGCTTGCCCGCTACGACTGGATCTACAGCTGGCGGCCCTAGAGCCCCGGTTCTCCCCCGGTTTCCCCAGCCCCGTTCCCGTTGGGGCTTGAGTGCGCCGCGCGCCTGCCCTACACGACAAGGAACGAGGAAACGCAAGGGCAGAAGCCGCATGACCGCATCGCACCCGTCAGATGCCGCGCCGTCGGGCACTATCGTCACCGCCGCGATCCTCGTCATCGGCGATGAAATCCTTTCCGGCCGCACCAAGGACAAGAACATCGGCTTCATTGCCGAATACTGCACCAATATCGGCATCGACCTGAAGGAAGTGCGTATCGTCCCCGACGAGAATGACCGTATCGTCGACGCGATCAACGAACTGCGCGCCCGCTACACCTATCTCTTCACCACCGGCGGCATCGGCCCGACCCACGACGACATCACCGCCGACGCGGTTGCCGAGGCCTTCGACACGACGCTTGAGATCAACGACCGCATCGTCGAGATCATGAAGAGCCGCCGGCCGGGCTACGAGATCACCCCGGCGCGCCTGCGCATGGCGCGTGTGCCGAAAGGCGGCGGCCTGATCGAGAACACGGTGTCCGGCCTGCCCGGCTTCTACATCGGCAATGTCTACGTGATGGCCGGCGTGCCCTCCGTCATGCAAGCGATGTTCGATGCCCTCGTGCCGATGTTGCGGACCGGTGACAGGATCCTGTCGGAGACCATCGATGCCGGTCGCCCCGAGAGCGTGATTTCCGCCCCGCTCGGCGCCATTCAGGAAGCCCATCCAGACACCATGATCGGCTCTTACCCCTATTTCGAGGAAGGCCGTTTCGCCACGCGCATCGTCGTGCGCGCCCGCGATGCCGCCCTCTTGAAGACGGTCGCCGGCGAGGTCGAAGCCATGCTCGACACCCTGCCGAAGACCGACAAGCACTGACTGAACAACCCGAACGAAACCGACCGAGAGAGACCGAGAGAAACGCCATGAGCGACGGCCCGACCCCCGACAAAGCCTTTCCCGTATCCTGGGACCAGTTCCACCGCGACGCCCGCGCGCTCGCCTGGCGTCTGTCCGGCCAGGGCGACTGGCAGGCCATCGTCTGCATCACCCGCGGCGGCCTCGTGCCGGCGGCAATCGTGACGCGCGAACTCGGCATCCGCCTGATCGAGACGATCTGCGTCGCCTCCTATCACGACTATCAGGAACAGGGTGAGCTCAAGGTCATCAAGGAAATCGCCGACCACGTCACCGAGATCGGCGGCGAAGGCGGCAAGGGCGTGCTGGTCATCGACGATCTGGTCGACACCGGCAAGACCGCGAAGATCGTCCGCGAGCGCCTGCCGAACGCCCATTTCGCCACCGTCTACGCCAAGCCGATGGGCCGGCCGATGGTCGACACCTTCGTCACCGAGGTCTCGCAGGACACCTGGATCTACTTCCCCTGGGACATGGGCCTGTCGTTCCAGCCGCCGATCTCGAAGACGAGCGCCGGCTGATCCGCCCTCTCAGCCCTGCAACCGCAGGGCACGGAACGGCTCACGCCTCGCCGCGCTTGACCGCGCGATGCCGAGGCCTTACCGGAAAGGTGCCGGCCCAGATGGAACCGGCACGCCTTATTGCTCGTTGCGCCCGATGGCTCAGGGCGCCCGACGGCTCGGGGCGCGAATGCGGACGTGGTGGAATTGGTAGACACAAGGGACTTAAAATCCCTCGGGCCTAGCCCATGCGGGTTCGAGTCCCGCCGTCCGCACCACCTCTTCTCTCACGCTGAACTCGCTTTCGCTCATCAGCTCCGAGGGGCGGCCTGACCGGCCGGCGCGCGCTCGAGCTTGCGAACACTTCGTGTTCGAGTTTGGTCCACTCAAGTGCACCAGTCGCTTTAGCAGGCAGCCTCTCCGGCCCGGAACTCCCCGCTACCCCGATGACGCAGCCTTCGCGGCATTCATCTGATCGTGACGGCGGCGGACCTGTTCCGGCCAGCGGCTCTTGATGTAGGACAGCACGGCGATGATCTCGTCGTCGCTCAGGACGCCCTCGAAAGGCTGCATGCTCGACTGGTAGTCGTCGAGACCGGCAAATCTGGCGACACCCTGCTTGGTGATACCGAACAACACATCATCGGTGTGATGCCAGGTGTGCCCCGTTTCGTCGTGCGGCGGCGCGGGAAGCAGGCCATCCGCTCCACGCGTCTTCCAGTCCGGCTGGCCCTCAAGGTTGTCGCCGTGACAGGCGGCGCAATGCTCCACGTAGAGAACGCGACCCGAGGCAACGACCGCTGGGTCATCGGGCCGAAACAGGCCGACAGCATTTTCGGGATGACCTCGCGCGACGATGACGGAATACGCCACCGCCGCCACCGCGAGCATCACTCCGCCAACGGCAAGTCGACGCTTCGAGATTATTGCGGTCATGTGAACCCCCTTCCCTCACACAACGACAATCGAGGAGCCATTGCGAACACGGTCATAGAGATCGACCACGTCCTGGTTCAAAAGCCGCACGCAGCCGCTTGAGACGGCCCGGCCGATACTGCCTGGCTCATTGGTGCCGTGAATGCGGTAGAGCGTGTCGACCCGTCCTTCGAAGATGTAGAGCGCGCGGGCACCGAGCGGATTGCCGAGCCCCGGCGGCATGCCGCCATTGCGCACGCTGTACTTCTCCAGCTCGGGCGAGCGCTCGATCATCTCGTCGGGCGGCGTCCATTTCGGCCATTTCTGCTTCCAGGCAATCCGCGCCCGGCCCGACCACGCGAAACCGGCACGGCCGAGGCCGACCCCGTATCGCCGCGCCATCCCGTTTTCCTCGACGAGATAGAGATAGAAATTCGCGGTATCGACATAGAGCGTTCCCGGCGCTTCGCCGGTCGGGTCGGGAACGTGGGCGCGATAGTATCTTTCGGGCACCTTGCGCAAATCGACCGCGGGCAATGGGAACAGTTCGTCCGGCATGGCGCGATACATCAGCACCGGGGCGGACGGTGTGGCCGGAACCGGCGTAAGTGCCGGCTTTTGCTGCCGAACGGTTTGCGAACAACCGGCAACCAGCAACCCGGACAGGCTCGCCAGCGTACCGATGAATTGCCGACGACTGACCTCGTCCGGCCGAATGGAAACAGACATGAACATCTCCTGATGAATTCCAATTGAGTGACTGGCCTTTGCCAGCCCGTGCGGAAATCAGGAGATTGCTTGCGGTGGGCGAGACGGCGGAGCGGTTGCCCGACCGGAAGAGAGGAGATCGACATATCCCGGCCCGACGTTATGGGCCGATCGTGCCAGGTCTGCGGCGTCACCGGTCAAGGCACCGAGATCGGTATGGCAGGAAGAGTGTCCGCGCTTCGCCGTGCCGCCGAACGCCTTGCAGCAATTGGCGTCGGCATTCGATACGGCAACAGTCGAACCGAGTGTATCATCCTCGGCGGCCTCATCCCCCGGCATGTCCGCGCAGACGAGCGCGGCCGGCCCGAAACCGGGCGCAGCCGTCGCCTTCGCCAGCATCGGCATCCAGCCGTTGCCCCAGACGGCAAACGCCAGAACAAGGATGAGCAAGCTTCTCAACATGACCGTGTGATAGCGCGGCCAAGCGCTCCTCCTGAACTGACATTTCCGTCAAACGGTCGTGAACGCGCCGTGACCTCGTACCAGGTCAACCTCTCCAATGCCCCGGCAACAAAGATTGGTCTGGAAAGCATCACTTCGCTGGTTCCTCATCGAGCAGATAGGTGGCGACCGCCTTGCGGTCGGCATCGGTCAGGAACGATGTGCCGTCATCCACGACTTTCGCCATCGAAGATCCGAAGACGTCGCCATCGGGCATGATCCCGGTTTCCAGCGCATACGCGATATCGCCGGGTTTCCAGCCGCTTTCGTGAAGCGCAGCGGTTGAGATTGCCGGAGCGCTCCCCCCTTCGGGAAGCGCCGGATTGCCTTCCAGGCGCCGGTTCGTCAGCCGCGCACCGGCAAGGTTTCGCGGCGTGTGGCAGGCTCCGCAATGAGCCGGTCCGCGAACGATGTATTGCCCGCGGTTCCATTGCTCGCTCTTGCCCGGATCGGGACTGAGCGGTGTGTCCGACAGGAATGCTGCGCGCCAAAGCTTCAGCCCGGGGCGAAACGAGAAGGGAAAGTGAAGTGCCTGCGGCCGCGACGGCGCGGCAACGGCCGGCAGCATCCGGAATGCCGCCCACAGATCGGCGACATCCTGATCGGAAAGATGACGGTAGAACGGGTAAGGGAACGCCGGATAGTACGGCTCGCCGGACGGCGAAACGCCCTGCCGCACGGCGCGCGCGAAGTCGTCCAGCGACCAGGCTCCAAGCCCGTGTTTCTCGTCAGGTGTCAGGTTCGGCGTGTAGAACGTGCCGAACTTGGTTTCGAGCGCCAGTCCGCCAGCAAGCGGGGCTCCGCCCTTTGCACTGTTCGTATGGCAAGCAATGCAACCCGCCATGCGGGCGAGATAGGCGCCACGCGACGCGTCGCCTTTCCTGTCCGCCAGGACGACCGGCTCGCCGATCGGCCATAGCCAGAGCGCCCCCGCCCCGGTACCGGCCAAAGCCAGCACCAGAGCAGCAACGATACCGACCCGCTTCATTTCCTTTCCCGGCGAAAATCGCTGTGACAGTCAGAGCAGGTTTTGACGACCAGCCCGAAAACGCGCTTCGCCGGCATCGCCGCGAGCTCGTTTTCCGACACCGTCATCGAAGATGAACTGGCCATCATCACGGCACCCGTACTTCCGCCAGATGAAGCTCCCGCCGCGCGATCCGGCTCATTCTCGGCGGCAGCGGCAAGACCCGCACTCTGCACCTCAAGGCGCCTCGCGAGATCGGCAAAGGTCTGCCAGTCACGCCAGATCGCCTTGCGCGCTTCGGAGGGTGGATGGGAGCTTCCTTGCGGAAACAGCTTGGTCAGAGCATCGCCCGAGTGCTTGTTGATGATTGCGGCGGTCCGTTTCACCGCATCAGCGTCGTAGGGGGCCGTCCCCTTGAACATTTCCGCCGTCGCCTTCACGGCCTTTGCCATGGCGGACATGGCGTCCATCCGTTCCTTGACGACACCGACGGCACCGCCATGGGCGAGCGCGGCGGCAACCGCCAACGCATAGAGAGCGGAAGCACCAGCTCCCGCGCGAAGATATCTTCCAGTCATTGTGAGAGTCCCGTTTCCGTTGGATCGCAGTCGTGACCGGACACCGGCCACAGCTTCACCTGTCAGGAACGGGAAATGCGCGGAGGGGGCGGATCGAGTATCGCGAGACGGCCGCGGGCGATGGCGAGCGGCACGACTTCGTGAACCGCCTTCTGCTTCATGGGCAACGTCACGGACGTATCGACGATCGCGAGCACGGCCGCCCCACAATGGATCAGCGGCTCGTGTTCCGAGCCGGCGGGCTGTTTGTGATGCTCATCGCCGAACTCCAGACAAAGCGGCCCGTGGCAGTGATGACCGCCGCCGGTAGCGTGATGTCCGGTCAGCTCTTCGGCATGGGAAAACCGCGCGCCCGCAAACGCGAAGGAAGCCACCATCAAAAGGACGAGGAAACTGCGGAGGGTTCGCACGTTGTTCGTCACTCGCGGTTGTTTTCGGGCACACCCCGCCGAAGCGGCAAATGCGAACATACCGCGTTTTCTCACAAATGCCACGCATTTGCAAAACGGCGCAGTCCCTCCCCTTCGCTCGCCTCCAGCAATCGGCAACGCAGTTCGCAGCCATGTAGTGCGGGGGAGTGGCGCAGATTCCGGAGCCCCTCGTCTCAGGCGAAGGTGTCCAGCTCTTCGAAAAACGACTTGTGATCGATGTACTGCGTTCCGTCGCAGGAAAACGACATGTTGATCATGCCATTGATCAGATTGATCGCGGCATTGCGCAGATAGAGCGTTTCGTCGCTCAACCGCAGGCGCCGGAATTCCGCGAGCAATCGGACAAGCTGCTCCTCATCGATGACCGGCACCTCACCGGCGTGATCGGTATCCGGGAAGCGGTCGAGGAACCCGTCGGCGAGAACCTCTTCGCGCACGTATTTTTCGTAGCCAAACGGATCATGCGCAAACCAGCATGTGAGCTGGCACGACGAATAGTGGATCTTGGTGTGGAAGACGCCCTTGCGCGTCAGCATGATCCGCACGACGTCGTGGACCTGATCGATGGCCTTGTCGAAAAGGCTTTCGACCCGGCTCTGGTCGAACAACTGCGACCGAATCGACGGATCCCCCTTGATCTGCAGCCACCTGCTTGGCATCGGCTCCCCCCACCGGATTGACGTATCGTTCTGACAGGCATGATACCTGCCCTTTTTGCTTGGCAATACAATGGCATCGCCCCGATGGGATGCCAAATCCCTTGGAGGATAACCGGCCCCGCGCACGAGAAAAGCTGCAACCCGCTGCTTCTGTCACAAAACCTCAGCAGTCCGAACATAGAACTCTCACTCTCGGACAGATCGCGGCCTGCTCCGGTCAATTTGTCGTTATTCCGGTCGCCTTCCACCTGAGAGTGGGTCAGGAAACCGATACACTTGGCTGCGGATCTGACGAGCGCAAACACATTCGAGCACTGACCTTGGGCTACAGAGGGTTCCCCCCATGTCTTCATCGCACAAGACCGACCTGACCTTTGACGAATTCGACGAGATCGTCTCTCCGCGTCCGCAAGAAACCGACTTCGACCGGATCGTGGAAGCCGCCATCAGCCGCCGCAGCCTGCTGGGCGGCGCGCTCGCCTTCGGCAGCTTCGCAATGCTGAGCAGCACCGCGCTGTCGACCGCCAAGGCCGCGAGCGACCGCTTCGCCTTTGCCGCTATCGCGACCAACTCCGAAGACCTCGTGACGGTTCCCGAAGGCTACTCCGCCGACGTGCTGGTGCGCTGGGGCGATCCGCTGTGGTCCGACGTCGCCGACTTCGACCATGCGACCCGCGGCACCGCTGAGACCCAGGCGCGCGCCTTCGGCGACAACACCGACGGCATGCAGGTCTACTCGATCGGTGACAAGACCGTGCTCGTCGTCAACAACGAGTACACCAACCGCGAAATCATCTGGGGCAATCGCGCCGAAGGCAAGTCGGAGAACGCCGACGACATCGCCAAGGGCATGATGGCGCACGGCATCACGATCGTCGAAATCGCCAAGCAGAACGGCAAGTGGGGCATCGTCAAGGACAGCCCGCTGAACCGCCGCATCACCCCCAAGAGCGAGATGGAGCTGACCGGTCCGGCTGCCGGCCATGACCTCCTGAAGACCGCTGCGGACGCGACCGGCACGAAGTCGCTCGGCACCTGGAACAACTGCGGTTCGGGCCCGACCCCGTGGGGCACCTACCTGACCTGTGAAGAGAACTTCAACGGTTACTTCTCGGCTTCTGAGGAAGGCTGGGAACAGTCGCCGGAACTGAAGCGCTACGGCATCTCGGCCAAGGACTGGGGCTACGGCTGGGCCGACATCGACGAGCGTTTCGACGTCTCCAAGCATCCGACCGAACCGAACCGCGCCGGCTACGTCGTCGAAATCGATCCGCGCGACCCGACCTCGACGCCGAAGAAGCGCACCGCGCTTGGCCGCTTCAAGCACGAGAACGCCGAATGCGTCGTCAACAATGACGGCCGCGTCGTCGTCTATCTCGGCGACGACGAGCGCGGTGAGTTCGTCTACCGCTACGTCTCGAACGGCGTCTACGCGCCGGGCGGCGACACCGACGACCTGCTGAACGACGGCACGCTCTACGTCGCCAGGTTCAACGAGGACGGCAGTGGCGAGTGGCTCGCCCTGACCCCGGAAACCACCGGTTTCGCCAGTCAGGCCGAGATCTGCGTCTACACTCGCCAGGCCGGCTCGAAGGTCGGCGCCACCACCATGGACCGCCCGGAATGGATCTCGGCCAATCCGAACGCGGCCGAAGTCTACTGCGCGCTGACCAACAACAAGAACCGCGGCATCAAGACCAATGCCGGCGGCGACGAGACCCCGGTCGGCGGCCCGAACCCGCGCGAGGCCAACAAGTTCGGCCAGATCGTGCGCTGGCGTCCGCAAGGCGGCGACCACACCGCGGACACGTTCGCCTGGGACCTGTTCGTTCTTGCCGGCAACCCGACGGTCCATTCCGATGCCCGCAAGGGTTCGGAAAACGTCAACAAGGACAATATGTTCAACTCGCCGGACGGTCTCCAGTTCGATTCCAACGGGCTGTTGTGGATCCAGACCGACGGCAACTACTCGAACGAGAAGGACTTCGCCGGTCAGGGCAACAACCAGATGCTCGCGGGCGACCCGGCAACCGGCGAAATCCGCCGCTTCCTGGTCGGCCCGAAGGAATGCGAGGTCACCGGCCTCACCTGGACGCCGGACCGTCGCGCCATGCTCGTCGGCATCCAGCATCCGGGTGAACGCGGTGACAGCCACTGGCCGGAAGGCGGCAACGCCGTGCCGCGCTCGGCGATCGTCATCGTCACCCGCAATGACGGCGGCCTGGTCGGCTAACCGACACCTTGCACTGGTGCGGCACGCCAATCGGCGGCGGACCAGCAAGTGAGACACGAAGCGGCCGGGAACATAGCCTGTTTCCCGGCCGTTCCTTTGCGACGATCAACCGATGCGGATGAGAAAGCCCATGCGAAAGCCGGCAAACCGGCGGCAATTCCTAGCCGCCCTTCTCTCCGGTCTAGCAACGCTGGTCGGCCTCAAGCGCGGACACGCAGCCCCGGCGACGAAAATCGTGCGGCTGGAGAAGTGGCAGTGCACCAATCAGGACTGCGATCCCTACATCTACGATCCGTCACTCGGCGACATCAACACCATCGATGAGGACAATCCGATCCCGCCGGGTGTCGCCTTCCAGAACCTGCCCGACGACTGGATCTGCCATGTCTGCGGCGATCCCAAGAGCCACTTCATTCCACTGGGCGAATGGGTCAAGGTCGAAGTGCCGGCCTGACACGTCGACCAGCGCCGGCTCACAGCAACGTGTCGATGTCGAATGCCGGGCCGACGTCGAACTTGATCTTCTCGACACTGGTCAGGATATCGGTTCCGAGATTGCCGAGCGTATCGACGACCTTGTACTTGTTGGCGCCGATCTTGGTAACGTCGTAGCGGTTCTTGCCGCCGTCGAAATGGGCGACATCGATACCGCTACCACCGATCAGGGTGTCGTTGCCGGCATTGCCAAATAGATGGTCGTTGCCGGCTTCTCCCTTCAGCTTGTCGCGACCGCTCCCACCCTTGAGGATGTCGTTCGCGCCGCCGCCAATTATCAGGTCGTTGCCGCCAAGGCCGAGCAGCGTGTCCTTGCCGTTGTTACCATCGAGCGTATTCGCCCCGGCCTTGCCGGTCAGCTTGTCGTCACCGTTCGCGGACACGACATTCTCGATACTCTGCAGCTTGTCCCGCCCCTGGCCTGTTGCCTGCGCCCCGGTCTTCCGCAGATCGACGGTCGCATCGGCCTTGCCGGTATAGACGGCCGTATCCCGCCCGCTGCCGCCGTTCACGACATCGTTGCCCGCCGCGCCAATGAGCCGGTCATTGCCCGCTTCGCCCCTGAGGACGTCATTGTTGCCGCCGCCATTGAGCGTGTCGTTATTGCCGCCACCGCTGAGCGTGTCGTTGCCGTTTCGCCCTTCCAGACTGTTCTTCGCGCCATTGCCGGTGACCTTGTCGGCTTTCTTTCCGGCGATGTAATTCTCGATCACCGTGTCGGGCCCGATCACCATCGATCCTTTGGTGCCGTAGACGGTCGACAGCTTCGTCGGGCGCAGATCGACCACCTGACGCGCCGTATCGGTGCGGAAATCAATCGTATCCCGGCCACCCGTATCCCAAAGCGTGAACGAAAGCGGCTGACCACCGCCGATCAGGTTCGACGACGTGTCGCCCTTGCACAAGACATCGAAGATGTCGTCCATATAGTCGCCGGTATTGGAATTCACGCCGTAACGGGTGTTGCCGTGATAGGCCTTCTTCGGCGCCCCGTAGAGATCATGGACCGCAACCAGGTCAGCGATCATCGGCGTGACGACAAGCGCATAGTCGGCATTGTCGTTCGTGTTCATCGACTGGTTGATGTACGACATAATCGTCTTGTTCCAACTGTCGTTCTTGAACAGGACGCTGTCGGGATAGGAGACCGGACTGCCCTGCCCGGCATTGTAGTCGCCAGCATGCGCCAGTCCGATCGCATGGCCGATTTCGTGAATGAAGGTCTGGAACAGGTAACTGTCGAAGGTCACGTTGTAGACAGAATCCAGATCCTTGCCGATGTTGATATTGACGCTGGTGATGTTCGCGCCGCTGGTCTTCGAGTTCGCCCAGGCCGCGCCGAGCTGCTCATCGTCGAAAGTGATATCGGCGGTCGCGAGGCCGTTGATGATGTTGTTCTGATTGGAGACGTTGACGAAGGTTAGCCCGGTCACCTTCTCCCAGGCATCGAACGCATGACTCACCAACGGGCGCAGCGCCGGGTCCATATCCGACAGATCATAGGTGATCGTCTCCTTGTTCCAGCTTCTGCGGACGCCGCCGAAGAAGTCCCAGCCGGAATCGGTGAGCCGTTCGGATATCTCGTCGAGGCTCCAGTTCCGCAGCGGACCGGTATTCGTCGAGCTCGTCTCCTCGACGCCAACGGTATAGGCGCCGGTTCCGTTGTGCCCCTGTTCCTCGGCGATGATGTAGTAGGTGCCGGTGCGCGACGCCGTCACCTCCAGCGTTGAAACCGCGTAGGTAATGCCGTTGACGACGGTGGTCTCGAATTCGTCGAAGGTCAGCACGTTGCCGTTGTTGTCGGCGAGCGCCAGAAACGTCTCCATCGAGAAGGAGTACATCTGGATCTTGTAGCTCTTGCCCTGCTGCAGATCGATGCGGATCCAGTCGCTGTCGCCCAGTGTCCCGATCGCACCATCGAAGGTCGAGTTGACCGTCATGACGCCACGATCGGTGAAATTGTGGGCGTAGTTCGGCGCTTCGATCCACTCGGCCCAGGTTTCCCCGGCATGCGGGATATTGTTTGCCGCAATCGTCTGCCCTGGAACGTCGCTTCCGGTGCTCGTCGCACTGAATTCGGCATAGACGCAGTCTTTGTCGAACCGTGTCATTGCACTGCAGATGTCACACATGACCGCAGATCTCCCCTGTCCTTCCGCGCGATCGCATCCGCCGCGCGCACCGCACGGCCGGTTAAGGAAAGATTAATGCCGCAGCGGTCGCACACATCACCCAATTGGGTGGGTTCGGCGGCCACAGACGCAGAAACGGGCAGAAACGTAATGACAGTTTCGTGAGGACACCGCCCGGCCACCTGACGGGCAACCTCGTTTTCCTTAAGTTCGGATACGGGGCAGTCACCAAAGGGGAGTTCGGGACCGACAATGAAGGCGCCGCTTGAGAGCACGCTCCGCTCGGCCCTGTCCTTGCTGCCCGACGACGCAGCGCAGGAAGCGTTGTCCCGCATGCTGCGAACCATGCGCGGCGCCTCCGGCGATGACGGCTACGTTGTCCCATGGGCTGACTTCACACTCGACGGCCGGTTCCGGCGCGGTGGCGCCTCCGACCTGGTTCACCGGCACACCAAGCTCGCGGCAAACAGCCGGGAGCATCCCGATATCGCGGCTCTGGCGGATTTCGTTCAGCGCGAAACGCCGACCGCGGGCGCCCTGCATCTGGATACAAGCCGTGGCGCCCTGACCTGGCTCCTGCCCGTCACCACGTCGCGAACGCCGACAAAACCCGAAACCAGCCTGCGGGCACTCTCCATCACCTTGCCGGTGTTTCGCTTCATTCTTGCCTATTTCAACGAAGCCGCGCGGCTCAGCCGCAGCGAGGAAAAGGTGATCTTCCAGCTGATTGCCGGCATCGACCTGCGCCAGGCCGCCGAACTCGACCGCGTTTCCTACGAAACCAAGCGCATGCACGTGAAGAACGCGGCCCACAAGCTTGGCTGTCACGGTCAGCGAGAAACGGTGCAGAAAGTACTGGGGCAACTCGTCCACCTTTTGACCCTGATCGATGCGGATACGGGAACCACCGACATCGCCGAAGACTTTGTCTCCCGCTATCTCGCCAATGACTGCCGGCTCACGGTGCGGCGGCTTGGCAACGGCAACCTGCTCCGCGTGCTCGAAAGCGGCCCGTCCAGCGGCCGCCGAATGCTGATGATCCACGGCATGATGTTCCCGATTTCCCTGTGCGACCTCTCGCGGCATCTCGAGGACGCCGGCATCCGCCTCCTGATGCCGATCCGCACCGGATTTCTAGACGGCACGCCGGCAACACCGACGCAGGCGAGTGGCAATCCCATCGAACGCGCCATCGCAGACATCGCGCTGTTTGTGGAAGAAGCCGGGATCGGCCCCATCCCCGTGATCGGCATTTCCCTCGGCGCCGTCATCGCAACTCGCTTTGCGACGCGGTATCCGGCGCTCATCGAACACCTTGTGCTGTTGTCGACCAACCTCGCCCGCACGGCACGCTCCAGCGAGAGCCGGGCCGGCGAGTTCTACGGCGCCATGCGCGAACTCACCAATGACTCGCGCCTGTTCGACGCCATCAACAACCAGTTCGCCGAGTATTATTCCGACCGCGCGACCTGCAAGACCATGCTGCTCAGCCTGTTCGGCACAGCCGGCAAGGACCGCGATGTCCTCGACGGCACCTATACCGGCACGCCCGCCTACGCCATGTTCGCCGACCTCTATCAGTATTCGACCTGGGGCATGACGGCGGATTTCGTCTTTACGATGCGCGACTGGTCGGCCGAGAAGACCGAACTTCCAGTCCCCGTCACCGTCATTCACGGCGCCGACGACCCGCTCACGCCGCTGAGCGATCTGGTGCCGATCGGGGAACGCGCGAAGTCGTTTTCGATCACCGAGATTGCCGGCGGAGGCCACTTCACCTCTGTCTCCGACGCTCGCGACGTCTGGCACAGAATCTCCAGGCTCTGAATCCGGATAGGCTTTTAGAAGTGCACGTATTTTTACCACATACGAGCTATGTCGACCTGCCCCGACCGAGCCGTGCAATGTGAACGGCAGCCCTGCAAATGGCGCAAATTGATCACTCACAGCGTGATACTTTCGTAGCGGAAATTCCGCACGGAACCGAAGCAACGTGCCCGACCAAAAAAACTCGGAAAGAGGGTGTGCGCCTGCATGGTTCCGTCGCGCTCAAAGGAGGGACACCAATGCTCCGTAACAGCTTTCTCAAAGCGACCAGAGTGAGAACAACCACAGCCAGCGCGCTCGCAGTTTTCGCTATTCTCTTCGCGTCAACGGGTGCGGCTTTTTCACAAGGCGCATCAAATGACGTCCAGGCGGCTCTGGATCCGTCCGAATTCTCCGCGAAGGTGAATACCGTTCCCCTCACCCTGAAGGATTTTCCGAGGGCCGAAACCCATCACATGATGGCGGTTTCGATCAAGGTGTTCGATCTTCTGGGCCAATGGCACCACATTCGCGAACTGACGCCGATCGACAATCAAACAGTCGTGCGCTCGAACCGGGACACTCTCTATTCCGGCATCGTACTCGATCTGACGACTCCGGCGGTCATCACCAGACCCGATACCGGTGAACGCTACCAGTCGCTGCTCATACTGAACGAAGACCATTTTGCGAAACAGGTGATCTACGAGCCGGGCGACTACGAACTGACTCAGGACGCGATGGGCAGCCGCTATGTCTACATCATCGTCCGCACGCTCGTAGACGCGGAAGACCCGGATGATCTTGCGCTCGCTCACGCCGCCCAGGACGGCCTGAAGGTTTCTCAGGCGGACAAGGGCAAGTTCGAAGTCCCGAATTGGGATATGGATGCCCTCGACGAGATGCGCGACGCCCTCAAGGTGCTCGGGAAATACCTCAAGAAACGCGATACCGCATTCGGCGCCTCCATCGAGGACGTGGACCCGATCTCCTACGTCGTCGCCACCGCCGACACCTGGGGCGGCTGGAAGCCCGAAAACGCCGTCTATCAGAACTTCATCCCGGTGAAGAACGACGGCGAAACGCCTTACGTCCTGACATTGAAGGATGTTCCGAACGCGCCGAACGCCTTCTGGTCGATCAGCGTCTACAACGATGCTGGCTTCTTCGAGAAAAACGACTTCGACAAATACGTCATCAATAGTGCGAAGGCCGAATACAACGAGGACGGCAGCGCGACCATCCATTTCGGTGGCGATCCGTCCCAGCCGAATTTCCTGCCGATCATGAGGGAATGGAACTACATGCTGCGAATCTACCTGCCACAGGAAGCCTATTTTGACGGGTCCTGGACCTCTCCCGAAGCGACTCCGGCTGAATGACAACCCGCAAATTTTGGAGGAACCGACAATGAAAACGACACTGTCCTTCCTGGTCGCATTTGGCCTTCTGGCCGGCGCGCCGACGGCCGAGGCACAGACCTACGCCGCGGACGTGCCTGAATCCATCACGACGCCCGACGTCGTCGAAACCGAACGCCTCGGCACGCTGAAATTCTTCGACGGAATGCCCGATGAGGCAACCGTCAAGAAGGTCTATGACAACATCGACTTCTCGCGCGCCGTCGAAACCTTCCTAAACGGCATCCCAGCCGCCTCGATCTATGGCATGTGCCACGGTATGGAGGAAGCCGGCATCCCGGCACACACCATCGGCATGACCGAGGAGCTTCTCGACGCCAGAGGGCTTCTGCTCACCGGCAACTCGACCACGGTCTACGTGATGACCTGCCTCGACCTGAAACAGGGTCCGGTCGTCATGGAGGTTTCGCCGGGCCTTCTCGGTGGCGTCGACGATGCCTTCTTCCGTTGGGACACCGATGTCGGCATCACCGGCCCGGATCAGGGTCGCGGAGGGCGCTACCTGTTCCTGCCGCCGCACTATGACGGGCCGGTCCCGGCGATGGGCTTCCACGTCATCAAGACCAGGACCAACACACATTGGCTCTTCGCCCGCGCTTTCGTGACAGAGGCCGGCGTGGAAGCTGCTGTTGCCGGGGTCAAGGCGGGAACCAGGATCTATCCGCTGTCGCAAGCGAAAAACCCGCCGGAGCAGGTCTTCGTCAACTTTTCCGGCAAGCAGCTCAATACTGTGCACGCCAATGACGTAACCTTTTTCGACGAATTGAACGCGATCGTCCAGAACGAGCCGGCCGATGCCTTCGATCCGGAAATCGCCGGTCTGTTCGCCGCGATCGGCATCAAGAAAGGCGTGCCGTTCGAACCCGACGCGCGGATGAAGAAGATCCTCACCGACGCCGCCGCCGTTGGCAACGCCACGGTTCGCGCCATCACCTTCCGCCCGCGCGATCGCGACCGCTTCTATTTCTACCCGGACCGCAACTGGTACACGAGCTTTGCCGGCGGCAGCCACGAATTCCTCGGCGATGGCGCGCGCGGCCTCGACGACCGGGCGATGTTCCACTACTCCGCAACCGGCATCACGCCGGCAATGGCCTCGCCGCAGGTCGGCACCGGTTCGATCTACGCCTTCACGCCGCATGACGCGACCGGCGCCTATCTCGACGGCGGCAAGACCTACAAGGTCACCCTGCCGGCGCCGATCCCCGCGAAAGACTTCTGGTCCTTCGTCGTCTACTCGACCCAGCACCGTTCGATGCTGGAGACCGACCAGCGCCTCGCTGGACTCGACAGCACGCTCGAGGACGTCAAGCCGAACGAGGATGGCTCCTATACGGTCTGGTTCGGCCCGAAGGCCCCGGAGGGCAAGGAAGGCAACTGGGTCCAGACCATGCCTAAGAAGGGATACATGGTCATTCTGCGGCTCTATGGTCCGCTTGAGCCTTGGTTCGACAAGACCTGGAAGCCGAGCGACATGGAGCTCGTGAAATAACGATCCGACAGGGCGGACAATCGCCAGAACACGAACCGCAAAGGCCGGCATCCGCCGGCCTTTGTCATTTCCGGCCCGCCTTGCGTTCATCGCAAATCTCGAGGCCCATCCCGCCCCTTCCAAAGAGGGGCCTGCGCGCATCCGGCAAACCACTGCCTGGCGCAAAATGGATCATCGAGCAGCGCGGCTTTCGCTAAAATTTCCCCGTCCAACGACAGCGACTCCTTCGGCTTCAACCGAACGGAGCGAAAGGGAGCCTGACCATTTCCGGGCCCTTTCTCGAAGATGGAGGGAAAAATGAAGATCGCAGGAAACCGAGTTGCGACATTTGCCGCGGCCGCCTCAATGCTGGTCGCAATGTCGGGCGGCGTATTCGCCGCAAACGAGCCGTCATCGCGCTACATGGGCGCGCCTGCCGAACTGGTGACGGCGCCGAACGGCGCGATCATCAACAAGGAAGTCGTCGAGGAACTCCCCAAAACCGGTTGGACGGCCGGTCCCGAGATCGAGAACCCGGCGAAGGGCGTCTACGTGCTAGGTGGTTATCTCATCTCCGCCTGCATCGTCGTGGAAGCCGAGGACGGCCTCATCGTCTTCGATACCGGCGACACCAAGAAGGACGGTGAAAACCTCCTGAAGGCGATCCGCACCTTTACCGACAAGCCGGTCAAGGCGATCGTCTACGGGCATTCCCACTATCCGTTCGGCGCCGGTATTCTCGCCGAAAACAATGAGGCGACGGTCTACGGACACCCGAACCTCAATGCGGTCGTCGAAGAGAACATGACCGCCGGTGGCGCACCAGCTTTCTTTCCGGAAATCAGCCCGCTATTGACCGCCCGCGCGCTGCAGCAGTTCAACTTCTTCCTCCCCGCCGAAGGACCCGATGCCTGGTTCAGCCCGACCAACCTGTCGGCAGGCGAACTGGCGTTCCTGCCGGTCAACCGGCCGGTCGAGGATGGCGAGATCATCGACGTTCTCGGCATCAAGATGCAGTTCTTCACCAAATACGGCACCGACGACAAGGTGCACACCACGGTGTGGCTGCCCGACCGCAAGATCCTCATTGAAAACGGATTGTGGGCTACGCCGCCGAATATGTACTCGATCCGCGGCGACCTGTTCCGCGACGCCCGCGAGTGGATGAAGCTGGTCCGCCTCATGCGCGATCTCGAACCGGAGGTTCTCGTCGGCTATGCGCATCGCCCGATTGTCGGCAAGGACCAGATCCACGAGACGCTGAACGCCTATGCCGACGGCATCGCATTCACCCTCGACCAGACGCTGCGCCACATCCTCGGCGGCTACGGCCCGGAGGATCTGCGCAACACGATCAAGATGCCGGAATATCTGGAAGCCGACCCGCACAACTTCCAGAGCTACGGCGAATTGTCGTTCCAGACACCGGCGATCTACTACTACGCCGTCGGCTGGTACAACAACGACGCCGCGACGATCTTCCGGCCCTCGCCTAACGAAGAAGCCGAGCGGATCGTCGCCCTGATCGGCGGACGCGACAAGGTTCTGGAGGCTGCCAAGGCCGCGTTCGAGAAGAAGGAATATGCCTGGTCCGCGCAGCTTGTGAATTACCTCTACAAGCTCGACGACAAGGACAAGGACGTTCGTGCGTTCAAGGCCAAGGTGCTGCGCCAACTCGGCTATCTCGCCACCGGCGCGAATGCCCGCTCGCATCTCCTGACCCAGGCCCTGGCGCTTGAGGGCAAGATCACGTTGCCCCGTCTCATTCCGCCGCAACCGGCCAGCATCGCCGCGGCGCCTGCTGCCACCGTTGACTACTTCCGTGTCCGCATCGATCCCGAAAAGAGCGGCGAAACCGACAAGTTGATCCGGCTCGAATTCACCGATGGCGCAAAATCGGTCGTCGGCCTGCACATCCGGCGAGCCGTCGTCGAGTTCGTCAACGATCTGGACGCCTATCCGCGTGATGCGGACGTCACGCTTGCACTCTCCGGCGCGACTTGGGCCAAGGTCGCACTCAGCACCGACGAGGTCGGCGATCTGATCGCGGCCGGCGAAATCGAGGTCAAGCACGGTTCCGCCGAAGACGCCGACAAGCTGTTCGACATGTTCGATCGCTACCGCCCGGAAAAAGCCGTGCTCATCGCACCGCATCTGCACGATTGATCGGTTCAGGCAGTCCTGAACACCGGCCGGGGCGGCGTCGGAAACGATGCCGCCCCGTTGCCATTTCCGTCCTCGGGAATGTTCAAGGAAAGCGGTATTGCTGCGGCGACATACCGGTTTCGCGGCGAAAGGCGCGGGCGAAATGGGCCGCTGACGAATACCCGAGCTGAACCGAAATCTCCGTGACCGAATTCGTCGTACCGCGCAGCAATTCCTTCGCGCGGATCACACGCGTGGCATTGACCAGACTGCGGAAGTCGGTGCCGTCCTGATTGAGCCCGCGCTGCAGCGACCGCGTACTGGTCTCGAACGCCCTTGCCGCTGCGTCGAGCGATACCGTTCCCGCCAGTATCTGCACCCGGATATGGGCGGCGACATCGTCGGCGAGACTTCTCGGGCTCGCACTCAACGTCCGCGCCCGCGCCAGATCGTCTATGGTCAATGTCTGCGGCGCAGCGCGGCGCCCCGAGGCGCGTAGCAAGGGCTCGGTTTCAAAGACAACACTGACCGCCCTCGCATCGAACACGATCGGACATTGAAACGCGTCCTCGAACCGGGCGCCGCGCGACGGGCGCGGGATATCGAGCTCGATACGCACCGGCCGCCAGCCACGTGGCATGAACGCCCGGCAGAGATTCTGCATGATCGCCGCCGTTCCGATCGCAACGGTGGTGTAGCCGTCCAGATGCCGCGCGGCGCTCAGATAGCTGAAGCGCGCAATGCCGTTTCCCGCCGCCAGCGAGACCTGGTCGCCGCGGCTGTGATAGCCGATCGTGTGGATCGCGCGATTGATCGCCTCGCCAAGCGAGCCGGCCTGATAGACGTAGTCGCCCCACACGCCGTAGGTTTGCGCCGTCTGGACCTGTGCCAGCTCGAGCCCGAAATACGCATCGCCCACACATGCTTCGACCTCCTTGAAGAAGGTCGCCATCGTCGCGTGCGGAATGAAGCAGGCGTCGTCCTGCAACAATTCGATATCGAGCATTGCCGCGCGATTGGCCCGTTGCAGAGTTCGGGCACCATATGCCTGACGAATGAGGTCGGGCGAATTGGCGAGCGCCAGAGCAGACACCATCGTCCGCTCGCCTGAGCGAAGCCTGCCGTATGCCGATCTCATGTCGTCAGCGCGCAACGGCATTCCCCCTGTCCGTTCTCGGCTACAGCTCTCAGGACACAACCATAGAAAAGCCTTCCGGTGCACCACTCGAATTTAACGCGAACCCGACATGCCGCCAACCGCCCTTCCGTCAGGCGAAGCATCGGCCGCAGCCGCGTCGCGCACCCGACACGCACCGGTAGATTGCGCACTGTCCATCTCCTGTGACAAACTGTCCACCCTTGGCAAAACGCGCGAGCACAAGCGCGCCGGGACAGGGCGACGGGAGGACGGCCCGCCTTGAACGCACGCCATACCGAAAAGGTCATCGAGACGGCCCAGTCGAAGTCCGCCGCGGCACAATCGCGGCTGGCAGCATCGTGGCGCCGATCCATCGTCACGCACGGCCTCGACCCCGCGGAACACCGCGCGCCCGAACGGCTCGATGAGCCGGCGCTGAAAGAAAAGTGCGAAAAGCTCGAACGCTTTCTGACCATCGCCGCCCCCAAACTCGACCGGCTCTACACGCTGGTCGGCTCGTCGGGATGCGGCGTGCTCCTGACCGACGCCGACGGCGTCATCCTCGATCAGCGCTGCAGCGAAGCCGATGCGCAGGTGTTCCGGAAATGGGGTCTGTGGCGCGGCGCGATGTGGAGCGAGGCCGCCGAAGGCACCAACGGCATCGGCACCTGCCTTGCCGAAAAGCGCCGGCTGATCATCCATCGTGACGAGCACTTCTTCGCCCGCAATACCGATCTGAGCTGCATGGACGCACCGATCTTCGGCGCCGACGGCCGTGTCATCGCCGCGCTCGACGTGTCGTCCGCCCGCACCGACAAGACTGAGGATTTCAACCGCCTGATCGCGGCGATGGTGGCGCAGATGGCCGGCCAGATCGAAGCCGACTTCTTCCGCGCATCCTTCCCGCGATCCCGCGTCATCGTCGCCGAAAGCGACGAAACCGGCGATGCCATCCTGATTGCCGTCGACGAAGACGACATCGTCGTCGGTGCCAACCGCGCCGCCCGCCGCGCCTATGATCTCGGCAGCGAACCGGCCCTTCAGCCCCGTCCGGCGGCAGATCTGCTCGAAGGCCATACCGACGGATCAGGCTTCCAGAAGGCGGAACGCTCGACCGTCAAGCAGGCACTGATACGGGCAAACGGCAACGTCTCGGCGGCCGCTCGCGAACTCGGAATCGGCCGAGCAACCCTCTACCGGCGCATGAAACGGCTCGGTCTCAGCGAAAATGACGGCTGATGTGTCTCACATCTGAGACAGGCTTGCGAAGCCAAGTGCCGCGCCCATCCTGACTTTCAAAAGCCGACTACACATCCTCCCGAAGTGCACGGGCACAAAGCCCGAAAACCCTGGGAGGAATATCCATGAATGTTGTGCCGCAGATCGCGGATCATGCCGCTGCGCCCTTCAAAGCCCGCTACGACAACTTCATCGGTGGCAAGTTTGTCGCGCCGAAAAGCGGTCGCTACTTCGAAAACACCTCGCCGATCACCGGCAAGGTGATTTGCGAGATCGCCCGCTCCGACGCCGCCGACATCGAGGCCGCGCTTGATGCCGCCCACGCCGCCAAGGACGCCTGGGGCAAGACCAACGTCGCCCAGCGCGCCTATGTGCTGAACCGCATCGCCGACCGGATGGAAGAAAACCTCAACCTTCTGGCGCGCGCCGAAACCTGGGACAACGGCAAGCCGATCCGCGAGACGACCGCGGCCGACCTGCCGCTCGCCATCGACCACTTCCGCTATTTCGCCGGCTGCATCCGCGCGCAAGAAGGCACGCTGTCGGAAATCGACCACTACACGATCGCCTATCACTTCCACGAGCCGCTCGGCGTCGTCGGCCAGATCATCCCGTGGAACTTCCCTCTGCTGATGGCGGTGTGGAAGCTCGCGCCCGCGCTCGCCGCCGGCAACTGCGTGGTGCTGAAGCCGGCCGAACAGACCCCGGCCTCGATCATGGTGCTGATGGAACTGATCGGCGACCTGCTTCCCGCCGGCGTGCTCAACGTCGTCAACGGCTTCGGTCTCGAGGCCGGCAAGCCCCTCGCCTCCAGCCCGCGCATTGCCAAGATCGCCTTCACCGGCGAAACCACCACCGGCCGACTGATCATGCAGTACGCCTCGCAGAACCTCATCCCGGTGACGCTCGAACTCGGCGGCAAATCGCCGAACATCTTCTTCGAGGACGTGCTGGCCGCCGACGACGAGTTCTTCGACAAGGCGATCGAAGGCTTCGTGATGTTCGCGCTGAACCAGGGCGAGGTGTGCACCTGCCCGTCGCGTGCCCTCATTCAGGAATCGATCTACGACCGCTTCATGGAACGAGCCCTCGCCCGCGTCGCCGCCATCAAGCAGGGCAGCCCGCTCGATCCCGAAACCATGATCGGCGCGCAGGCCTCGTCCGAGCAAATGGAGAAGATCCTCTCCTACATCGACATCGGCCGTCAGGAAGGCGCCGAAGTGCTGTCGGGCGGTGAGCGCAACCATCTCGGTGGCGACCTCGAAGGCGGTTTCTACATCAAGCCGACCGTCTTCCATGGCAACAACAAGATGCGCATCTTCCAGGAAGAAATCTTTGGCCCGGTGGTTTCCGTCACCACCTTCAAGGACGAGGACGAAGCCCTGCACATCGCCAACGACACGCTCTATGGCCTCGGCGCCGGCGTGTGGAGCCGCGATGCCAACCGCCTCTACCGCTTCGGCCGCAACATTCAGGCCGGCCGCGTATGGACCAACTGCTACCACGCCTATCCCGCCCATGCGGCCTTCGGCGGCTACAAGCAGTCGGGCATCGGCCGCGAGACCCATTCGATGATGCTCGACCACTATCAGCAGACCAAGAACCTGCTGGTCAGCTACAACCCGAAGAAGCTCGGCTTCTTCTGATATCCCCCGGGAGAAGTCCGCACTTCTCCCCTCTCCGCGAGGCCTCTCGCGCGGGCCCCCTTCGGGGGGCCCGATGGGCGGCCGCGACAAACCGGAGACGGTCATGAACGACACCCCCATCTCCTGCGCCACAAACGGCGCGCCGCTGCCCGGCACCGAGCCGCTCGCACGGGTGACCGCGACACCCGCCGCCCGCGAGCTGATCGCCGAGATCCGCGCCGATCACGGCGACATCCTGTTTCACCAGTCGGGTGGATGCTGCGACGGTTCAGCCCCGATGTGCTACCCGACGAGCGACTTCATCATCGGCGACACGGACATCAAGCTGGGCGAGATCGACGGCGTCGAAGTGTTCATTTCCGGACCGCAATTCGAGGTATGGAAGCACACCCAGCTCATCCTCGACGTGGTGCCCGGACGCGGCGGCATGTTTTCGCTCGACAATGGCCGCGAGCGCCGCTTCCTCACCCGCTCGCGAGTGTTTTCCGAGGACGAACTGCAGGCGCTGGAGCACAGCGCACGCTGACGGTCCGACGGGGCAAGGGCGCCGCCACACCAACCCGATTCACGTTTTCTCCAGAGCTTTTTGAGATCATCGCTCCGAACCAACGGAGATCGCGATGCTCAACTGGCACCGGCTCGGCTCAACCGCCTACGCCAACCAGCGCTACGATACGCTTGTCCTGCTCGAGGGGGTCGTGAAGACACCCTATCTCGACACCGCATCGCCGCCGGCACCGACCATCGGCATCGGCTTCAATCTCGAATATCATCTCGGCACGGTACTGCGCGCGATCGTCGGCAACGCGCACTGGAGCCAGACGCTCGAAAACCGGCTGCAGGCGGTCATCGATGCCGGCTTCAGCTCGGGCCAGAACACGCTACTTCAAGACCGCCTGAATGCGGTCATGCGGGAGTGGCACAACACCCGCGACAGCGACGTCCCGACCACCTTTGCATTTGCGACGACAGCCCAGATCAAGGCCGCGCTTGCCACCGTAAGCACCGAATACGAGGATATCGTCACCGCCAAACTCGGCGATATCCCGGACTCCGAAGAACGCGTCGCGCTGTTCACCCTCGCCTATAACAGCCCGGCCCTGATCGGCCCGAAGCTGACCGCCGCGATCCAGAACGGCAACCGCGCCGAGGCCTGGTACGAGATCCGCTACAATTCGAACGGCAGCGAGAGCCTCGGCATCGCCAATCGCCGCTACGTCGAGGCCGACACTTTCGACCTGTTCGACGACGACAGCCCGAGCAAGGCCGAGGCAATGAAGATCGGCCGCATGTATGCCGATCACCGCGACGACATTCTCAGCTACGAGGCGAGCTTCGATCCCGTCAGCGCCGGCGTAACCAAGGGCGTCGCCGGCATCGCCTCGATCCTCGACGAATACGCCCCGGCGGTCGCAAAGCTCGAAGCCGTGTTCGATATCGGCCCGGCCTTCAGCTTCGAGGAGCTGCAGGTCGCGAGCAGCGGCAACCGTCGCCTCACCGGCGACGGCACGGCTCACGACGACAGCGGCAACAACCAGGACCTCCTGATCGGCTCGGTGCACGCCAACCGGCTCAGCGGCAATGGCGGCAATGACGGCCTCATCGGTCTTGGCGGCAACGACGCCCTGTTCGGCGGTGGCGGCAGTGACTGGCTCGACGGCGGCGCCGGCAACGACACGCTCAGCGGCGGCGGCGGCAACGACCGCTACGTCTACTCCGGCGGCAACGACAAACTCGTCGAACGGCCCGGATCCGGCAACGATTTCCTGATCATGCGCGACGCCGGCACCCTGCGCGCCGCCAACATCGAACATCTCGCCATAGACGACGCGCTCGGCGGCCTCGCCCGCGTTTTCGGCAACGACATACGCACAATCGACCTGTCCTCAGGCAACGACCGCGTGACGCTCGTCATCAACAACGTCAAGGCGCGCGCCAGCGACGTCACCATCGACACCAGTGGCGGCAAGGATCGCATTGCCATTGTCGACCGAACCGACTGGAGCGACTGGTCGGACAATGGCGACCCGGCCAAGACCTTCACCTTCGAACACTTCAACGGCAACGACCGCATCGACCTGCGCTCCTTCGACATCGACAAGGTGGTCACCGGCACGGAGGGCACGACGCTCTCCACCGGCCTCGTGCTGATGGCACCCGACGCGGTTCTCAAGAAGGGCGGCTCCGTGCTGATCGAAAACACCACCGGCGACTGGGTGATCGCCAGCATCGACCATGCCGCCGACGACACGTTCGGGCCCGCTTTCAGCGGCAACATCACCGAGGACAGCTTCCTGATCTGACCCCGAACTGACGCTGGGGCAGATACCGCAGGCCTCCGAAATTCCCCCTAAGTCCCTCAGATATGGGCGGATTGACGCAACGTTTCCCTGGGATTTCCCTTGGCAATCGGGCCGGAAAGCGGCAAACTCCGTCGAGCAAAGTCTGGAAAAACCGGCAACGGGTGAACGGGCTCGAAAATACGGGGAAGCGCATCGGGACCGGCCGCATCGGGCATCGACAAGACCGGCGGCCTTGAGACGCGTGCGAAGGCACAATGACAGATCATTCAGCAGGCGCGGGAGAAATCCTGCGCGAAAACGGGCAGCACCCGTCGACGGAGCACTGTCCGACATCCGAAAAGGCGGCACCGGGCGCGGCACCCGGTATCGATCCTGACAAGGTCTATCACGCGCCCGAGCCGCCACGACCGATCGATCCCGCCTTCTGGAACCGCTCGCTGTTCGAAGCACTGCTCGACACCCGTACCCGTTTCGGCCGCGACCACGTCGCGCTGGAAGACGCCGAGGGGCAGGTTCTCACCCTCGACAAGATGGTGCTCGCCGCCACCATTCTCGGCAGGAAGCTCGAAGCGCTGACCGAACCGGGCGAGCATGTCGGCGTCATGCTGCCGAATGTCGCCGGCGTCGCCGCGACCTTCTTCGGCCTGCAATCGGTCGGCCGCATCCCGGCAATGCTGAATTTCTCCGCCGGCCTGCGCAATCTGCAGGCGGCCTGCACGGCAGCGGCCGTCGAAACCATCGTCACCTCGCGCCGCTTCGTCGAACTGGCCGGCCTCGACGATGTCGTCACCGCGCTCGGCCACTCGCGCCGCATCATCTGGCTGGAAGATGTCCGCGCCACCATCGGCACGCTCGACAAGGTCGGCGGCCTCTTGCGCGCCCGCTTCGGCGAAGGCGGCATGCGCCGCAAGGCCGCGAAACCGGAAGACGTCGCCGTCATCCTGTTCACCTCGGGCAGCGAGGGCCTGCCGAAGGGCGTTGCCCTCACCCACGCCAACGTACTGGCCAATGCCGCCCAGGCAATCGCCTATTTCGACCTCAACGAAGACGATCGCATCTTCAACCCGCTGCCAGTGTTCCATTCCTTCGGCCTGACCATCGGGCTTATGCTGCCGCTGTTTGCCGGCATCATGGTCGAACTCTACCCCTCGCCGCTGCACTACAAGCAGATCCCCGGCGCCCTGGCGAAATCGAAATCGACCATCCTGATCGGCACCGACACCTTCGCCGGTGGCTGGGGCCGCATCGCCAAGCCGGACGAAATGCGCTCGCTGCGTCTCGTCGTGCTCGGCGCCGAACGTGTGCGCGAACAGACCCGCGAGCTGTGGCACAAGAAATTCGGCGTCGACCTGTTCGAGGGCTACGGCGTCACCGAGACCTCGCCGGTTCTGGCCTGCAACAAGCCGACCGCGCAGCGTATCGGCACCGTCGGTCGCCTGTTCCCCAAGATCGAGGCGCATCTGACGCCGGTCCCAGGCCTGCCCGGCTGCGGCCGCCTCATCGTGCGCGGCCCGAACGTGATGGCCGGCTACTACCGCATCGACAATCCGGGCGTGTTGGAACCCTGCAGCGGCGAGCACGACACCGGCGACATCGTCTCCATCGACGCCGACGGCTTTGTCGCCATTCGCGGCCGCGCCCGGCGTTTCGCCAAGGTCGGCGGCGAGATGATCTCGCTGGCCGCTGTCGAAGCCTTCGCCTCGACCGCCTGGCCCGACGCGGCGCACGCCGTCGTCAACCTGCCTGACCCGAAAAAGGGCGAAACGCTGGTGCTGGTCACCGACCAGATGGACGCCGACCGCGAAACGCTCGTTCAGACCGCCCGCGCGCAGGGCATTTCCGAATTGATGATCCCCAAGCGGATCGTCGCCGTCGACGGTCTTCCGGTGCTCGCCACCGGCAAGCTCGACTATCTCGGCATTCAGGAAATCGCCAAGGACGTCTGACGGCGCCCGCGACTGTCGACCCGCACCCGTTATTTCAGGGGATGTGAACGCGGATTGTTCACGAGAGCGAACGCTGTGTTCAGTCCGGGCGGGCTTCACGGCAAGCGTAAAAGCACCATTTCATCGGCAACGAGAAATCGTCATCGGCCACAGGCTTTCACGTCCGCCATCGCGCAGGCGCAGCCGGCGGCAACGACACGAGGATATCATGACCGCTGAATTCACCCCCGCCCACCCCCGCACAATCGTCCGCACGACCCGTGGCGTCGAGGCCACCGACGGCGCCGGCGTCAACATGCGCCGCATCATCCATCAGCCGGAACTGGAAATGCTCGACCCCTTCCTGATGCTCGACTGGTTCCACTCCGACGAGCCGCAGGACTATCTCGCCGGTTTCCCGAACCATCCCCATCGCGGCTTCGAGACCGTCACCTACCTGATGCACGGCCGCATGCGCCACTGGGACAACAAGGGCCATGAGGGCGTCATCGAACCGGGCGGCATCCAGTGGATGACCGCTGCCGGCGGCATCATCCATTCCGAAATGCCGGAACAGGAAGACGGATTGCTGTCGGGTTTCCAGCTCTGGGTCAACCTGCCTGCCGCCCTGAAGATGAAGCCGGCCGGCTATCAGGAGTTCGACAGCGCGGAAGTGCCGGTCGAGGAACATGACGGCGTCTCGCTGCGCGTCATTACCGGCCGCACCGCCGGCGGCACCGAGGGTCCGGTGCGCGACATCTCCACCGAGCCGTTCTTTGCCGACATCCACTTGAAAGCCGGCGCGGCGCATTCTGAGCCGGTCGCAGAAGGCCACGCCGCCTTCCTCATGGTGCATGAAGGCACGCTCGAAGTTGCAGGTAGCGACGGCACGGCAACGACACTCGAAGCCGGTGACCTTGCCGTGCTCGGCGACGGTGACGGCGTCACCCTGACCGCCGGCCCGGAGGGCGCGAAGACGCTGCTCGTCGCAGCCCGGCCGCTGCGCGAGCCGGTTGCCCGCGGCGGCCCCTTCGTCATGAACACCCGTGAGGAAATCATGCAGGCCTTCGACGACTATCGCGCCGGCCGGCTTTGATGCCTCGCGCCGGTCGGCTGTGACCGGCCCGACGGCCTGCCCGGAGTTTACCGTCTGGCAACCCTGACGATTGACGCTCTGACGATTGACTCCGGCGGCGAAAAATCGTCTCTCGCTTGAGTGCCGGTCCGCCCCCGACCATTGCGGCGGACCTGTCACGCGCTGTTCAACGGGAGGAGTTCACCACCATGCGCAAGCTTTTGATCGCGCTCGCTGCTGCGACCACTCTGGTCGCGCCGGCGCAGGCCGCCGACAAGGTCACCGTCGCCGTTACCGCAATCGTCGAACATCCGGCGCTCGACGCCTGCCGCGATGGCGTCAAGGACGCCCTAAACAAGGCCGGCTTCACCGACGAGAACATGACCTTCGTGTACGAGTCGGCGCAGGGCAACCCGGCCACCGCCGCCCAGATCGCCCGCAAGTTCATCGGCGAAAGCCCGTCGGTCATCGTGCCGATCTCGACCCCGTCCGCGCAGGCCGTCGTCGCCGGCACCAAAGATATCCCGGTCGTGTTCACCGCCGTCACCGATCCGGTCGGCGCCAAGCTGATCTCGAACGCCGAAAAGCCGGGCGCCAACGTTACCGGCCTGTCCGACTTCTCCCCGCTCGACGACCACATCGCGCTGATGAAGGAAATCACGCCGGACGTGAAGAAGGTCGGCGTCATCTTCAATCCGGGTGAAGCCAATTCGGTGTCGCTGATCGACGGCCTGAAGGCCCGCATGCCGGGCGCCGGCCTCGAACTCGTCGAATCCGCCGCCACCAAGTCGTCGGAAGTGCAGGCCGCCGCCCGCGCCCTCGTCGGCAAGGTCGATGCGATCTACATCCCGACCGACAACACCATCGTGTCGGCGCTCGAAGCCGCGATCCAGGTCGCCGAGCAGAACAAGATCCCGCTCTATGCCGGCGACACAGACTCCGTGCCGCGCGGCGCCGTTGCCGCCATCGGCTTCAACTATTTCGACATCGGCGTGCAGACCGGCGCGATCGTCGCCCGCGTGCTGAAGGGTGAAAAGCCCGGCGATATCGCCGTCACCGTTGCCGCCGGCACCAATCTGGTGGTCAACCCGGCAGCGGCCGAAAAGGTCGGCATCACCATCCCGCAGGCGGTCATCGACCGCGCGACCACGGTCGTGAAATAAGCGGTATCGCTTGACGAACACGGACCGGGCGGCCAAAAACCGCCCGGTCTTTTGTTTTCGCGGCCCGCCTCACCGGACCGCACCGCGCGAGCGAGGGGATCCGCGTGAGTGAAATCGCATTCTTGGGCGCCGTCGAGCTTGGGCTCGTCTATGCCTTCGTCGGCATTGGCGTCTATCTCGCCTTCCGCATTCTCGACTTCCCGGACCTGACCGTCGACGGCTCGTTGCCGCTCGGCGCGGCCGTCTCCGCCGTGCTCATTCTCGCCGGCGTCAATCCGTGGCTGTCGACCTTTGCCGCGATGATCGCAGGCTCCATGGCCGGTCTCGTCACCGCCTTCCTCAATGTCCGCTTCAAGATCCTGCACCTTCTCGCCTCGATCCTGACCATGATCGCGCTGTTCTCGATAAATCTGCGCGTCATGGGCCGCCCCAACGTGGCGATCATCGGCGAGGAAACGGTGCTGACACCGTTCTACGGCCTGTTCGGCATCCCAGATCACTACATGCGCCCGCTGTTCCTCGCCGTGCTGGTCGCGGTCGTCGTCGTTATCATCGCCCGCTTCCTCGCCAGCGATTTCGGCCTCGCCATGCGCGCCACCGGCACCAACCAGCGCATGGCCCGCGCACAAGGCATCACGACGAGCGTTCATGTCTTCACTGGCATTGCGCTGTCGAACGCGCTGGTCGGGCTGGCCGGCGCGCTGTTCGCCCAAACCAATGGCTTTGCCGACGTCACCGCCGGCGTCGGCACAATCGTCGTCGGTCTCGCCGCCGTCATCGTCGGCGAGACGATCCTGCCGAGCCGGCGCATCGCGATTGCGCTGATCGGCTGCGTCATCGGCTCGGTGCTTTATCGCATCGCCATCCAGCTTGCATTGTCGGCCGACGTGATCGGCCTCAAGGCCTCCGACCTCAATCTCGCCACCGCCGTGCTCGTCGCCGTCGCACTGATCCTGCCCCGCCTGCGCAAGGGAGCAGCCCAATGATCCGCGTCGAAGACCTGCATATCACCTTCGCCAAGGGCACCCCGCTCGAAAAGGAAGCCCTGCGCGGCATCGACCTGACGATCGAGACCGGCGAATTCGTCTCCGTCATCGGCTCAAACGGCGCCGGCAAGTCGACGCTCCTGTCGGCGGTCGCCGGCGACGTACTGCCGACCAAGG
The DNA here is from genome assembly GCA_002869065.1 of Hyphomicrobiales bacterium. NCBI lineage: Bacteria > Pseudomonadati > Pseudomonadota > Alphaproteobacteria > Hyphomicrobiales > Hyphomicrobiales bacterium. The sequence goes on from PKTR01000003.1 coordinate 201,513, forward strand.
GCCGCATCGTGATCGGCGATCGCGACGTCACCCGCTGGCCGACGGCAAAGCGCTCCGCCCTCGTCGCCCGCGTCTTCCAGGATCCGCTCGCCGGTTCCTGCGGTGCACTCACCATCGAAGAGAACTTCGCCATCGCCGCGGCCCGCGGCACCCGCCGCGGGTTCGGCTCGGCGCTGTCGGCCACGCGCCGGGCACTGTTCCGCGAGGCCGCCGCCGAACTCGGCCTCGGCCTCGAAGACCGCCTCGGCGACCGCATGGACCAGCTGTCGGGCGGCCAGCGTCAGGCGATGTCGCTGATCATGGCGACGCTGGCAAAATGCGAGGTGATGCTGCTCGACGAGCACACCGCCGCGCTCGACCCGCACATGGCCGAATTCGTGCTCGAGCTGACCCGCCGCCTCGTCGCCGAACACGGGCTCACCACCATGATGGTCACCCACTCGATGCGCCAGGCGCTCGATGTCGGCACCCGCACCATCATGCTGCACGAGGGCCGCATCGTCCTCGACGTCAAGGGCGAGCAACGCTCCGGCCTCGGCGTCGACGATCTGGTCGCCATGTTCCGCAAGGTGCGCGGCCAGGACCTCGAAGACGACGCCCTGCTGATCGAATAGGCCCCACATCGCAGCGAAGGACCCGCCATGCGCCTGCCCGAGACGCTCGCCACCGGCCGCCTCATCAAGCGCTACAAGCGCTTCCTTGCCGATGTGGAACTCGACAGCGGCGAGGTGATCACCGCCCATTGCGCCAATCCCGGCTCGATGCTCGGCCTCAACGCGCCGGGCAGTCGCGTCTGGCTGTCGAAGTCGGACAACCCGAAACGCAAGCTCGCCTATTCCTGGGAACTGATCGAGGCCGACGACACCCTTGTCGGCATCTCGACGGCACATCCGAACGCGCTGGTCGCCGAAGCGATCGAGGCCGGCACCATTGCAGAACTCACCGGCTATGAGCGCATGCGCCGCGAAGTGACATACGGCGTCAATTCCCGCGTCGACATTCTGCTCGAATCCGATGATCGCCCGCTCGCCTATGTCGAGGTCAAGAACGTCCACCTGCTGCGCCAGAGCGGCCTTGCCGAATTCCCGGACTCGGTCACCAAGCGCGGCGCCAAGCATCTCGTCGAACTCGGCGACATGGTCGAACAGGGCCACCGCGCGGTGATGATGTTTTTGGTTCAGCGCGGCGATGCCGATGAAATGGCCCTCGCCCGCGACATCGACCCTGCTTACGGTGCCGCTTTCGACGAGGCTTTGAAGCGCGGCGTGGAGGCAATCGCCTACCGCTGTTCGATCAGCCCGGAGGCGATCGAGGTGACCGATGCGGTCCCGATCCGCGACGTTTCGAGGGGCTGACACGGGACCCGGCTGGCCTTTGGCGCGAAAAGAGAGGCTGGAACCGGCGCACGAATTGGCTATATGTCGTAGGATTGCGGCCAAGCACGAAGAGTAACGCGCATGAAACGCGCCGGGCGACGAGCCGCCATCAGCCGAACAACAAACTGGACACGCGACCGCTTCATGACCACCTACGCCGACGCCGACACCCTGCCGCTCAAGAATACCGGTCAGATCCGCCTGCACGGACCCGACGCATTCGAGGGCATGCGCCGCGCCGGCCGACTGGCCGCGGAATGCCTCGACGAGGTCGCCCCGCTGGTGCAGCCGGGCGTGACGACCGAGGAAATCGACCAGTTCGTCTACAAGTTCTGCATGGACAACGGCGCCCTGCCGGCGACGCTCTATTATCGCGGCTACACCAAGTTCAGCTGCACCTCGATCAACCACGTCGTCTGCCACGGCATCCCGAACGAAAAGCCGCTGAAGGAAGGCGACATCGTCAACATCGACGTCACCTTCATTCTCGACGGCTGGCACGGCGACTCCAGCCGCATGTACCCGGTCGGCGCGATCAAGCGCGCCGCCGAGCGCCTCATCGACGTCACCTATGAATCGCTGATGCGCGGCATCGGCGTGGTCAAGCCGGGCGGCCACACCGGCGACATCGGCGCCGTGATTCAGGACTATGTCGAGGCCGAACGCTGCTCGGTCGTGCGCGATTTCTGCGGCCACGGCGTCGGCAAGCTGTTCCACGACACGCCGAACATCCTGCACTACGGCCGCCGCGGCGAAGGCGTGGAACTGAAGCCGGGTATGATTTTCACCATCGAACCGATGGTCAATCTCGGCCGGCCCAACGTGAAGGTGCTGACCGACGGCTGGACCGCGGTGACCCGCGACCGCTCGCTGTCGGCCCAGTTCGAGCATTCGATCGGCGTCACCGAGGACGGCTGCGAGATCTTCACCACGTCGCCGAAGGGCCTTCACAAGCCCCCCTACGACACCAGCGCCTGAGGAGGCGGGCGATGCCGGACGATCCTTCCGGTTTTTCCGAAGCGAGCGCCCAACCCCATTTCCACGGGCACCGGCAGCGCCTGAAGCAGCGTTTCGTCGAAAGCGGCGAGGACGCTCTTGCCGACTATGAGCTGCTCGAACTCGTGCTGTTCCGCTCGATCCCGCGCCGCGACACCAAACCGATCGCCAAGACGCTGTTGGAGAAGTTTGGCTCGTTTGCCGAGGTGATCGCCGCGCCCCGCGCACGCCTGCTGGAAGTGCCCGGCATCGGAGAGGCGACCGTCACCGACCTGCATCTGATCTTCGCCTCGGCACGCCGCTTCACCCGCGGCCAGGTGCGCGGCCGCACCGTGCTCGCCTCCTGGAGCGCCGTCATCGAGCATTGCCGCGCTTCGATGGCCTTTTCCGACCGCGAGCAGTTCCGCGTGCTGTTCCTCGACAAGAAAAACGCGCTGATCGCCGACGAACTGCAACAGACCGGAACGGTCGATCACACGCCGGTCTATCCGCGCGAGATCGTCAAGCGGGCGCTCGAACTCTCCGCCACCGCCATCATCCTGGTGCATAACCACCCGTCCGGCGATCCGACCCCGTCGCGCGCTGACATTCAGATGACCAAGCAGATCGTCGATATCGGCGAGCCGCTCGGCATTGCCGTGCACGATCACATCATCGTCGGGCGCGACGGCCACGCCAGTTTCCGCGGGTTGAAACTTATTTGACCTTCAACCGGAAAACCTTCCTTAACCTCAAATAATCACCCAGGATTTACCAGTTTCCTGCGGGAATTCTTTTACACATTAGGCCTAAAGTCCGCTGCCAGTTGGTAGAAAACCAGGGGACAGGGACTTGGCCGAGGGAAATTCCGCGCGCCAGAAAGTGGGCATCGACACCGATTACAAGAAATCGGTCAGTCTTCATGTTCTCGCCCCGGTCGCAGCACTGTTCATCGCCATCATCGTCCTGACCGGTCTGATCGCCGGCTACCTTGCGCTGAACAGCGACAAGTCGCTGACGATGGTCGACCGCAGCGAAATCCAGGTCGCCTTCGACGAACTCGGCCAGCGCATTGCCCGCGAACATCAGCAGGCGGTCAACGAGGCACAAGGCACAGAACACTTCCAGGAGAAGCCCGAACGCCGGGAGCTGTTCGAACTGATTGCGCAGCACCTGATGTCGGCGCAGCATCATCTGGTACCGATCATTCTGCCCGACGGCGACAGCGAACCGCTGGTATTCGGTGTCGAACAGCTCGGCATGCGCGTCGAGCCCGAAGCGATCCTGTCCGATATCGTGCCGCTGTTCACCAGCGAAGCGTGGCGGGGTGACGTACCCCGGCGCATGGCCGCAGGAAGCTGGGCGAGCCAAACCCGCACGGGCTTCCTGACCGTTGCCGGCAAGCCGGCTCTGGTGGTGATCAACTGGGTTCCCGGCGGACAACACATCGAAGCCGGCAGCGATGACGGCCTCGGAAGCTTCCGCCTTGCCAGCGTTGTGTTTATCGACAACGCCGTGCTCTCCAGCCTCAACAAAAGCGCTGGACTGGCGGGCCTTCATCTCGATCACCCCGACCATGAACATCCGCACCATTCCAAGACGGTACTCGCCGACCCGGCCGGCAACGCCATCGCGACCCTGCTCTGGGACCGAGATCTTCCCGGCCAGGACTGGATCCGCGACACCGCGCCCTACGCGCTGGTCGGCGTTACCCTGATCCTCGGCCTGATCATTCTCATCCTGCGCGCCATCGGCGATGCGGCAACCCAGCTCAAGGCAAGCCAGAACCGCGCGCTGACGGAAGCCCTCACAGATCCGCTGACCAAGGCGCCGAACCGGCACAGCTTCGTCACGCATCTGGAAACGGCCCTCGCCGAAGCAAAGAACGGCGGACGCTGCCCGTCGGTGATCTATGTCGACATCGACCAGTTCAAGCAATTCAACGACACGCTTGGCCACGATACCGGTGATGCGATCATCCGCGCGGCTCTGCAGCACCTGCGCAGCCATTGCCACGACGGCGACCTTATCGCCCGTATCGGTAGTGACGAGTTCGCCATCCTCAGCACGGAAAATGCCGATCGCGAGGCGATGGAACGTGCCGCCTCGCGGATAACCGCCGCGTTCAACCAGCCGCTCGAATTCGGCGAACACACCTTCCCGATCTCGCTGGCGATCGGATCCACGCGGGCGCCGGAGGACGGCGACACGGCCGAAGAATTGATGCGCCGTGCCGACATCGCGCTGCATCACGCCAAACGCGACAAGAGCCGCGTCTGGGTGCACTTCCAGCCGTCGATGGAAAAGGACGTCCGCCTGCGCCACGAAATCGTCAGCGATCTGCGCAACGCCATCGCCAATGACGAGCTGTCGCTCAATTATCAGCCGCTGATGACCTCGGACGGCAAGACCGCCGTCGGCGTCGAGGCACTGCTGCGCTGGACCCATCCCGAGCGCGGCCCGGTCTCGCCGGCTGTGTTCATTCCGATTGCCGAGGAGCACCGGCTGATCGGCGAAATCGGACGCTGGGTGCTCAAGACCGCCTGCCGCGATGCCGCCGCCTGGCCCCACCTGTCGCTCGCCGTCAACATCTCGCCGCTGCAGATCCGCCAGACCGGCTTCGTCGAAGACCTCATGTCCATCCTCGAGGAGGCGGACTTCGATCCGACCCGGCTCGAGATTGAGGTCACCGAGAACGTCGTGCTCGACCACGCCGACACCGCCTCGACGATCTTCGACGCCATTCATCAGCACGGCATCCGTATCGCGCTCGATGATTTCGGCACCGGCTATTCGAGCTTGAGCTATCTGGAGCGCTTCCGCTTCGACAAGCTGAAGATCGACCGCTCGTTCCTGCGCAACATCGAAACCTCGCGCCCGGCCGCCGCGATCGTTCACACGGTGATCGCCCTTGGCGACGCGCTCGATGTCACGATCACCGCCGAAGGCGTCGAAACCCCCGGCCAGCATCGCTTCCTGCAGGCCGCCGGATGCCACCAGCTTCAGGGTTTCCTGTTCTCGAAACCGGTGACGGCTGATGTGATTTCAGAGCGCTTCGCAACCGAACAGGTCGACGAGACGCAGAACGCCATCGCTCGCAGCGCCTGAGCGGCACTGCAATTCACCCCCGTCCGTCAATAAATACCGTTTGCCCGCTGCAGCGTACGCACGAAGGCGATGATGCTTTCGACCTCATCGGGCCGCACATGGGGCACCGGCGGCATCGCCCCGAACTTCCAGTGATGCGGCATCACACCGATCTGCACGGCCCGGTGAAACGCGACGTCGCCATGGTGGTTGGGTTCATAGATGTTGTGAACGAGCGGCGGCCCGCCCGCGCCTCCGACAGCGTTTTCACCGTGACAGGACGAGCAGTTCTCGCTGAACAGCGCCTGCCCCGTCGCCGCCGCGCCCGAAAGCGGCGGCATCGAGATTTCGACCACATGGTCGAGCGCGTTTGCATCAGAAGCGAGCCGCTGCCAGGCGATTGCACCGCCCGCGACGACCACGGCGGCGGCGAGAGCGACCAGGGTCCCTTTCGAAGACCCGTTGCGCTCAGTCATCGCAACACCCCTTCTCACTCCCCGCGAGCCCTTCGAGAATCGGGCAGTCCGGCCGATCGTCCCCGTGGCAGGCTTCGGCCAATTCGTTCAGCGTCGCGCGCAGCGACTGCAGTTCGGCCACCTTGGCATCGATCTCGGCAATCCGGGTGCGCGCCAAAGCCTTGACGTCGGCACTCGCCCGGTTCTTGTCGTCGTAAAGCGAAAGCAGCTGGCGGCAATCATCGATGGAAAATCCGAGCCCGCGGGCACGCTGCAAAAAACGCAGCCTGTGAATGTCGGCATCGCTGTAATCGCGATATCCGTTGTTGCGCCGCGCCGGCGAGACCAGCTTGATCTCCTCGTAATAACGAATGGTTTTGGCCGGCAGTCCACAGGCCTGCGCGGCATCGCCAATGTTCATCCCTGATCGTCCATTTTGGTTGCCCGCCGAGACCCTGGCGGGACTACCAAGTAAAGGGCTTCCACCCCCCGGAAGGTCAAGTAGATAACGACGATAATCGCAAAGTTGTGACAGCAGAACAGCCGCCAACATTCCTGCGAACTGGAATGTAATTACTTCTGAATATGTTCAATGTAGCCGAGCAGAGCATCGATATCGGCCGGCTCCAGCGCCACCTCCGGCATGTCCTCATGACCGGTGACAATGCCCTCGGCAAGCGCCTCGCTGAGATCATCGACCGGATAGGATTGGCCGAGATCGCGAAAGGCCGGAGCCCCCTCGACCGAGCTGGCATCATCGGTACCAACCGCATGGCACGACCCGCACAGGCTCGTCGCCAGTTCCCTTCCCCGTTCAAGCAATGCGGAATCGTCCGCCTCGGCAAAAGCCGAAGTCGTATTTGCGAAAAAGAGTGCGGCGAAGACGATATTCGGCGTGCGGCGCATGGTGCCTCCCGGTACGACGTTCTTTTCGAACACCCCGGTTCTGTCCGGGGACTCGTGGCGTCATTGGATCACACGGTCGTCGCTTGCCCGACGCGCGTCAAGCGGATGTTTGCCGCAGTCATGCCGTCAGGAACGAAAGCACCGTCTCGTTGAAGGCCGCCGCCTGCTCGACATTGCTGAGATGGGCGGCATCCGCCAGCACGGCCAGCCGTGCACCCGGGATCGCGGCAACGATTGCCTCGGCATGCGAGACCGGCGTTCCCGGATCCTGCTCGCCGACGACGACCAGCGTCGGCGCGGTGATCGCCCTGATCGTCTCGCGCTGGTCCATGCCGCCGATCGCTTCGCACGAGCCCGCATAGCCTTCCACCGAGGTCGCGAGGATTATCGCCCGTATCCGTTCGATAACGTCGGGGTTGGCCGCACGAAACGGCTCGGTGAACCAGCGCTCCAGTGTTGCCGGCGCCATCGCCGCGAGCCCCTTCTCGCGCGCCGTCTCGGCCCGCTCGGCCCACATCTCCGGCGTCGGCATATGTGCCGATGTGTCGGCCAGAACCAGCTTGCCGACCCGCTCCGGCGCGTTGGTGGCCAGCCACATGCCGAGCATGCCGCCCTTCGACAGCCCGACCCAGTCGACCTTGTCGATGCCGAGCCCGTCGAGAACGGCGATCACATCGCGGCCCAGCCGGTCGAGCGTGTACGGGCCGGCCGGCGCCGAGGATCTTCCATGACCGCGATCGTCGTAGCGAAGAATGCGGAACCGGCCGGAAAAGGCCGCCATCTGATCGTCCCAGAGCTCCAGCGACGTGCCGAGCGAATTGGAGAACATCACCACCGGCAGGTCGTCCGCGCCGGAGAGTTCCGCGTAGAGCTCGGTGCCGTCATCGGTGGTGATCATCATGGCCGTTCCCCGTTTCCTTGTGAAACCCGACCACAATGGCCGGATTCGTAGTGTCATTGCCGGCGATTTTTTCCCAAGATGGCGGAAGAAACAACGCCGCGATTGCCCTATAGTGATCCGACAAGCAAAACCGGGAGGATACGCCAGCATGACCACCGAGGAGACCGCGCTTCCAGGCTCTATCGAAGACACGCTGGCCATGCTTCGCGCGGCCGGCTACGTCGCCGACCGGTCTCTCGCGACCGTGCTGTTCCTGTCGCTGTCGATGCGCCGCCCGCTGTTTCTCGAGGGCGAGGCCGGCGTTGGCAAGACGGAGATCGCCAAGGTCCTGTCCTCCTCGCTCAACCGGCCGCTGATCCGCCTGCAATGCTATGAGGGTCTCGACGTCTCGAGCGCCGTCTACGAGTGGAACTATGCCGCGCAGATGGTCGAGATCCGGCTCGCCGAGGCCGCCGGCGAGACCGACCGCGACCTGCTCGGCAAGGACATCTTCTCCGAGCGCTTCCTGATCAAGCGCCCGGTGCTGCAGGCGCTCGAACCGACCATGACCGGCGCGCCGGTGTTCCTCATCGACGAACTCGACCGCGCCGACGAGGCCTTCGAAGCCTTCCTGCTCGAAGTGCTCGCCGACAATCAGGTCACCATCCCCGAAATCGGCACCGTACGCGCCAGCGAGCCGCCGATCGTGCTGATCACCACCAACCGCACCCGCGAGATCCACGACGCGCTGAAGCGCCGCTGCCTCTATCACTGGGTCGACTATCCGAACGCCGAACGCGAACTGGAGATCGTCCACCTCAAGGTGCCCGGCGCCGGTGAACGGCTGTCGAAGGAAGTCGTTGCCTTCGTCCAGAAGCTGCGCGCCGACGAGGAACTGTTCAAGCAGCCGGGCGTTGCCGAGACGCTCGACTGGGCGACGGCATTGACCGAACTCGACCAGCTCGCGCTCGATCCCGCGATTGTCTCCGACACCCTCGGCGTGCTGCTGAAATACCAGGACGACATCGAACGCATTCACGGCTCCAAGGCGCATCAGATGGTCGAGGAGATCCGTCGCGAGCTGACGGTGCCGGCATGATCGACGACGGTGCCGGCGGGGCAGCTCAGACACCCTTCGAGCCGCCGGCAACCGGCGGCAAGCTTGCCGACAACATCGTCTTTTTCGGCCGCACCCTGCGCGATGCCGGGTTGCCGGTCGGGCCGGGCAAGGTCATCGACGCGATCCGCGCGGTCGAAACCGCCGGAATCGCCAACCGCGAAGACCTTTACTGGACGCTGCACGCGGTCTTCGTGTCGAAGCGCGAACACCGCGCCGTCTTCGACGAAGCCTTCCGCATCTACTGGCGCTCGCGCGGCCTGGTGAGCAAGCTGATCGCGCTGATGTCGCCGGTCGCCCCGCCGCGCGCCAACACCGAAAAGCCGAAGGCGGGTGCGGCCCGCGTCGCCAAGGCCCTGTCGCAGGGGCGCGAACAGCCGACCAACGTCGACAAGCCGCAGATCGAGATCGACGCCAAGCTGACCGTATCGGGCCGCGAAGTCCTGCAGAAGAAGGATTTCGCGCAGATGGATGCCGACGAGATCGCGCTCGCCAAAAAGGCGCTGCAGGCGCTGATCATGCCGATCGACGCGGTGCCCACCCGACGGCTCGTACCGGCTCCTTACGGGCGCCGCATAGATCCGCGCCGGTCGATGCGTGCGAGCCTGCGCGCCGGCGGCGATATCATCGCCATCCGCCAGCGCAAGCCCGATGTCGTGCGCCCGCCGATCGTCGCGCTGTGCGACATTTCCGGCTCCATGAGCCAGTACAGCCGCGTCTTCCTGCATTTCCTGCACGCGCTGACCGAACATCGCCGCCGCGTCCACACCTTCCTGTTCGGCACCCGGCTGACCAATGTCACCCGGCAATTGCGCATGAAGGATCCCGACGAGGCGCTCGCCGCCTGCTCCGATCAGGTCGCCGACTGGTCCGGCGGCACGCGCATCGCCGCCGCCATCCACGACTTCAACCGCCACTGGTCGCGCCGCGTGCTGAGCGGCGGGCCGATCGTGCTGTTGATCACCGACGGGCTGGAACGGGATTCGGATGAAGACCTCGCCCACGAGATGGACCGGCTGCATCGCTCTTGCCGGCGGCTGGTCTGGCTCAATCCGCTGCTGCGCTTCGACGGCTTCGAGGCACGCGCCCGTGGCGTGCGCGCCATGCTGCCCCATGTCGACGAGTTCCGCGCCATCCATTCGCTCGACGCGATCGCCGGCCTGTGCGAAGCGCTGTCGGGCGCCCGTGACCGAACCGGCGAAACGGATCCCCGCCGCTGGCTTAAATCGGCCTGACTCACGCAAGAAGGCCAGAATCGATCAGATCAGGAAATCGGCGGCGGTCAGATCCGCAAGCTTGGTGTCCTCGACGATCACCGTCGCGCCCGAACGCAGAACGAGATAGGCGTCGCCGTCTTTCATGAAGGCGTCGGCCTTGACCGCGGCAATTGAGCCGTAGCCGAAGGCCGTCAGGTCGATCACATCGATGCCGTCCTGAAAGTCGGTGATCCGATCGCGCCCGCCATTGCGCACGAAGACGAAGGTGTCGCCCCCCGTCCCGCCCTCAAGGCTGTCCGCTCCACCGCCACCGACAAGCGTATCGCGCCCGGCGCCGCCTTTCAGCGTATCGGCACCTGTCCCGCCGCGCAGCAGATCGTTGCCGGCGAAGCCGAACAGGCGGTCGTTGCCGCCATCGCCGGTGAGCGTGTCATGGCCCGCGCCGCCCGACAGTGTGTCGTTGCGCGCGCCGCCGCGCAGCAGATCGTTTCCGCCATCGCCGTTGAGAAGGTCGCGTCCGTCCTCGCCGAAGATCCGGTCATTGCCGCGTCCCCCGGAGGCCTCATCGCCGCCACCGCCGCCCTTTAGCGTGTCGGCACCATCGCCGCCTCTAAGACTGTCCTCGCCGGTTCCACCGACGAGCCGGTCGTTACCCGCCTTGCCGATGATGAGATCGTCGCCGCCGAGTCCGTTGAGCGCGTCACCCGAACCCGTGCCGTTGAGCACGTCGAACCCGTTCGACGGGCTGGTGCTGTAATCGACCTGCGGCCCCATGCGATCGAGTTCCCGTGTCGGCGCCGCATAGGATATGAACCCGTCACCGGTCGCTTCCGCCTGGAAGTTCTCGACCTTGTCGGCCTGATTGACATAGTCGACGGCAAACACCGGTTTGCCGTTGCCGAGGAAATCCTCCTTGAGGATCTGGATCGTTTCGTTGTCCGGCCGGAACGCGTTGTTCTCGTCCTTGTTGCCCCGGTAGTAGGTATCCTCGACACCGATCGCCCCGACCGCATTGAGGAAACGGGCTTTCAATGCACCGTGCCCGTCACCCGCATCGGCCATGATAAACGCGCCGTTCTGCAGGATGACGAAGAAGTCCGGATTGGTCTCGCGCGCGTGCTCGGTGAGCCGGACGATGAACCGCATCATCCGCACCGCCGCCTCCTCGACATTGGCGGGATCGCCGGCATGGTGCTGCGAATTGGGGACGGAATTGTCCTCCAACACCTCAACGCCCCAGTAGTAGTAGGCGTCCACGATGTCGAGATAGGCGGCGTCGAAGCCGCTCTTGACGATCTTGTCGAGCCAGCCGGTGCCGCCATCGTTGAAGATGACGTCCTGCCAGTCCTTGTCCCAATAGCGGACCTTGCGCGATTCCGGCCAGTCGGGATTGCTCGGCCCGAGCCAGTCGGGCGCCTTGTTGGTCAGCGGAAACGACGCCTTTGGCCCGTCATCCTCGGTCCAGTTACTCGGAACCTTCGTCCAGTTGTCGCGCCAGTGGCTGCGGAAGTCGCTCGCTTCGCCGATCGACATATAGGCGGCAACCACGGATTTGCCGCCCGGGCCGTCCTGGATGCGATCGATCTCGGCCGCCGAGAACCGGTCGCGGTCGAGACCGGACGAGGAAAAGTCCATGACAATGAGGTCGTGAGGCTTGTTGGCGAGCACATCGGCATCGAGCGGTTGACCATTGCGCCCCTGAAGCTGGTAGCCCCAGGTCTTCACGGTGATCGCGCCGTGCTGCGTCTTAAAAACCGCCATGTCCGCTCTCACTCCGCTGTCCACGCCAGATATCGCGCTTAACCTGACCCGCAATAGCGGCGAGCCGGAGGCATCGTCCAATCAAGGACGCGTGTAGGCTAGAACGAAAAGGAAAACGCGGATTAAAGCGTGCGGTATTCGCGGTCGATATGGAGCAGCGCGCCGCCCTCATCGCCGAGCGTCGCATCGACGACCCGGCCGATGATGATCGAATGGGTGTCGGCCTCGACGACCTGGTCGACCCGCACGTCGACGGCAACACGAGCAGCCGAAAGCACCGGCGCACCGGTCTCGAGAACATCCCACACACCGAGCCCGAAACGGGCGTCGACCGAAAGCCCGCCGCGCCCGGCAAAGGCATCGGCAATCGGCTCGGCCCCGGCGGCAAGCGTGTTGATGCAAAAGCAGCCATTCGCCTTGATCGTGGCATTGGCCGGGCTGCCGTGGTTGACACAGACAAGCACCGTCGGCGGCGCGTCGCTGACCGAGCACGCTGCCGTCACCGTGATCCCGGCGCGCCCCGCGGGCCCGTCGGTCGTCACGACGTGAACGGAGCCGCCATATCGGCTCATCGCGTCACGGAAGGTCTGCCGGTCGACTGCCGCCTCCGTCCGTTCCACCTGCCTCATGACCGCTCCTGTCATACGCACCTCGTCGCCAAGCAAAACGCGCCAAAATGTCCACGCGCCGGCATCCGTACTATCACGTTCCGGTGAGCGCCGCACAGTGTTCCGTCCGCCGCCCGGAGGCGTCGCACGCTTTCTGCCATGTAGGGCCGCCCGCGCAAAAGCCCATAGGGGCGAGCGTTTTTCCCGAAAAACACAATCGACCCGGGCTGCCTCGGACAAAATGGCAGGCAAATCCGGCGCTTGCGGGAATTGGTCGGCGAACGAACATTTGCACCTTTTTTCGGCGTGCGACCGCGGTAAGCGATTGTTTCGGGCGAAAGGAGTTGCTAGACGAAAGGACTAACGGGATACGGTTTTCTGCCGATGTCCCGACCAACAGACTGGCACGCGTCGGCGGAGAGCAAACGGCGTGCAATGTCAGTCGATCCTACAGAGCTCGAGCAGTTCGCGTTCGCCCAACCGGGCGGAGCCCTGCTCTCGGGGAACAGGTGGGGATATGGAGTATTTCCTGCAGCAGCTGATCAATGGGGTTGCGCTCGGGTCCATCTATGGACTGATCGCGATCGGGTACACGATGGTGTACGGCATTATCGGCATGATCAACTTCGCCCATGGCGACATCTTCATGATCGGCGCCTTCATCGCGCTGATCGCCATCGTCGGGCTCGGCCTGACGGCGTCCACCGGCATCGGGGTCCTGTTCATAGCCCTCGTTCTGGTGCTGATCGTCGCCATGCTGCTTGCCGCGGTCTATGGCTGGACGGTCGAGCGGATCGCCTATCGGCCGTTGCGCGGCTCGTTCCGGCTGGCGCCGCTGATCACCGCCATCGGCATGTCGATCACCCTGCAGAACTATGTGCAGATCACCCAGGACGCCCGCGTCAAGCCGCTGCAGCCGCTGATCTCCGGCGGCATCACGCTGATGGAGACCGAAACCGAGAACGGCCTGTTCGCGGTCCAGCTCTCCAATATCCAGATCCTGATCATCGTCACCACCGTGGTGCTGATGACCGGCTTCTCGCTGCTGATCGCCCGCACCTCGCTCGGCCGCGCCCAGCGCGCCTGCGAACAGGATCGCAAGATGGCCGCCCTGCTCGGCATCAATGTCGACCGCACGATCTCGCTGACCTTCGTGCTCGGCGCCGCGCTCGCCGCCGTCGCCGGCCTGATGTTCCTGCTTTATTACGGCGTGATCGACTTCTTCATCGGCTTCCTCGCCGGCGTGAAGGCGTTCACCGCAGCCGTGCTCGGCGGCATCGGTTCGCTGCCCGGCGCCATGCTCGGCGGCCTTCTCATCGGCCTGATCGAGACCTTCTGGTCCGGCTACTTCTCGGTCGAATACAAGGACGTTGCGGCCTTCTCGATCCTTGCGATCGTGCTGATCTTCCTGCCCTCCGGCCTGCTCGGCCGGCCTGAAGTCGAGAAGGTCTGATCGCATGAGCGCAGCACCTTCCAAACTGGCCGCTTCGGTCAAGGAGTCGGCGATTGCGGCTGCGATCGCACTCGCCATGGCCGCGCCGATCATCGGCCTGAAGACCGAGACCAAGCTCGGCGGCCTCGAACTGACCCAGCGCTGGGACATCGTCGCCATCGCCGTCGTCGCCGTGTTCTTCGGCCGCCTGCTCCTCAGCATGTTCGTGTGGAACACCGACACGCCGGTCACCTCCGTGATCGGTAGCCTGGTGCCGAAACAGTCGAATTTCAGCCGGTTCGCCAAATTCGTCGTACCCGTCGCCCTGCTGGTCGCCCTCGCCTTCCCGTTCCTGCCGACAACGGACCGCTACCTGCTCGACCTGTCGATCCTTGTGCTCACCTACGTGATGCTCGGCTGGGGCCTGAACATCGTGGTCGGTCTCGCCGGCCTGCTCGACCTTGGCTACGTCGCCTTCTATGCCGTCGGCGCCTATTCCTACGGGCTTTTGTCGACGCGCTTCTTCCCGATGCTGGTCGAGATGGGGATCGCCAGCCCCACCCTGATGGATTGGGCATTCTGGATCTGCCTGCCGCTGGCCGGTTTCCTCGCCGCTCTTTGGGGCATCATTCTCGGCTTCCCGGTGCTGCGCCTGCGCGGCGACTATCTCGCCATTGTCACCCTTGCCTTCGGTGAGATCATCCGCGTCGTGCTGCTTAACTGGTACACCTTCACCGGCGGCCCGGACGGCGTGTCGCGCATTCCCCGCCCATCGTTTTTCGGCATCGATTTCAAACGCGGTGAAGGCGGCTTCGCCGACATCTTCGGCCTCGACTATTCGTCGATGCACCGGATCATATTCTTCTACTACCTGATCCTGGCACTTGCGCTTCTGACCAACGCCTTCACGCTGCGCATGCGCAAGCTGCCGATCGGGCGGGCCTGGGAAGCGATGCGCGAGGACGACATCGCCTGCCGGTCGCTTGGCATCAACACCACCAACACCAAGCTGACGGCATTTTCCATCGGCGCCATGTTCGGTGGCTTCGCCGGCTCGTTCTTCGCCACCCGCCAGGGCTTCATCTCGCCGGAATCCTTCACCTTCATGGAATCGGCCGTGATCCTGGCGATCGTCGTGCTCGGCGGCCTCGGCAGCCAGATCGGCGTCGCCATCGCCGCCGTCGTCATGATCGGCGGTTTCGAGTTCTTCCGCGACTTCGCCGAATACCGCATGCTGATCTTCGGCCTGCTCATGGTCTTCATCATGATCTGGAAGCCGCGCGGTCTCATCTCGACGCGCAAACCAACGGTCGCCCTCGTGAAAACCAAGGCCATCGGCGCCGAGAATATTGCGGAGGGCCACGGATGAACGCCTGGGCCAACAACCCGCTGCTGCGGGTCGAACACCTCACCATGCGCTTCGGTGGCCTCCTGGCCATCAACGACCTCAGCTTCGAGGTCGGCCGCGGCGATATCACCGCCCTCATCGGCCCGAACGGCGCCGGCAAGACGACGGTGTTCAACTGCATCACCGGCTTCTACAAGCCGACCGAGGGTCGCCTCGATATGCGCCACCATGACGGCGACGCGTACCTGCTGGAGCGCATGCCCGACTTCATGATCTCGCGCGAGGCAAAGGTCGCCCGCACGTTCCAGAACATCCGCCTGTTCGGCGGCATGAGCGTGCTGGAGAACCTGATGGTCGCCCAGCACAACAAGCTTATGGACGCCTCGATGTTCTCGATCGCGGGCCTGTTCGGCCTGTCGCGCTACCGCAACGCGGAGAAGCAGGCCATCGAGCACGCCAAGTACTGGCTCGAGCATACCGGACTGATCGAGCGCGCCGACGACCCGGCCGCCGATCTGCCCTACGGCGACCAGCGCCGGCTGGAGATCGCCCGCGCCATGTGCACCGAGCCCGAGCTGTTGTGCCTCGATGAGCCCGCCGCCGGCCTCAACCCGCGGGAAAGCGCCGATCTCAACAATCTGCTGCGCTATATCGGCAAGGAACACGGCACCTCGGTGCTGCTGATCGAGCACGATATGTCGGTGGTGATGGAGATCTCCGACCACGTCGTCGTGCTCGACTACGGCGAGAAGATTTCCGACGGTTCGCCGGACCACGTCCGCAACGACCCGGCGGTGATCGCCGCCTATCTGGGCGTCGACGACGACGAAGTTGATGACGTTGAAAAAGAGGTCGGCGTATGAGTGAGAAAGCCCCCCTCCTCGCCGTCCGCGGCGTCAAGACCTTCTACGGCAAGATCATCGCGCTGAAAGGCGTCGACCTCGACGTCCACGAAGGCGAGATCGTCACCCTGATCGGCGCCAACGGTGCCGGCAAATCAACGCTGATGATGACGATCTGCGGCAACCCGCATGCCAGCGAAGGCTCGGTCGTCTATCAGGGCGAAGACATCACGCAATTGCCGACGCATGAGATCATGCGCCGCGAGATCGCCCAATCGCCCGAAGGCCGGCGCATCTTCCCGCGCATGACGGTGATGGAAAACCTCCAGATGGGCGCGGCCGTCACCGACCTGAGCACTTTCGACCATGACCTGGAGCGGGTCTTCGCCCTCTTCCCGATCCTCGAGAAGCGCCAGAGCCAGCGTGGCGGTACGCTGTCGGGCGGCGAACAGCAAATGCTGGCGATCGCCCGCGCGCTGATGGGACGGCCAAAGCTGCTGCTGCTCGACGAGCCCTCGCTCGGTCTGGCGCCGCTCATCGTCAAGCAGATCTTCGAGGTCATCCGCGAACTGAACGCGACCGAAGGCCTGACCGTCTTCCTGGTCGAGCAGAACGCCTATCACGCGCTCAAACTCGCCCATCGCGGCTACGTCATGGTCAATGGTGAAATCACCATGACCGGCACCGGCAAGGAGCTGTTGAGCCGCGAAGAGGTTCGCGCAGCCTATCTCGAAGGCGGCGCTCACTAGCATTTCGGCCGGCGGCGCGGGGACATCGCCGCCGCCGGCCCCAAATATCCCGGGCACGATCCCGCCCATGCCGGCGGTACGGCCCGTGAAACGGAGACCGAAATGGGTATCATCTGGGAAAATTCCTTCTGGGTCTTCCTGCTGTTCACCTGCGCGATCGTCGGCGGGGCGGCATGGATGACCGGACGCGCGGTCGCGGTAACCTGGCGCCCGTTTTTTCAGATCTTCTGGTTCAGCGCCCTGCTCGCCTGCGCCGACCGTTTCCTGAGCTTCGCATTGTTTGAGGGAACGCTGCTGTCGGTGCACTACTGGCTGGTCGACTTCATCGTGCTTCTCGCCATCACGCTGATCAGCTGGCGCGTGGCGCGCACGACGCAGATGGTCACCCAGTACAGCTGGATGTATGAAAAATCTTCGCCATTTACGTGGCGGAACAAGCCGGGGGTCACGGGCTAGCGCGAGCCGGCCCGATCGCTTCGGAAGTGGTCCCGCTTGCCGGTATCATTTCCGCTTAAAAGGGGGCAGAATGGCCCGCAGTGGGCACTGTCGCCTATCACTTCAGAGGTGCGAAACAATTTCGCAAGGGAGTCTCAGAATGAAAAAAGCTTTGTTGGCAGGTGTTGCGCTGTCCTTCGGCATGGCCGTTTCCAGCGCCGCGTGGGCGGATATCACCATTGCGACCGCCGGTCCGATGACCGGTCAGTATGCGTCGTTCGGTGCGCAGATGAAGGCCGGCGCCGAGCAGGCCGTCGAAGACATCAACGCCAATGGCGGTGTCCTCGGCGAGAAGCTCGTGCTGAAGATCGGCGACGACGCCTGCGACCCGAAGCAGGCCGTGGCGGTCGCCAACCAGATGGCCGGTGAAGGCATCGCCCTGATGGCTGGTCACTTCTGCTCGGGTTCGTCGATCCCGGCCTCCGCCGTCTACGCCGAAGAAGGCATCATCCAGATCTCGCCGGCTTCGACCAACCCGAAGTTCACCGACGAGCGTCCGGGCCCGGGCACCTATCGCGTCTGCGGTCGTGACGACCAGCAGGGCCAGGTTGCCGGCAAGTTCCTTGCCGAGAAGTTCGCCGACAAGAAGGTCGCGATCGTTCACGACAAGACCGCCTACGGCAAGGGTCTCGCCGACGAAACCATGAAGTACATGGAAGAAGCCGGCAAGAAGGCCGACATGTACGAAGCCTACACCGCC
The DNA here is from genome assembly GCA_002869065.1 of Hyphomicrobiales bacterium. Lineage (NCBI taxonomy): Bacteria > Pseudomonadati > Pseudomonadota > Alphaproteobacteria > Hyphomicrobiales > Hyphomicrobiales bacterium. The sequence goes on from PKTR01000003.1 coordinate 219,461, forward strand.
GGTGAAAAGGACTACACCGCGCTCGTGTCGAAGCTGAAGGCCGAAGGCATCGGCGTCCTGTACGTCGGTGGCTATCACACCGAAGCCGGCCTGATGGTCCGCCAGATGCGCGACCAGGGCATGGACACCGTCCTCGTCTCGGGTGACGCACTCGTCACCGACGAGTACTGGTCGATCACCGGCGACGCCGGTGCCGGCACCCTGATGACCTTCTCGCCGGATCCGCGCAAGAACCCGGACGCGGCCCCGCTGGTCGAGAAGTTCCGCGCCAAGGGCGTCGAGCCGGAAGGCTACGTGATGTACACCTACGCCGCGATCCAGGCTTGGGCCGCCGCCGCGACCGCTGCTGGCAAGACCGACTACGACGACGTCGTCAAGGCGCTGAACGACGGTCAGTTCAACACCGTTCTCGGCAACCTGTCGTTCGACGACAAGGGCGACGTCACCCTGCCGGGCTACGTGTTCTACGAATGGAAGGACGGCAAGTACGATTACCTGAAGTAATCGGCTTTCCCCGACCAGATACGGAAAGGCCCGGCGTTTCGCCGGGCCTTTTTGTTTGTCCGCCAGGGCGGACCCTTGGTTCGAGACTACGCCCTATTCGCCGAACTCGTCATAGCCGGCCAGCGCCTTGCCGCCATAGACCGCCGACGGGCCGCCGCCCATCTGGATCGCCAGACCGATCGCCTCGGCGACTTCCGCACGCGTCGCGCCATTCTTTCGCGCCTCCATGACATGCCAGGCGATGCAGCCCTCGCAGCGGATGGCGATGCCGATCGCCATGGCGAGCAGTTCCTTGTATTTGCGCGACAGGGCGCCGTCCGGATAGGCGGTGCCGCCAAGTGCGCCGAACGCCTTCATCACATCGGGGATTTCTTCGCGCAGCAGCTTGTTGTTGGCGATGAGGTTGGCATTCTGTGCCTTGTAGCTGTCGGCCATGGGTCGGTCCTTGCTTGTTGAGAGTTGGAATTTCGAACAGGAGTCATAGGGGCGCGACGGTGATCGCACCTTGAAATCGATCAAACGGAAAGCGGTGTCAGCCCGGCCTTAGCCGGCGAGCCGCTCCGCATGCCAGCGAACATGATCGCCCATGAAGGTCGAGATGAAATAGTAGGAATGGTCGTAGCCCGGCTGACGGCGGAGAGTGAGGTCGACACCGGCTGCCGCGCACGCCTCGGCGAACAGTTCAGGCTTCAGCTGCACTTCAAGAAAATTGTCCGCCTCGCCCTGATCGACGAGGATGTCCCGCGCCCAGCCGCGCGCCGCCATCAGCTCGCACGCGTCGTAGTCGGCCCAAAGCGCCCGGTCCTCACCGAGATAGCCGGTGAGCGCCTTTTCGCCCCACGGCACACGGCTCGGCGCAACGATCGGCGCAAAGGCCGAGACCGAGCGGAAGCGGTCCGGGTTCTTCAGCGCAATCGTCAGCGCGCCATGCCCGCCCATCGAATGGCCGGTGATGCCCTGCCGCGCCATGTCGAGCGGAAACGCCTCGGCAACGACCTTCGGCAACTCGTCGACAATATGCGAATACATGCTGAAATTGGCGGCAAACGGCGGCTGCAGCGCATCCACATAGAAGCCGGCACCGAGACCGAAATCATAGGCGCCATCGGCATCGTCCGGCACGCCCTCGCCGCGTGGGCTGGTATCGGGTGCGACAAAGGCAATGCCATGCTCGGCGCACCAGCGCTGCGCGCCGGCCTTCGCCGTCACGTTTTCCCAGGTGCAGGTCAGCCCCGACAGATACCAGAGCACGGGTACCGGACCCTTCTCGGCAGCTGGCGGCAGATAGACGGCGAACTCCATCCGCGTGCCGGTCTCGGCGCTGTCGATGGCGTAGACGCCCTGCGTGCCACCGAAGCAGCGGTTTTGCGAAACGGTTTCCATGTCGATCTCCGAGGATGTCGGGATATTGGCTGGGACCGCGGCGGAGAAAACTCCGCCGCGCGGATCAGATCAGGATTGGCGGTGTCGGGCCGGCCTTAGCGGAACCACTGCTCGCGCGCGACCTTGCGGCTACCGCCATAGGTCCACACGCCTTCCCAGCTTCCGTCCGGCTGTTCGATATAGAACGCCATGCCAAAGGTCCGGCCGGAGACGTAGCCGACCGACAGGATGCTGTCGGACGGTTCCGCCGCGCCGATGTTGAACTTGCCATCGCGAATGACGGCGCCAAGCCCGGTGCCGACATAGGTCGTGCCGGCGATCTTCCAGACCACCTTGTAGGTCTTGCCGGTGCGGCTGACCTGCACCGTACCGCGGTATTTGCCGCCCGAGTCCGGGTTGTCGCCGACGACCGTGTAGCGCCCGACCGGATCGGCCGCAGCCGGCAGCACCGCCATCATCATCGCCAGAAATGCCGCGGCGAGCGCGCCAACATACATCTTCATCCCGTGTCCTTTCGCAATGCCTTTGCGGATCCGGGACACGCCGCACCGGGCGCCGCATCCCGGACACCCCGATATCAGTAGAGAATGACGCTGCGGATCGACTCGCCGCTATGCATCAGGTCAAACGCCTTGTTGATATCGTCGAGCGGCATGGTGTGCGTGATCATCGGATCGATCTCGATCTTGCCGTCCATGTACCAGTCGACGATCTTCGGCACGTCGGTGCGCCCGCGCGCGCCGCCGAACGCCGTACCGCGCCACGAGCGGCCGGTGACGAGCTGGAACGGCCGCGTGGTGATCTCCTGTCCCGCGCCGGCAACGCCGATGATGATGCTCTCGCCCCACCCCTTGTGGCAGCATTCGAGCGCCTGGCGCATGGTCTTGGTCAGGCCGATGCATTCGAACGTGTAGTCGGCACCGCCCTTCGTCAGGTCAACCAGATAGGGCACCAGATCGCCCTCGACCTCGGCCGGATTGACGAAGTGGGTCATGCCGAAGCGCTCGCCCCAGGCCTTCTTGTCGTTGTTGAGGTCGACGCCGACGATCATGTTGGCACCAACGAGGCGCAGGCCCTGAATGACGTTGAGGCCGATGCCGCCGAGACCGAACACGACGCAATTGGAGCCCGGCTCCACCTTGGCCGTGTTGATCACCGCGCCGATGCCGGTGGTGACGCCGCAACCGATGTAGCAGACCTTGTCGAACGGCGCGTCGGGATGGATCTTGGCGAGCGCGATTTCCGGCAGCACGGTGAAATTGGCAAACGTCGAGGTGCCCATGTAGTGGTGGATCGGCTTGCCGTCGAGCGAGAAACGCGAGGTGCCGTCCGGCATCAGGCCGGCGCCCTGCGTGGTGCGGATCGCCTGGCACAGATTGGTTTTCGGGTTGAGACAGTAATCGCATTCGCGGCATTCCGGCGTGTAGAGCGGAATGACATGATCGCCCGGCTTCAGCGAGGTGACGCCCGGCACCACTTCGCGCACGATGCCCGCGCCCTCGTGACCGAGGATCGCCGGGAACAGCCCTTCCGGATCGGCGCCCGAGCGGGTGAATTCGTCGGTGTGGCAGACGCCGGTCGCCATGATCTCGACCAGCACCTCGCCCGCCCGCGGCCCTTCGAGCTGCACCGTGGTGACCTCAAGCGGCTTGCCGGCCTCGAAAGCGACTGCTGCACGAACGTCCATGTTTCTTCCCTTCTTCGCTTGGGACCGGGGGAAGGACTTCCCGCCGGCAATCAATGATCTCGCCGCAACGGCGAGGCAGATTCAATCGTTCCAGTTATCCGGCGGTGCCACGCGGGCGTCCTCGACGAGACGGTCCCGTCCGGCAGACGTCAATGTTGTCAGAAACCCAACCAGATCGCGTATCTCCGGCTCCGTCAAGCCGAGTGGCCGGATGCGCGGATCCTGGCCCTCGTGAGGCGCCCCGCCGCGATTGTAGAAGGCGACGACCGCGTCGAGCGAGGTGATTCCCCCGTCATGCATGTAGGGCCGCGTCACCGCCACGTTGCGTAGCGACGGTGTTCGAAACACCCAACGGTCGGCCGGATCCTGCGTCACCTCATAACGCCCGACATCGGGCATTGCCGGCAACGATACGGCATCGATGATGGCGCGCGGCACATCGTGACGAACGCCCGGCGCGACCTCTACCGGCACCGTGCCGCCAAGCCGGCCCTGGCGGAGTTGCTCGCGCTCAAAACCATAGCCGATGTCGTGCAGACCCTGATCGGTGAAGAGCGCAGTGTCGTCGCCGGCCGGATGGCAGGAAATGCACCCGGCCTTGCCGGAAAACAGCGCGAAGCCGCGCTGCTCGGAGGCCGAAAGAGCGTCCGCCTCACCACCATAGCGCCAACGGTCGAAACGGCTGTCACCAGCAACGAGCGTGCGCTGATAGGCACCCAAAGCCTGGCCGATACGGTCGACGCTCGGCCCCGCCCCAAACACCGCCTGAAACAGCGGCCGGTAGTCATCCAGCCCGGCGATCAGCGTCACCACATGGCCGACCGACGGATTGGCCATCTCGTTATGCGCGGTCAGTGGCGCGAGATACTGCGTCTCGAGCGCCGTCTCGCGCCCGTCGTGGAACAAGTGACGCATGTAGCCGACATTGATCAGGCTCGGCGCGTTGCGCCGTCCGCTGCGGCCCTCAAGCCCGACCGCGGTCGCGATCTCCACATTGGTGAAGTCCTGCTCGGGGATATGGCACATGGCGCACGACATGGTGCCGTTGAGCGACAGCCGGCGATCGAAGAAAAGCTTGCGTCCGAGCGCGATCTTCTCGCTCGTCGGCGGATTGTCGGCGGGGTGCGACTGCACCGGCAGGCCGAGCGGCGGCGTCAGCGAGCGCGCGAGCGCCCTCTCCGCCCAGTCCTCATCAGCAAGGACCGGGGCCGGCAGCAGAGCATAAAGCAGCGCGACAAACCCGGCTTTCCGTCTCCAACCCCGCACCGCCACCTGCCTAGCGCCCCACCTTCGCCAGTGCGCGCGGGCGTTCCATCATCAGCGTCTCGATATCGGTGAGGATCAACCTCGGATCGATCATGCCAAGCCCGTAAACATTGCGGATGCGGCCCTCGGCATCAACCAGATAGAGCCGCAGAAGGTGATTGATGACCTCGGAATCCGGCCTGCGGTCGACCGCCTGACCGAACCCATCGAGGATCGGCCGCAGGACTTCCTCCGACGAGGTGGTGAAGGCGCGCCAGCCGATCTTGCCCGCACCCTTGGGGTCGGCCAGCACCGGATAGAGATAGCTCTCGATGGCGTCCGGCGTATCGCGCTTCGGGTCGAAGCTGATGGTGACGAGCTGGACGCTCTTGTTCAGCCGTTCAGCGCCCTCGCTCGCGTCGTAGATGTCGTAGAGCGTGGCGGTCGCCAGCGGACAGCCATTCACGTCGCTGCACAGCGCATAAATGAAGCTGACCAGCGAAATCCGCCCGCCGAGCACCTCGGCCAGCGCCGCCTGTTCGCCGCGATGATCGAGCAGTACGCCGTCCGGCGCCCGCTTGACCGGCGGCAGGGTGTAGCTTCCCGCCATCGGCGGTTCGAAATCGAAATCCGCGCTACGCTCAATCAGGTCGGCAAAGGCAAGCTGTTGCGGCTTGACCTGTTGAAACCGCGCGGCAAAGGCTGCGACGCCGGCCGCCAGCCCGACCATGACAATGGCGCTGATGACGAAACGTTTGCCCTTCATCGATGCTCCCCCCGGCAAATCCCAAAACGATCAGATGGGAGGGGCCGGACGCCCGAAGACGCCCGGCCCCAACAGCATTTGAGAGGCATCAACTGCTGTAGAGCGAATTCGCACCGAAGCGCATGATGTGGGCGCGCCCGAGACCTTCCTTGATGAAGTCGATCGAGAAGTCCTCGGTCAGTTCCTTGCCGTCCCACTTGTAGGCCTTCAGGTACTGCTCGTTGTCGTCGCCCTTCTTGTCCCAGTTGGCGAGCAGCGACGAGGTGAAATACACCCGCTTGCCGTCCCAGCTCTGCGAGACCATGTTGACCTGCGCGGCAATCTTCTTCTCGTAGATCTGCGTCGGCTTGAACGGATCGGAGATGTCGAACAGCCGCGTCTTGCCGTCCATGAAGGTGTTGACCCACAGCGTGTTGTCGTCGGCACCGATGGAGATATCGACCGGCAGCGGGATCGAGGCCGGATCGCCGATATCGGCGACGTCCTTGGCCTGCCACTCGCCGTTCTCGTCCTCGTAGATGAGATGCAGCTTCGAGGTCAGCGCCGCGCTGGTGAAGGCGTAATTGTGGTCCGCGCCCCAGGCGAAGCGGATCTCGAGCGGCGCACCCGGCACGCTCATCACCTTCTTCGGCTGGCGGGTATGCAGGTCCCACTGCACCACCGTCTGGCCGAAGCGCTTCATGGCTTCCGGGTCCTGCAGCATCTGGCCGAAGTCCATCATGTAGTTCGACCAGCCGGTGAACGACGACGTCAGCATGACGTTCTTGCGGATCAGCGCGCGCACGTCATAGCCGTAGCCGTCGACCACATCGCTGGCGATCGTGGCGCCGCGCGGGTCTTCCTTGGTCGGCATCCAGTGGGTGGCGAGGAATTCGCCCTCGTCGGAATACTCGACCAGCGCCGTACGTCCGCCATGATCGCGGTCGTTCGACAGAGCCGAAATCATCATCCGGCCCGGCAAGCTGTAGAAGGTGTGCGGACCGACCGCGCCGCCGCTATCGGCGACGAAGGTGTCGATGGTCTTGTGCAGCGTCGGCTTCGAGGGATCGCTGTGAATGTCGAAGATGAAAATCTTGTTGGTGTCGAGCCCACCGGTCCAGAAATAGCGCCGGTCGGACGAGAAGCCGCCGTGATGCGCCTCGTTGCGGCCGCCCACCGACAGAGAGTTGATCACCTTGCCGAAGGTCCCGGAACCGGGACGCACGTCGACCGTGACCAGCTTGTCTGAACCGTCGCCGATCCCTTCCATGCCGAGCGTCCAGACATAGACGTAATCTTCCTGTCCGGTGATCTTCGGCATATAGGGCGACTGGCAGGTCTCGTCGGCCTGAACCGCCAGCGGCGCCACCAGCAAGGCCAGCGCACAGACCGCCCCGCGCAATCCGTTCGCGAAAACGCTTTTCTTCATTCTACCCTCCCCTTTAGACGGCCGTTTTCCGGCCCGTTCTCCGGATTTTCCGGATCTTTTTGGAGTGCGGCCGCGGTTTTCCGGCGTGCCGCCTCGTGTTCGTCCTTTCCTCAGTCGTGGCGCACGATCGGCGCCGCCTGGCCAAGAGCGGCAACGGGCAGACCCGCCACCAGCGTCTTCAGCGTTTCTCCAATGGCCTCGATGCCGTGCTCGGCAATGCGCCGGCGCGGTCCGACCACGCCGACACTGAGCGCAACGCCCGAGCCGCCGGCCGAAATCGGCACCGCGACACTGGTGACGCCGACATCGATTTCCTCATCGCACACCGCATAGCCGCGCGCTCGCGTCGCCGCGAGTTCGGCACGAACCCCGTCCAGGTCCGTCACTGTGCGGTCGGTGAAATGTTCGAAATCGCGGGCAAGCAGCCGCTCGATCTCATTCTCGCCGAGAAAGGCGAGGATCGCGCGCGCCGACGAGCACGCATGCACCGGCCGCAGGCCGAGCCCGGGATGGATATGGGCACGGCGGCTATCGGCCGGCGTCGTCACATGAATGAGGTCGACCTCGGAACCCGTATAGCGGCCGAGAAACCCGGTTTCCTCGAACGCCGCACCGACAGCTTCGGTCACCGAATGAAAGAGTTGCACCACCTGCGAGGTGGTCGCCGCCGAAAGCACCATCGAGACGAAGTTGGAGCCGAGCCGCAGCCCGCCATCTTCGCTCGCTTCGAGAATGCCCTCATCGCGGAACTGACCGACGAGGCGGTAGGCCGTCGCGCGCGGCAGCTCGAGACCCTGCGCGACCGCCGCGATACTCGGCGCCTCCGGCGACGCGGCAACGAATTTCAGGATCTGGCAAAATCGGTCAATCACAATGTGTCTCAATATTTCGGACAGATTCTCGAATTTCAGGATATGACGCTCCTTGAATTCCGTCAAACGTCTTCTCGAAGATGGCTTGAAAGACGCGCTCGCGGGCCTTCCCAGCCTACCCGCACCGCTTTTTGCAAAGCGATTGGTCGCAGCGGAACTTTCGCCACGCTCGGCGCTGGTACAGGCCGGACGGATGCTTTACCAATTGCAATTGGAGGGACGTCGTAAGGGAGTTCTCGACAATGTCTGAATCAACAAAATATTTCCTGCCGGAAGAGCGGATTCCAAAGGTCTGGTACAATATTCAGGCCGACCTGCCGAAGCCAATGGCTCCGGTCCTGCACCCCGGCACCAAGCAGCCGGTCGGCCCGGACGATCTGGCGCCGATCTTCCCGATGGCGCTGATCGCGCAGGAAGTTTCCACCGAGCGCGAGATCGAGATCCCGACGCCGGTGCGCGACGTCTACAAGCTGTGGCGTCCCTCGCCGCTGATCCGCGCGCGCCGCCTGGAAAAGGCGCTCGATACCCCGGCCAAGATCTACTTCAAGTATGAGGGCGTCAGCCCGGCCGGCAGCCACAAACCGAACACCGCCGTGGCACAGGCCTTCTACAACAAGGAAGCCGGCATCACGAAGCTGTCGACCGAAACCGGCGCCGGCCAGTGGGGTTCCTCGCTCGCCTTTGCCGGCTCGCTGTTCGGCATCGAGGTGAAGGTCTACATGGTCAAGGTCAGCTACAATCAGAAGCCCTATCGCCGGGCGCTGATGGAGACCTATGGCGCGACCTGCATCCCGAGCCCGTCGACCGAGACCGCTTCGGGCCGCGCGATCCTCGAAAAGGACCCGAACTCGCCCGGCTCGCTCGGCATCGCCATTTCCGAGGCCGTCGAGGTCGCCGCAACAAGCCCCGACACCAACTACTCGCTCGGCAGCGTGCTGAACCACGTCTGCGTGCACCAGTCGATCATCGGCATGGAAGCAATGGAGCAGATGGAAATGGCCGGCGACGAGCCGGACATCATCATCGGCTGCGCCGGCGGCGGCTCCAACTTTGCCGGCATCGCCTTCCCCTATGTCGGCGCAAAGCTGCGCGGCGGTGCCGATCCGCAGATCATCGCGGTCGAACCGGCGGCCTGCCCGACCATGACGCGCGGCGTCTTCGCCTACGACTTCGGCGACACCGCCCATCTGACCCCGCTGGCCAAGATGCACACGCTCGGCGCAGGCTTCATGCCGCCCGGATTCCACGCCGGCGGCCTGCGCTACCACGGCATGGCGCCGCTGGTCAGCCATCTCTTGGACCTCGGCCTGATCGAGGCCCGCGCCGTGCACCAGACCAAGTGCTTCGAGGCCGGTGTCCTGTTTGCCCGCAACGAAGGCATCGTGCCGGCGCCGGAATCGACCCACGCCGTACGCGCCGCCGTCGATGAAGCGTTGAAGTGCAAGGAAGAAGGGACGTCGAAGACGATCCTGTTCAACCTGTCCGGCCACGGCCACTTCGACATGCAGGCCTATATGGACTACTTCGCCGGCACGCTCGAGGACCGCGACTACGACCACGCGGCGCTCGAAGCCTCGCTCGCCGAGCTGCCCGAGGTGGCCGCGGAGTAAGGCTCAGCGAGCCATCCGGCCAACACCGGCACGAAACGAAAAACCCCGGCGGAGTAATCCGCCGGGGTTTTTTGTTGTGGCGCCAAGTCCCCACGCCCAACAATGAAAATATAAAAACTTCAAATACTTAAAACAGCTCTCCGAAATTATTCCCGGGGAACGTTCGTCAAATACAATTTGCCAAGCAATCCAGAAAATAGGAACGCAAGATGCGAATTGGATATATGGCGACAACGTCCTCTCGGCAATGACAGCTGCTACCAAACAAGTGGATTCGAGAGGAAATCGACAACAAGTCGAATGCCTGAAACTCCGCTCTGATATGAGCAACGCGGAAACGCGCCTTTCAGGTCTCGAGCGCAACATTGAATCGGCAATCCGGCACGTTGAACATTTGCGTAATGATCGAGAAATCGCACTTTGGTCAGCAGGGGCTGGAGCCATTGCGACAGCACTTGGCGCACTAGGAAGTGCGATAAAGGCAGTCGCAAAAGCGAAAGATGTAGCCCGCTCTCTTTCCCGAGGTGGAAGGTTGGACACTGCTGAACTGCTCTCGCTGGCGCCAGTCATTGGCGGTTTGATTATGGCCGTTATGAACCTGCACCGAGCCGCCAATGCGTCCAACCGTATCCGCTCGACTCTCAGCGAGCTTGAAAAGCTGAGAAGTGAGGCCGAGGGACTAGAAAACACCCTGCGCGTTTTGCGTGGCCACTACAAAATATACAACTGCCAAGATATGATTGGATGATGTCAGGGCACACTCCAGCCCACCTCATGGAACTCAGGCCCGAAAAGAGAAACCATGCCGCGAGACACCTACCGAAAGGCAGCGCAGCAGTCGGACGATCGAACCGAACAGGGCGATACCCTGATCGTGACCGGAAACAATTTGGCCTACCTGGTCCTGTTCTGGCTTGCGATCTATCCGGCAACTCTTGCTGCGCGCATTGGGCTTGAGTTCCTTTTCGAAGACCCGCTGAGCGCCTGGAGCATCGTAGACATGATGTGGAACCAGATCACCTTGGGTTTCTTTCCATACGTGGCGGTTCTCGCGCTGCTTTGGCTTTCCGTCGACTACGTTCGCATCCTGCGCGTGCAGGTCGACCGGGCCCCTGGCACGCTGGTGTGGGAAAAACTCACAATGCGCGGCAACGAGACCATCATCCGCGACCTAGCCGATGTCCAGGCGGTGGTCCAGCCGCACCAACGGCTCCTTTTTCCCGAACGCGCCCACATCGTCTTCGAGGATCGCAAACTGCCGCTCGAAATCCGCCACATCCTGCGCGAGCGCCATCCTGTTAACGCCCGCGCGCTGGCCGACTTCGCCGGCCTGCCCTTCATCGCGAACTGAGCGCCGAAATCAGCGCTTCCCCCTCAACCCCCGCAGCGCGTGAAAACGCGGCTACCGAGCGCGAAGCTGTCTTCAGAGATGAAGCGGTAGGACCCGTTGATGACGTTCACTTCACCTTCCTGATTGCATTCGGCGCGGAAGGTGACGCTGTCGCCCTGACGCGCGACATTGCTGACCGTGCAGTACATCTCATAGGCGTTGTTGAGCTTTTCGCCGTTGATGTTGCGCATCTTCATGCCGATCATGTCGCCATATTTGCCGACGAGCGCTTCCTCGCTCTGCCCGCACAACGACCGGTCGGTGACATAGCGCCCATCGGTGAAGGGAAGCGGCCCGGCCAGCGCGGCAACGGAGCTTGCGAGAAAAATCATAACGGCAGCAAAGAGTTTCATCGGAACAAGCCTTCAATATTCGGGCGGATTCGCCACATACGCGCACCCCGCATGATGATCACAAGGCGGGCGCCGACCGGCAACCCCGGACGGGCGGGCGTGATGCCGCAGCCAGCATCCTCAACGCCTCGATTGCCCACCTCCCCGCCATGCGCTCTAATCGCACGCACACCACAATGAGGCCTCCGATGACCGCACCGCGCCGCAACCTTCTCACCGATGTCGAAGGCCTTCTCGTCGGCAACGCCGAGGACGAGACCGCGCGCACCGGCACCACGGTCGTGCTGTGCGAGGAACCGACGATTGCCTCGGTGCACGTCATGGGCGGCGCGCCGGGCACCCGCGACACCGAGCTGCTCGCGCCCGAACAGACGGTGGAGACCGTCGACGCGCTGGTGCTGTCGGGCGGATCCGCCTTCGGGCTCGAGGCAGCGTCCGGGGTGATGACCCGGCTGGCGGCCGAAGGGCGCGGCTTCGCGGTCGGCCCGGTCTCGGTTCCGATCGTGCCCGCTGCGATCCTGTTCGATCTCATGAATGGCGGCGACAAGGACTGGGGCGACGAACCGCCCTATCGCCTGCTCGGCGAACAGGCGCTCGGCAACGCGGCAAAGAGCTTTACCCTCGGCTCGGCCGGCGCCGGCTTCGGCGCGACGACGGCAACGCTGCAGGGCGGGCTCGGCTCGGCCTCCGCCGTCACCGCCTCCGGCCACACGGTCGCGGCACTCGTCGCGGTCAACGCCGTCGGCAGCGTCACCATCGGCGACGGCCCGCATTACTGGGCGGCACCGTTTGAACAGGATGGAGAATTCGGCGGGCTCGGCCTGCCGGGAACGCTCCCGGACGACGCGGCGGCAATCCGCACCAAGCTCGACGCCCGCCCGCAGCAGAACACCACCATCGCGGTTGTCGCCACAGATGCGGCGCTCACGAAGGCGCAGGCGAAACGGCTGGCGATTGCCGCCCATGACGGCTTCGCCCGCGCCATCTGGCCGGCGCACACCCCGCTCGATGGAGATCTGATCTTCTCGCTGGCCACCGCGAAAAAGCCGCTCGGCGACCCAATCGCCGACACGCTGGCGATCGGCGCAACGGCCGCCGCCGTCATGTCTCGCGCGATTGCCCGCGGCGTCTACGAGGCGACGCAGGCGAGCACCGTACCGACCTGGCGCGAGCGGTTCCGGTAAGGAGACACATGGGGAGATAGGAGCCGGGAACAACTGAGCTGTGCTCCAGCTCTCGTTGGAACCCACCTCGCCGGCCAAACCGCTCCCCGTCACCCCGGCCTTGAGCCGGGGCCTATTGCCCTTGTCGGAACGGTACGCCGGCGCAGTGTGCGAACAGCCTTTGCCACCCCTCCCACGTCATCCTCCGGCTCGACCGGAGGATCGGGTAACCGGGGACACTGGCGTCTCGGCGCCAGTCACGGGGCCGGCAGGGTTCGGGGAATAGCGCCTCTACGTTTTGCCACATGGAGAACGATCCTCCGGTCGAGCCGGATGATGACGAAAAAGAGAGAGTCCGAGCATGACGACGGAGGGGACAGGGCGCAAAGAAGCGCCCCTCCACCTCAGCCCTACTCCGCCGCTTCGGTGATCCGCTCGACCGCCTCAAGGCGGGCCCGGCGCGCCGGTGTAGCCACCTCGGCCGGACCGGGCAGGTCGGCCATGGCAAGCTGGCCGAGCAGCATGGCGCGGCGCTTATCGGCGCTCTCCATGTTGGCCATTTTTACCGGGCCATAGCCGCGCACCAGTTCCGGCACTCGGGCGATCTCGCACAAAAGCCCGTAGGACGTCGTCCCAAGCTGAGAAAAGATCATCTCGATGTCGGCTTCATAGCGGGCAAGAAGCGCCCTTTCGGCCTTGCGTTCGGCCTGACGGGAGAACGGATCGAGCACCGAACCGCGCAGCCCCTTGAACTTCGCAAGCAGGCCGAAAGCCTTCAGCATCCACGGCCCGAAGGCGCGCTTCTTCGGCCGCCCTGTCGCCGGATCGGTTGCCGACACGAAAGGCGGCGCGATGACCACCTTCAGCCGCGCACCATCCTCGAACTGCGCGGCAACCGCTTCGCGATAGGCCGGCGCCGCATAGAGCCGCGCGACCTCGTACTCGTCCTTCACCGCCATCAGCCGGTAGAGGCTTTCCGCCACCAGCCCCGTCAGCCGCATCGAGCTGCCCTGCGCCGCATCGGCAACGCGCACCCGCTCGACCAGCGCGGCATAGCGCGCCGCATAGGCCGCATTCTGATAAGCGCCAAGTTCTTCGGCGAGGAACGCAATACGCTCGTCGAGATCCATCGCCTTGGCGATCTTTTCCGCCGGCAGCAGGCCGGTGATCTTGTCCGGCGCCGCCGCAAGGACGCGTCCGGCGTGGAACGCCTTGAGGTTCGCTGCCACCGCCGCGCCGTTCAGCCGGATCGCGGTTTCCATCGCCTCGACCGACATCGGCAGAAGGCCATGCTGGAAGGCCATGCCGACCGCCAGCATGTTGGTGAAGATCGCGTCACCGAGCAGCTTTTCGGCAATGCCGGCAAGATCGGCGATCTCGGTGCGGGCCGAGGCCTCGCGCAGGATCGCGGCGAGCTTTGCCGCCTCGAAGGACTGCGTCTGCTTCAGCACGAATTCCGCCGTCGGCGCGACCCGGCCATTGCCGAGCGTCACCGTGCGGTCGTGGTCGATCAGCGAGAGCGTGTCGCTACCGGCCGCGACTAGCATGTCGGAGGCGAGCAGCACGTCGAGGCTCGCGGTCGGAACGCGCGGCCCGTCGATTGCCATGTCCTTCGCCGCAAAGCGCACATGCGAGGTCACCGGACCGCCCTTTTGCGCAAGGCCGGTCATGTCGAGCGTCGTCGCGTTGAGCCCGTCGACATGGGCGGCCATCGCGAGAACGGCGGCCGTCGTCGTGACGCCCATGCCGCCAATACCGGCGATCAGCAGATTGAGCGGCCGGTCCAGCGCGGCCATCGTCGGCAGCGGCAGAGCGGCTTTCAGCGCGTCGATATCGAGCGCGGCCCCATCGGCCTTCTTCACCGTGCCGCCCTCAACCCAGGCAAAGGACGGGCAGAAGCCCTTCACGCAGGAAAAATCCTTGTTGCAGCTCGACTGGTTGATGGTCCGCTTGGTGCCGAAATCGGTGGCGAGCGGCTCGACCGACAGGCAGTTCGACTGCACCGAGCAGTCGCCGCAATCCTCGCAGACGCGCTCGTTGATGACGAGACGCAGCGCCGGATCGTCCATCTGGCCCTTCTTGCGCCGGCGACGCTTCTCCGCCGCGCAGACCTGATCGAAGATCAGCACCGAAACGCCCGGATAGGCGGCAAGCTCTTCCTCGACCGAAATCAGCTCGTCGCGGTGATGGATCGGCACACCGGCGGCAAGGTCCTGCCGGCCGCGATAGGTATCGGGATTGTCGCTGACGAGCACGATGCGGCGCACGCCCTCCGCCTCAAGCTGACGGGTCAGTTGCGGCACGGTCAGCGTGCCGTCGACGGCCTGACCGCCGGTCATGGCGACCGCGTCGTTGTAGAGGATCTTGTAGGTGACCGGCACCTTCGCCGCGACCGCCTGACGGATCGCCAGCAGTCCGGAATGGAAATAGGTGCCGTCGCCGAGATCGACGAACATGTGTTTGGTCTTGGAGAACGGCGCCTGACCGACCCACGGCACGCCCTCGCCGCCCATCGCCACCTGCCCCTCGGTGGTGCGGCCGGAAATTTCCGTCATCGCGTGACAGCCGATGCCGGGCATGGCGCGGCTGCCGTCCGGCACCTTGGTCGAGGTCGAATGCGGACAGCCGGAGCAGAAATAGGGTGAGCGGCCGGCGTCGCAGCCATGGCTCTCGGCATAGCGGAGTTGTTCCTCGAGCCGGTCGGCAACGGCGCGCATCGCCGCGTCCTTGGCGATGTCGGGCAGAACGGTGCTGAGCGCGCGTACCATTTCGGCAATCGAAAGTTCGAGCACGTCGGGCAGGAACGGCGCGCCCTCCGGCGTCGTCTTGCCCCAGATCGCTGGCCGTTCGCCGGCCGGATGGTGGTAGAGCTGCGCCTTCACTTGCGGTTCGATCAGCGCCCGCTTGTGTTCGACGATCAAGAGCTTCTCGACGCCGCGCGTGAACGCGCCGATGCCGAGCGGCTCAAGCGGCCAGGGCATGGCCACCTTGTAGATGCCGATGCCGAGCGCCTCGGCCCGCTCCTCGTCGATGCCGAGCAGCGCCAGCGCCTGGCGGATATCGCGATAGGCCTTGCCCGAGGCAATGATGCCGATACGCGCCCGCTTGGCGCCGAAGGCCACATGGTCGAGCCGGTTGGCGCGCACATAGGCCTGCGCAGCCGGCAGGCGAACTTCGCGCAAGAGGTGCTCGGTCTCCAGCCGGTTGGCGAGAAGCAGCGGCCGGTTCAGTTCGCCCATCGCGCGCGGGTCCGAATTGACCGGGCGGTAGAATTGCAGCCGGTTCGGATCGACCGAAACGATGCCGGAGGAATCCATCGTGTCGGCAAGGCAGATCAAGCCGGTCCACAGGCCGGAGAAGCGCGACAGCTCGAAGCCGTGCAGGCCATAGTCGATGACTTCCTGCAGATCGGCCGGATTGAGCACCGGGATCTCGGCATCGCGGAAGGCGAACTCGCTCTGCGCCGGCAGGATCGAGGATTTCGCCAGATGATCGTCGCCAGCCAGCGCCAGAACGCCGCCATGGCGCGCGGTGCCGCTGGCATTCGCCTGTTTAAGCGCGTCGCCAGCCCGGTCGACACCCGGCGCCTTGCCGTACCAGACACCGAAGACGCCATCGAAATCGCTGTCGCCTTCCTTCAGGTCGAGCTTCTGCGAGCCCCACACCACATGGGCGCCGAGTTCCTCGTTGACGCCCGGCTGGAAGACGATGTCGTGATAGGAGAGATGACCGCCCGCCCGCATCAGTTCCTGATCGAAACCGCCGAGCGGCGACCCGCGATAGCCGGAAATCATGCCGCCGGTCTTCAACCTCGCCGCCCGGTCGAGCCGGCCGCGATCGAGCACCAGACGCACCAGCGCCTGTATGCCGGTCAGATAGACCGAGCCTTCGGTGCGGACATATTTGTCATCGAGCGAAATCTCGCGCGGAACAATGGTCATGGCTCTCCTCCTCGACGGACATTCGCCAGTTGCGAATAAAAACCGTTTGCCACAACCAATATTTTATGCGCCTCGCCAGAAATTTCTGTGCTAATTGCTTTGATCGAAATCAAACATCAAAAGAAATATTCCGCCATGCCCGCGACCTCGGAAAATTTCACACTTGAGCCCGCCGACATCCGCATCCTGCGAATCCTGCAGAACGACGCCTCCCTGCCGGTTGCCGAGGTGGCAAAACTCGCCGGCATGTCGCAAACGCCCTGCTGGCGCCGGATCAAGCGCCTGAAGGAGGCCGGCGTCGTCCGCCAGATCGTCGCGCGTATCGACCGCGAGGCGCTCGGCCTCGAATTCGTCTCCTATGTCTTCGTCAAGCTCGGCCACCCGAGCCGCGAGAACATGGCCGAGTTCGACCGCATGGTGAACATCTGGCCGGAGGTGGTGACCTGCGAGCGCATCACCGGCGCCGTCGACTATCTGCTCAAGGTCGTCACCGAGGACATCAAGTCCTATGACGAGTTCCTGCGGCTGAAGCTGCTTGACAACGAACTCGTCACCGATGTGCAGTCGCGCATTGTCGTCTCGACGGTGAAAGACAGCGCCGCCCTGCCGATCTGACCGCTCACCAACGGCACCACGCCGGGACCAACCGATGCCGCATAGCCTGTCATTGATCGCCTGTCCGCTTGCCTGGCTCGGCCGCCAGGGTACACTCGCGGTCGCCGTCAGCGCTGTCCTCGGCATCTGCCTGCCGCCGCTGTCGGCGCTTGCCCGCCCGTTCCTGCAGGAAGCCGTGTTCGCGCTGCTCGTGCTCGCCTTCCTGCGCGTCGACATCACCGCGATCCGCGGCCATCTCGCCCGCCCCGTCCTGCTCGTTGCCATTGTGGTGTGGATGATGGTGGTCGTGCCCGTCGGCCTCGGCATCTTCGGCCGCGCCTCGGGGTTGATCCATGCGGCGCCCGAAATGATGCTGGCGCTCTATATCGTCGCCGTCACCCCGCCGCTGATGTCCGGGCCCGCTTTTGCCTATCTGCTCGGTCTCGATGGCGCACTGAGCCTCGCAATTCTGGTGCTCGGCATGGTCCTGACCCCAATTTCGGCGCCGCTGCTCGCGCCGCTGGTGCTTGGCTCCGCGCTGCCGATCTCCGCCTTTGCCCTGTCGCTGCGGCTCGCCGGCCTGCTGCTCGGCTCCGTCGCGGTCGCCTATGTCCTGCGCCGCCTGCTCGGCAACGAGCGGGTCAACGCCGCACGCGAGGAAATCAACGGGCTCAACGTCGTGCTTCTGTTCGTCTTCGCCGTTGCGGTGATGGACGGCGTCGCCGCGAACTTCGCCGAAAACCCCTACCTTTCGACGGCGGTCGCCATCCTGACCGTGCTGATCGCGCTCGGCCAGATCGCCGTGACCATGCTGGTCTTCATCGCGCAGGGCGGCGCCCGGGCCTTCGTCATCGCGCTCAGCGCCGGCAACCGCAACATGAGCCTGATCGTCGCCGCGCTCGGCGCCGCGGTTCCGGATTTCACATGGCTCTATTTCGCGCTTGCCCAGCTGCCGATCTATTTCCTGCCGCTGCTGGTCAAGCCGATCGCGACCCGCCTCACCCGCAACGGCTGACGCACCACGCGGGGCACATCCCAATGGGGTCTTCATTTCGCCGGAATATCGTCTAGGCTGGTCGCACCGCTCGCACCGACCGCGATAATCAGAACACCCGGCACCCAGTCCGCAATGATGGCCGCACCGTTGAGCATTCGCTTCCGCACCCGATATGCCCTCCGGGCACTCGCGCTCGGCGTTGCCATGACGCTCGGCGCCACCCAGCTTCACGCGGCGGATTCGGCCAAGCGCGACGTCATCGGCTTTTCCCGCGACGGCAAATATTTCGCATTCGAGCAATATGGCGTGCAAGACGGCTCCGGTTTTCCCTATTCGGAAATCTTCGTCGTCGAAGTCGCCAAGGACGAATGGGTACGCGGAACGCCTGCCCGCACGCTGATCCGTCAGGACGGCGCGAAGCTCGATCAGGCGCGCGAGAACAGCCGCGACCGCATCGCGCCCTACCTGTGGCGCCTCAATATCGGCACCAAGGGTAGCCACGTCGTTTCCGACCAGGCCGAGACGGCGGACGCCGCCGCTCGCTTCTTCGCCTTCACCCTGCCCGACAACGAGGACGGTCCGGGCCTTGGCACCGTGCGTCTCCGTCTGATCGAAAACGCGCTCCCCGCCGCCAATTGCGAACTGACGGGCGAACAGACCCACGGCTTCACGCTGGTGCTCGAGAGCGAGACCGGCGAACCGCTGCGCATTCTCGAAGAAGACACCGAAATCCCGCCGAGCCGCGGCTGTCCGATCCATTACGGCATCTCCGACGTCGTCGCCCTGCAGCGCGCCGGAGCCGGCCCCGCGCTGGTCGTGCTGATTTCCATGTACCGGCTCGGCTTTGAGGGCCTCGACCGCCGCTTCCTCGCCATCGGCGCCGCCTTCGACGAGCCTCCGGTGGCCGCCGCCTACGCGCCAGGCACCACGCCGACCCGCGAGCAAGTCGCACCCGGCACCGCACCGCCGAAGCCGCCGAGCGAGGCTCCGGCGGCCGCGTCCAAGGGCGGTTCCTTCGGCCAGATCCCGAGTTACCTGATCAATCGCGGCTCGACGCGATAAAGCATCGTGCAGCCAATTGGAACAATTGGCGTCGACAAAGATGCGACAAAACAAACCGATAGAAAATTTTCCAAAGCGTGTTCTTGTCCGAAAACCGGTTCCCACTTTTCGGGAACACGCTCTCGTAGCAACGGAACGGAAACGGGTTTGCGTTACGTTGCCCCGATGAGCAGTCCTGCCCGCAGCGCGGCCCAACTCTCGAACGAC
The DNA here is from genome assembly GCA_002869065.1 of Hyphomicrobiales bacterium. Taxonomy (NCBI): domain Bacteria; kingdom Pseudomonadati; phylum Pseudomonadota; class Alphaproteobacteria; order Hyphomicrobiales; species Hyphomicrobiales bacterium. The sequence goes on from PKTR01000003.1 coordinate 238,643, forward strand.
GGCGCATTCGACGCCGGGACCGATTCCGTTCTTGCCGAATGGGACGCGGATATCGTTGCCCGCTCCACGGCCGAAATCGCCGTATCTCCAGCAGCAGCCACAGGTCCGCTTATTCCTGAGATTGGCGAAGCCATGCCGCGCTCGGGCATCATCATCCGCACCTTGCGTCGGGCACGACACGCCCTCCTGCCGGCCGCGCTCTTTGCACCCGCCTATGGCGCCGCGATCACCACCGCTGTCATCGGCCATATGGTGTGGCGCGAGCAGGCGATCGGAATGCGCATGCTCGCCGTCGTCATCCTGTTTGCGCTCGGAGGCACCATCGCCGGCTTCGCTGCCTGGCTGACCGCAGCGACCATTGCCGGCGCCCGCCGCCGCGCGCAGCGCTTCGCGGCCATGACCTTCGCGCTGACGCTGGCCACCGCCGGCTTCACGGCGTTCCTGTTCTTCCTGCAGTTCCAGGTCTACTACGCCCAATGGCACGACGAGGCGTTCTCGCGCATGTGGGTCTGGCAGGTGCTGTTCACCGGCGCGAGCGCGGTCTACATCTTCATTTCCAGCGGCCTGCGCATGCTGCTGCCCTTCGGCCTGCCCGTCCTGTTTTTCGCCGCCTGGCTGTTTGCCCGCAAGCCCCGTATCTAGAGCGTATTCCCGAAAAGTGGGAACCGGTTTTCGGAAAAGAATACGCGGCAAGGCAAACGGTTAGAGCATCTTCAATGATTCAACATTCACAGGAAGTGCTCGGATCATCTTGCATCGAGCGCAAAACCCGCACGCCCTCCGTCGCATTGAGGTTGCGCCCCGTGTCTGCTAGGGGATGCGGCAACGCATGGCCGCGCGCCCTATGACCGCTGCCGCAACACCCGAAAAGACGAGGACCGCCGATGATCCCGCGCTATTCGCGCCCCGACATGGTCGCCATCTGGTCGCCCGAGACCAAGTTCCGCATCTGGTTCGAAATCGAGGCGCACGCCTGCGACGCGCTCGCCGAACTCGGCGTCATCCCCAAAGAAGCCGCCAAGACCATCTGGGAAAAGGGCGCCGCCGCGACCTTCGACATCGACCGTATCGACGAAATCGAGCGCGAGACCAAGCACGACGTCATCGCCTTCCTGACGCATCTTGCCGAGATCGTGGGCCCGGACGCCCGCTTCGTCCATCAGGGCATGACCTCCTCGGACGTGCTCGACACCTGCTTCAACGTGCAGCTGGTACGCGCCGCCGACCTGCTGCTGGCCGACATGGACGCCCTGCTCGCCGCCATCAAGCGCCGCGCTTTCGAGCACAAGGACACCGTCTGCATCGGCCGCTCGCACGGCATCCACGCCGAGCCGGTCACCTTCGGCCTGAAGATGGCCGAGGCCTATGCCGAGTTCGACCGCTGCAAGAAGCGGCTTGAATTCGCCCGCGCCGAAATCGCCACCTGCGCCATTTCCGGCGCCGTCGGCACCTTCGCCAACATCGACCCGCGGGTCGAGGAACACGTCGCGGAAAAACTCGGCCTCATCGCCGAGCCGGTCTCGACGCAGGTCATCCCGCGCGACCGCCACGCCATGTTCTTCTCCGTGCTCGGCGTCATCGCCTCCTCGATCGAGCGCCTCGCCGTCGAGGTCCGCCACCTGCAGCGCACCGAAGTGCTCGAGGCCGAGGAGTTTTTCTCCAAGGGCCAGAAGGGTTCCTCGGCGATGCCGCACAAGCGCAACCCGGTGCTGACCGAGAACCTCACCGGCCTCGCCCGCCTGGTGCGCTCCTTCGCCATTCCGGCGATGGAGAACGTCGCGCTGTGGCATGAGCGCGATATCTCGCACTCCTCGGTCGAGCGCATGATCGGCCCGGACGCGACGGTCACTCTCGACTTCGCGCTCTCCCGCCTCACCGGCGTCGTCGACAAGCTGATGGTTTACCCTGAGCGCATGGTCGGCAACATGGATCGCCTCGGCGGTCTGGTGCACTCGCAGCGCATCCTGCTGGCCCTCACCCAGGCCGGCTGCTCGCGCGAGGACGCCTACCGCCTCGTCCAGCGCAACGCCATGAAGGTGTGGGAGAGCTATCAGGTATCGGGCAGCGCCGACGTCGATTTCCTGACCGAGCTCTTGAACGATGCCGATGTGCGTTCCTATCTGGATGAGAACGCAATCCGCGAGCGCTTCGACCTCGGCTACCACACCAAGCACGTTGATACGATCTTCAACCGGGTGTTCGGCGAGGCCTGAGCCCCGCTGAAATCCAACCGAAGAACGAACCGGAGCAACGATGAAAGTCGCTGACGCCGATCTGCTGCTGCTGCCCGACCGCGGCGGCCTCGATGCCGACCACTGGCAGGCACGCTGGGAGGACAAGCTCTCCACCGCCCGCCGTGTCGAGCAGGCGGACTGGCACACGCCCGACCGCGAAGACTGGGTCGCCCGCCTCGTCGCCGAGGTCGAGGCGGCAACGCGCCCGGTGGTGCTCGTCGCCCACGGGCTCGGCGTGTTGACGGCGATCCACGCCGCACCGCTGCTGCCGCCCGGCCGCGTGGTGGCCGGCTATTTCGTTGCCCTGCACGACCCGGAAGACGAAGCGCTGCGCGAGGCGGGCTTCACGCCGGCACCGCGCGATCCTCTGCCCTTTCCGGCACTGCTCGTCGCCAGCCGCACCGATGCCACCTGCGCGTTCCCGGTTGCCGAAGACTACGGCTATGCCTGGGGCACGATGGTCATCGACGCCGGCGATGTCGGCCATATCGACAGCGCCAGCGGTCACGGCCCCTGGCCGGAAGGGTCGCTGACGCTTGGCCGCATCCTCGGCCAGATCAATCCCGAGAGCTGATCTTCTGCGCGGCCTCATCGGCGCACGAGAAGCAGTCCGAAAACGGCATGCCGAAATGAAAACGGCGGGCGCCTGAGGCACCCGCCGTTCTCTGCCACTCATGGACTGTTTTTTCGAACCTGACACGCAACGCCATCGGTCCACGCAAGGACCCACGCCGCGCTCAACGCCCGCTTCCTCCGATCGCATTCCAAACCTGGAAAAGTCCGGCCGGCTTTTCGAGCCGGTTATCGGGACCTCAAGCCCTGCGGGTCGAACGGAAGGCCGCGTCGACCTTCTTTCCGATGATCCAGCTGATCGGGAGAGCGACGACGAAACCAACGATCACCAGACCGATCAACATCATGTTGTTGTCGGTCGGCTGATTCGCGTCGCCAAGCGCCAGGCCGAGAGTGAAAAGAATCCCCGCCAAAGTCGGGGCGATCACAATGTAAAACATCACAGCCAGCTTCAGCATTCCACGCTCCGCTTCAATTCGCCTGTTAATAGTGTGCCATCATAGTACCGCACCGCCCCCCATCCATCGTGACGGTTGCGTGCGTAACGAACATAATACAGAAATTACCGATTAGTTTGATATGTCTCAAACAGCGAATGTGTAGGACTTTCCGTCACAGGAAAGCGCCCCGCCTGGCCAGAAGCGACATTCAACGCTCCAGAAAACCCTCAACGATATCGCGCGACGACGACGCCAGCAGCGCTGAGTCGACGCCATAGGCGATGAAACGAAAGCCCGCCTCGCGCGCCCATGTCGCGTGTTCCATGCTGGAGCAGAAGATCGCCGCCGTCCTACCTGCATCGCGGGCACGCGCGGCAATCGCCGCCGCTGCCTGCTTGGTGCCCTCACCCTGCGCATCGACGGCAGCCGCACCGGTCAGCGCGATCGAAAGGTCGGACGGGCCGACGAACACGCCGTCGATACCTTCGACCGCGAGAATGTCGTCAAGCGCGTCCATCGCCTCTCGCGTCTCGATCATCCCAAAGGCCAGCGTGCGATCATTGGCGTCGGCGAGATAGCTGCCGATATCGCTGCCATGCAGGGCAACCGCGCGCTGCGGGCCCCAGCTGCGCCCGCCAACCGGCGGGAACTTCATGAACTCGACGAACCGCTGCGCATCCTCGACCGAGTTGATCATCGGCGCGATGACGGCCGCTGCGCCGAAATCAATCGCCCGGCTGGCCATCGCGAAATCGCCGACCGGAACGCGCACCACGGCTGGAACGCCGGCCGCCGTCAGACCCACAATGCCGCGCGCGATGCTGTCGGTGTTGTGCAGGCCGTGCTGCATGTCGAGCGTGACCGCGCCATAGCCGGCCCGCCCCATCGTCTCGCCGAGGATCGGCTCGGCAATCGTCGACCAGGCGGAAAGAACGGTTTCGCCAGCGCGCAGCCGGTCAGCGAGAATTGCGGTTTGATCGGTCATGCTCAGCCACCCCCGGGAATGGAATGCTCGTCGTCAGGCTTCCCCGACAGCCTTCCAAAATATGACAGAGCGGCCGAACACCTCCGGCCGCTCCCATTAAGCACCACAATTCCTGCCCGCACGCAGCGCCGGCGGATCGGACACGACCCGCCCGGACAACAGGATCAGGCTTCGGCCTTGACCTGTTCCATCGCGGTAACGAGCAATTCGCTCATAACGCGACGGATCTGATGTTCGGTCTCGTCGACACCAGCGGCATCGAAGTCCGCACGGATCTTGCGATAGACGTCTTCGTCGCCAGCTTCCTCGAAATCGGCGCGGACGACTTCCTTGGCATATTCGGCGGCCTTGTCGCCGTCGAGGCCGAGCTTTTCCGCAGCCCACAGGCCAAGGAGCTTGTTGCGGCGCGCGCCGGCTTTGAACTGAAGTTCCTCATCATGAGCGAACTTCTTCTCGAACGCTTCCTCGCGCTTATCAAACGTGGTCATAAACTGCCTCCCGTTTGGCTTTTCCCTGACCCTAACACATGGGATTTCAACTCGGGCGTTGAATATCGTCGCGGCCAAGCTAAATCAACCGAAACGAAATGGGGGCTCGACGCCGCGTAAACAACCCGCTCTTCACAATGATTGTGAAAATCTCCCGGATAGAGTAGGGTCGCGCGCTCACGGCAGGAACGGGACTCTCCCGCGGGCCGTCGCGGTCAGATTGGCCATGACGAGAACCCGGCGCGGAAGTAGTGCACAGACCGCCACCACCTACACCACACCAGACTCGGGGCAAACCCCATGAACCGACGCCGCCGCATTTACGAAGGCAAGGCCAAGATCCTTTATGAAGGCCCGGAGCCGGGCACCCTCATCCAGCATTTCAAGGATGACGCGACCGCCTTCAATGCAAAGAAGCACGAGATCGTCGACGGCAAGGGCGTGCTCAACAACCGCATTTCCGAATATATCTTCAACCAGCTGAACAGCATGGGCATCCCGACCCATTTCATCCGCCGGCTGAACATGCGCGAACAGCTGATTCGCGAAGTCGAGATCATCCCGCTCGAAATCGTGGTGCGTAACGTTGCCGCCGGCTCGCTGTCGAAGCGCCTCGGCATCGAGGAAGGCACCCAGCTGCCGCGTTCGATCATCGAGTTCTATTACAAGAACGACGAGCTCGACGACCCGATGGTCACAGAAGAGCACATCACCGCGTTTGGCTGGGCCAGCCCGCAGGAGATCGACGACATGATGGCGCTCGCCATTCGCGTCAACGACTTCCTCGCCGGCCTGTTCCTCGGCGTCGGCATCCGCCTGGTCGATTTCAAGATCGAGTGCGGTCGCCTTTGGGAAAACGAGATGATGCGCATCGTCGTCGCCGACGAGATCTCGCCCGACTCCTGCCGGCTGTGGGATACGAACAGCAACGACAAGCTCGACAAGGACCGCTTCCGCCGCGACATGGGCGGCATGCTGGAAGCCTATCAGGAAGTCGCGCGCCGGCTCGGCATCCTCAACGACAACGAGCGTCCGACCACCAGCGGCCCGCGTCTCGTCCAGTAGGGGACAGCACGCGCCGAACGGTCGCAGACCGCTTGTGCAATTCGACGCGCCGGGCTATGTCCGGCGCGTTATTCTTTTTCGGCAAGGCTCCTGGCGAGGGGAAGACTCATGAAGGCGCGCATCACCGTCACCTTGAAGAACGGCGTTCTCGACCCGCAGGGCAAGGCCATCGAAAAGGCGCTCGGCGCGCTTGGCTTCGACGGCGTCGATGGCGTCCGCCAGGGCAAGGTCATCGACATCGAACTCACCGAGACCGACCGCGCCAAGGCCGAAGCCGCGCTTACCGAAATGTGCGAGAAGCTGCTCGCCAACACCGTCATCGAGAACTATTCGATCGACATCGCATAAGTGCCGTATTTGCGGCCCAGCCTGCGAGGAAGCGCCCGGTGAACGCGCCCAACCGCAAACCGAATGACGATACCGCCAAGGTGATCCGCTATCTGGCGATCAAGGCCGCGATCTTCATCGGCATCCCGATCATCGCCGCGGTCGTGGCGATCTTCGCCTATCTCTGAGGCTCTCGCCCCGAGGGGCGTACTCACGACAACAGCGAAAGGCGGCTCCCATGTCGTGCCTGACGCTCTACGAACCGATCAACACGCTGAAACCCATCGGCGACTCGATCTGGATCGTCGACGGACCGGAAATCGGTTTCCGCGTGCTCTTTCTGTCCGTTCCCTTCCCGACCCGCATGACCGTCGTCCGGCTTTCCGACGGCCGCCTCTGGGTTCACTCGCCAACGCCCCTCACCCCTTCGCTGAAAGACGAGATCGACGCGCTCGGCCCGGTCGCCTTCCTGATCGCCCCGAACCGCATCCACTACTGGTGGGTCGCCGACTGGCAGAAAGCCTATCCGCACGCTGCCGTTCACGTTGCGCCGCGGGTCCTTGAGCAGGCCAAAGAGCGGCTGACGACGGTTGATGCGGAACTCGGCGCCGACCCGCCCGCCGAATGGGCCGACGAGATCGACCAGGTCCTCGTGCCAGGCGACTATATGTCGGAGGCGGTGTTCTTCCACCGTGCCTCGCGCACCGTGATCCTCACCGACCTGATCGAGAATTTCGAGACCGACCGCATCACCTGCTTCTGGCTGCGCACGCTGGTGAAGCTTGCCGGCATCACCCATCCGAACGGCACCATCCCGCCCGACCTGCGCCAGACCTTCCGCCGGAATCGGGGGAAAGTGCGCGAAGCGGTGGAAAAAATCCTCAATTGGGACGCCGAAAAAGTGGTAATGGCGCACGGGCGATGGTATCGCGAGAACGGTGCCGCCGAGCTTGCCCGCGCCTTCCGCTGGGCGATGTAGTCAGCATCTTCGCCACTTCGGCGACCCCAGACAGAACGACCGAGAGACACGCCGATGAAATCCGCCGTAATCGTCTTCCCCGGCTCCAACCGCGACCGCGACATGATGGATGCGCTGCGCTGGGTCACCGGCCACGAGCCGATCTCGGTCTGGCATGGCGATCACGATATTCCCGACGTCGACCTCATCGTCGTTCCGGGCGGCTTCTCCTACGGCGACTATCTGCGCTCCGGCGCGATTGCCGCGCGCAGCCCGATCATGGCCGACGTGATCAAGAAGGCCGCCGCCGGCGTCTCCGTTCTCGGCGTGTGCAACGGCTTCCAGATCCTCACCGAAGCCGGCCTCCTGCCCGGCGCGCTGATGCGCAACGCCAAGCTCCACTTCATCTGCAAGGACGTGCACCTGCGCATCGAGAACGCGACCACCCGCTTCACCGGCGCCTACACGACCGGTCAGGTGATCCGCTGCCCGGTCGCCCATCACGACGGCAACTATTTCGCCGACGAGGACACGCTGAACCGCATCGAGGGCGAAGGCCGCGTCGTGTTCCGCTACTGCAATGCCGACGGCACGATGACGGCGGCCGCCAACCCGAACGGCTCGCAGCACAACATTGCCGGCGTCATCAACGAGGCCGGCAACGTGCTCGGCATGATGCCCCATCCGGAAAACCTGGTCGTCGAGCATCAGGGCGGCACCGACGGTGCACCGCTGTTCCAGTCGATCATGAAGCTCAGCGCCTAGAGCATCGTGCAGCCAATTGGAACAATTGGCGTCGACAAAGATGCGGCTAAGCATTGATCAAATCCGAATATCCAAAAAAAACGCCCCGCAGCCTATCGCTCCGAAGCGTTCTTTTTGCGATGCAGGTGAGCGCTAGTTGGCGTCCATCTCGCGCACCTTGTCGCCGCCGGCGACCGAATATTTCATCGGCACGTTGCGGGTCTTGAGGAAGGTCTCGAGGTCCTCGCCGCGGAAGGCCGCGTAGACCTCCGGGTTCGACACGCCGATCACCGCCGCCATCTTCTCCAGCACGAAGAACGTCACGCCATAGTGGATCATCTCGATCCATTTGCGGCCGCGCACCAGCTCGCGCTCTTCCTCGGAAAGCCCGAATTCCTCGAACAGCGCTTCCGGCTCGGCCACGAAGCGGGCGCGATGCGCCGGCTCGATCAGGCGATGCAGGAAGTCGTTCAGCCGATAGGCCTTGAGACTTGCGGCGAGCGTGAACGGGTGCGTGCCCTCAAGGCTCTCCGCGCCGGCAAGCTCGTAGCCGACATGGGCGCGGTAGGTTTCCTTGTCGTCCTCCGACATCTCGTCGCCCGTATCCTCAAAGATCAGGGTGGCGATGTTGGTCATCGACGGCAGATAGGTCGACTTGTGGACCAGCTTGACGTTGTCGGACAGCGCCCCGCGCATGATCAGCCACATGATGACTTCCGCGCCTTCCATGCCGCCGAGAACAGCGTATTCGGCAAGGCGGGTATCAGCGAGCTTCTCCGGGTTGGTTTCCAGCAGATCAAGGAATTCGTTGTCCCACGCCTCGTTGGTGAAGCCGGCGCGCTCGCCGTGCACCTGATGCGACAGGCCGCCGGTCGCGACGATCGCGACGCGCAGATCGTCATCCGGGAAGCTCTCGATGGCCTTGCGAAGGCTCTTGCCGAGCTTGTAGCAGCGCCGCGCGTTCGGGATCGGCAGCTGCAGCACGCCGACCTGCAGCGGCACGATGCTGCCGCCCCATGCCGCCGTCTCGTCCGACAGCATCGACAGCGGCGACAGGCAGCCATGGTCGAGCGGCTTCTTCTGGAAGAACGACATATCGAACTCGTCGGCCACCAGCGACGCCCCGATGTGGCGGGCAAGCTCCGCGTGGCCCTTCACCGGCGGCGTCTCGCGCGCGCCACCGCCCTCGTCCGCCGGCACGTAATTGTCGTCGACGCCCAGCACGAAGGCCGAATAATGGTCGAAGAAGAAGCTGGTGATGTGGTCGTTGTAGATCATGAAAAGCACGTCGATCTGCTTGTCATTGACCCATTTGCGGATTTCGTCGAAGCCCGCGAAGATCGGCGCCCAGGCCGGATCCGATCCCTTGTTGGTGTCCTTCGCGTAGCCGATGGTGGGCGAATGGGACGCCCCGATACCGCCAATGATCCTGGCCATTGCAAACGCCTCCTCACGTTTTTGCAGCAATTGGCGGCACGGTATTTGTCTCGCAATTTGGAAACAAGCATGCGATATGAAACGTATTGTTTCCAATTCCGAACATCGACGAGGCTGAATGCGCTGGAATCTGGACGACGTCCCGGTCTTCGTCGCCGTGGTCGAGCAGAAGGGCGTTTCGGCCGCCGCCGACCAGCTCGGGCTTGCCAAATCCACCGTCAGCAAGTCGCTCAGCCGGCTTGAGCATGCGCTCGGCGTGCGCCTCGTCGAGCGCAATCCGCGCAATCTTCGTATCACCAGCGAGGGCGAGGCGTTCTACCGCCGCTCGCTCCTCATCATGGAGCAGGCCAGCGAGCTGAACGCGGTGATGGAAGGCATGACGTCGACGCCGAGCGGCCGGCTCGTCGTGGCGCTGCCGATTGCCTTCAGCCGCGAGATCGTCGCCCGCCACCTCGGCGGTTTCCGCGACCGCTACCCCGGCATCGACCTTGAAATCGTCATCACCAGCCACTCGGTCGACATCATCGGCGAGCAGATCGACATCGCGGTCGCCGTCGGCCCGCTCGACGATTCCGAGCTGATCGTCAAACCGCTCTATCAGGGCGAATTGCTGTGGGTCGCGAGCCCCGACTATGCCCGCACCGCCGGCCTCGACGCCGCAACCGACGATCTGCTGCCCCATATCCAGATCTGCGAGAAACGCTACGCCAAGAGCCGTTTCCCGATCCGCGTCAACGACGACAAGCGCGTCATCGATCTGGAAACCGGCATCGTGCGGGTCAACGATCCCGTCACCGTGCGCGAAGCGGTCCTTGCCGGCTGCGGGGTCTCGCTGGTACCCGACCAGTACAGCAAGCGCCAACTGGCCGACGGCACACTCGTTCGGGTGTGCGAGCACATTGCAGCCGAGACATCCGCCTCGGCGCTGTCGGCGATCTATCCAAGCCGCCGGCTGATCTCCAGCCGCACCCGCGCGTTCCTCGATTTCCTGGTCGAGATCTGCCGCAAGATCTGACGTGATTGGCATCCGCGTTAAACCCCTGAAAACCATACGGCTTATCCGAAAATTCAACCCTCTTTGCCATCATGGAGCGGGGTAAAAGAGGGGTTTTCAGGTGGCCAAGACCGTTTCCGCGCGTTCGAACCGTTCCTTCATCGGGCTCGTTTTCATCGCCTGCGTGGCCGTCGTCGCGCTGTTCGCGGTCTCGAACCTGTCGGTGCTGCGCACCGCCGGCCTGATCGCCGAAGACATCCGCAGCACGGTCGAGGACGACCTCGTGCGCAACGAGATCGACCGCCAGATCGAGCTCCTCGCCAACGATCAGTCGCAGATCTCCTACTGGGACGAAACCGTCAACGCGCTCGGCACCCGCGTCCGCTCCGATTTCGTCGACGAGGAAATCGCCGACTGGCTGTGGGACGACTTCCGCATCCACACCACGATCATTGTCGGCCCCGACCGCGCGCCCCGCGTCACCGTTTTCAAGAACCAGCGCATGGCGGCGGACGCCGGCCGCGAGTTCGTCACTGCCAATGCCGACATGATCGAGGCCGCCACCACACGCTATATGGCGCAGCGCAAGCCGAAAGGCTCCGGCTTCATCATCGTCGAACACCCGGTCCGTTCCAAGCATCCGCTTTATGTCGCCGAAATCCGCAAACTGCACGACGAGATCGGCGTCATCGTCGTCCAGGCCATCGTGCCCGACGACGAAGCCGTGCTGGCGGACGGTAACCCGCATTTGTTGCTGACCTTCAAGCCGCTGACCGCGACCTTCGCGACCATTGGTGACAAGCTCGGCCTCGCCGATTTCCGTCTGGAACCGGCCGCAGGCGTGGCCGCCGAACGCGCCACCCATCCGATTGCCTCGACCGTGTCCAATACATCGGACTTCGTCGCGACGTGGCAACCCGCCTCGCCCGCGACTGCGATCTGGCAGCGGACCCTGCCCTATCTCGCCATCGCGTTCGGCATCGTCGCGCTCGCGCTCACCCTGATCGTGGTGCGCTACGCCCGCATGTTCCGCGCCCTTCAGAAGAGCGAGCAGGAAAACCGCTTCCTCGCCCTGCATGACGCGCTGACCGGCCTGCCGAACCGGCTGCAATTCGACCGCGCGCTGGAAAGCATCGTCGTTGCCGGCTGTCAGGACCGCTGCGCCATCCTGTGCATGGACCTCGACCGCTTCAAGGCCGTCAACGACACCTACGGCCATCAGGCCGGCGACACCGTAATCAGGACGGTTGCGGAGCGTGTCGTGAAGGCCGTCGGCAAGACCGGCCTGTCCGCCCGCATCGGTGGCGATGAATTCATCATCCTGCTGCGTGACCGGCTCGACCGCGACAGCGTGCTGTGGTTGTGCGACACGCTGATTGAAAGCGTCTGCGCGCCGATCCACTTCGAAGGGGGCACCGCCCATATCGGCGCCAGCATCGGTGTCGCGTGGTGGCCCGACGACGCAATGACGGCAAAGACCGTCATCCGCAGCGCCGACGAAGCGCTCTACCGCGCCAAGGAGGAAGGCCGCGGCTGCGCCCGCCTCGCCGCCGAGATGCCCGACGAAGTGCCGGGCGGCGAAGAGGCCGCGGCGACGGCGTAACGGCGAAAGCATCTGCGCCATCGGCGCGCGTCACACCTGCAAAATAGTAGCCAGATGTGCTATAATCCGTGTCCGCTCGCGAACGGGAATAGGCCTATGCATCACAAGAAAAGGCGCACGCCTTCGCAGCGCGGACCAAAATACAACAAACCCTGGAAGCGAGTGGGCGTCCGCACGCAAAGCGCCGAGGGTGAACGGTTCTCCGACCATCGCCGCAGAGCCTTTGCCGACGAGGACATCGCCAACGCGATGCAAGGCGGAAACGCAACGAACGACAGTCGCGAAAGCTGACCGTCTACACACTGTTCCGGACAGCACCCCTTCGCGACGACGCGTCAACAAAAGGGGGTTGGCTATGGTTCATACGCGCATTTCCCCAAACCAGACCGGTCGAATAGAACACCAGCGCGCCGGTTCATGGCGGCATCTGGCACGCAATATCCTGGCGGGTATCGCCGCATTGCTGGCCCTGTTGCTGACCGCAACGGCTGTTACCACGCCCGCCTCGGCAACCGAGCGGCTGTGGTGCGGGACGTGCCCAGCCGGCTACACCTGGGCCGTCACTATCGGCGCACCGGAATACTGCTACGCCTGCACTGTCGGCTACAGCGCGCAGCAATTCGCCGATGGGCCGTTCTGCTTTTCGTGTCCGGCCGGATACGGTCTCTCGACGCTTGGCAGCGGCCAGATCCAGTGCCTGTCGGCTGACGGCGTAACGGCGGCGGCCGTGTCGTGGGCCAAACCGAATTGGGCGAAGGTCTCCTGGCAGATCCCGCAAGCCGGCCAGCCCTGCCCGCCCGGCACCTTCGCCTACACGGCCGATGACGGCTACACCGGGCGCCTGCGCTTCAAGGGCATCGGTAACTTCGCCTGCTTCGGCGGCGCGACCTATCCCGAAGCCTGGAAGTCGGAAGCGTCCTGCAACGACTATGGCTGCAATTTCGGCCAGCGCAACACGGTCGAGGAATGCCTCGACCTTGGTGCATCGAAGGGTGCCGCCGAAGTGGTCTATGGCGTCAATCCGCCGAGGGTCGGCGAGTGCTGGCTGCAAAACTCCTGCCGGGACAGAGGGCCGCACGAGAGCTTCGACTACTATCGCATCGGCAACTAGACACGCGGACAAAGGCCAGGACGCCCGTCACGAGGCCTTGCATGCCTCCTTCAGCCAGGCGCGCACCATGCGGCTCTGACGGGCAATCAGATCGGGATCTCGGTAGGCGTGCGCGAGCACGCTAATGCCTTGCGCCTGCGCCATAAGGAACTCCGCCCGCGCCCGCGCCTCATCGCCGTCGACAACTGCGCGGAAGCGTGCCTCAAGCCAGCGCAGGAACAGATCGAACATCTCCCGCGCCTCTTCCTGCAGCATCGGCTGCGTCTTGCCGAGTTCGTCGTTCAGCGTGCCCATCGGGCAGCCATAGAGCGCAAGGTCCGGTGCATTGGCCTCGAACATGGCAACGAAGCGTTCGAGGCAATCGTAAGGCGTGCCGCAGTCGAGCGACCACTCCTCCAGCACCTTTCGAACGCCCTCAACGCGTGCTTCCGCAACCGCCTTGAGGATGTCGTCCTTGGTGCTGAAGTAGTACTGGACGTGGCCCTTGCCGATGCCGGCTTTCTCGGCGATGTCGGCATAGGAGGTCGCGTTGAAGCCGCGGCGATAGAACAGCGTACGTGCGGCTTCCACGATTGCACTTCGCCTGCGTTCACCCTTACCCGGCACGCTCGTCCCTTCCCTAACCGTGTGGCGGCATCCGGCAGCGGCCGCGCCATCGACATCGCCGTCGTCTGCCGTTCGCCCATTTCGGCCAACTGCCTGTCGACCGAATCTTTCCAATGATAGCGCGGAACATAGCCGAGCCGCTCGGTCGCGCGGGCATTGTCCACGCCAGTCTCCTCCATCAGATGCACGATGCTGCGCGTCACCAAGGGTTCCCACGGCACCAACGGATCGAGCTTCTCCATCAGCCACGCAAAGGCAAAGGCCGCCGGAAACGGCACGCTGAAATGCGGCATCGGCAGCCCGTGTTTTTCGTGCAGATGGGTGATCACATCGCGTACAAGCGGCACCTCGGGGCCGACGATGTTGAACGCCTCATAGCCGGAAAGCCCCTCGGCGGTCGCGGCCAGCGCCACAGCAGCCCCGATATCGCGCCCGTCGATGATCGGCATATGCGTCCGCCCGCCCGCGACCCAGGGCACCAGATGGGTCTTCAGCCGCGGAACCAGGATCGGCAACAGGCCGAGGGCATAGCGCGAGCCGGCGAACAGGCCGAGCCGCATGACAACCGGGGTGAAATCCTCACCCGCTTCCTCGCGCAGCCGGTCCTCGATCCGCGCCACATTGGCCTCGTGCGGCCAGTAGGCGCGTTTGCGCCCCACACTCATGGACGCCGCCGCCTCCTTTCCATCCGCCACGCTGACCGTGCTGATGAAGATGAACCGCTTCACGCCGGCCCGCCGCGCCGCCGCGATCAGATCGAGGCTCGGCTTCAGAAACAGCGCGTCCGAGCGCGCCTTGTACCCCCACAGCGCCGTCCACGCCGCCGCATGGACAACCACATCGGCATCCCTGACCAGCTCGTCGAGATAATCCGCGTCGCGCAAATCCCCGACCCGGGCTTCCCCGCTGAACCCGGCCTCCAGCTTCGAAGCATCGCGGCACGCCGCAATGGCCTCGACGCCCTTAGTTCCGTCGAGCGCCTCAAGACAATGGCTGCCGACAAACCCGTTTGCTCCCGTCACCACAACACGCATCTCGATCTCCATAAAATATTACGTCGTACATCTTAATTTTGTACGTACGTAATATTTTTCAAGAGCAAAAAACGAGCGTGGCTGGAATGTCCACATCGAAACGGCCTCGTGGGCGGGCGCGCGGAGGCAAAAAATAGCCAACACCGGCGGAATGGTGGTAAAGGGAGGCGTCCTTTGAAACGGGTATCTCCCAACCACGAGTCGCGACCTCTCCCATGCTTCGTAACGACATCGAAATCACCCCCGAACTGATCGCCGAACACGGCCTCAAGCCGGACGAGTACCAGCGCATTCTCGACCTTATCGGCCGTGAGCCGACGCTGACCGAACTCGGCATCTTCTCGGCGATGTGGAACGAGCACTGCTCCTACAAGTCCTCGAAGAAATGGCTGCGCACCCTGCCGACCACCGGCCCGCGCGTCATCTGCGGCCCGGGCGAGAACGCCGGCGTGGTCGATATCGGCGACGGCAAGGCGGTGATCTTCAAGATGGAGAGCCACAACCACCCGAGCTACATCGAGCCCTATCAGGGCGCGACGACCGGTGTCGGCGGCATCCTGCGCGACGTCTTCACCATGGGCGCGCGCCCGATCGCGGCGATGAACGCGCTGCGCTTCGGTGCGCCGGAGCACCCGCGCACCCGCCACCTCGTGTCCGGCGTCGTTGCCGGCGTCGGCGGCTATGGCAACTCGTTCGGCGTGCCGACGATTGGCGGCGAAGTCAATTTCGACAAGAGCTACGACGGCAACTGCCTGGTCAACGCCTTTGCGCTCGGCCTCGCCGATATCGACAAGATCTTCTATTCGGCGGCGGCCGGCGTCGGCATGCCGGTCGTGTATCTCGGCTCGAAGACCGGCCGCGACGGCATCCACGGCGCCTCGATGGCCTCTGCCGAGTTCGACGAGACGACGGAAGAAAAGCGCCCGACCGTGCAGGTCGGCGACCCGTTCTCCGAAAAGCTGCTGCTGGAAGCCTGCCTTGAACTGATGGCGACCGGCGCGGTCATCGCCATTCAGGACATGGGCGCTGCCGGCCTCACCTGCTCGGCGGTCGAAATGGGCGCCAAGGGCGACCTCGGCGTCACGCTGAACCTCAATCAGGTTCCCTGCCGCGAAGACGGCATGAGCGCCTACGAGATGATGCTCTCGGAAAGCCAGGAACGCATGCTGATGGTGCTGAAGCCTGAAAAGCAGGCCGAGGCCGAGGCCGTGTTCCGCAAATGGGCGCTCGACTTCGCCGTCGTCGGCGAAACCACCGACACGCTGAAATTCGTCGTCGAGCACAATGGCGACGTGATGGCGACGCTGCCGATCAAGGACCTCGGCGACGAGGCCCCGGAATACGACCGCCCGTGGGTCGAGACGCCGAAGCCGGCACCGCTCGATATGGCCTCCATCGAGGCGCCCGCCGATCTCGGCGCCGCGCTGAAGTCCATCGTCGGCTCGCCCGACCAGTGCTCGCGCCGCTGGGTCTGGGAACAGTACGACCATATGATCCTCGGCAACACCGTGCAGAAGCCGGGCGGCGACTGCGGCGTCATCAAGCTGCCGGGCACCGACAAGGCGCTCGCCATGACCGTCGACGTCACGCCGCGCTATTGCGAGGCCGACCCGTTCGAGGGCGGCAAGCAGGCGGTCGCCGAAGCCTGGCGCAACATCACCGCCGTCGGCGCCGATCCGCTCGCCGTCACCGACAATCTCAATTTCGGCAATCCGGAAAAGCCCGAGATCATGGGCCAGCTCGTCGGCGCCATCAAAGGCATCGGGGCTGCCTGCGAAGCGCTTTCCTTCCCCGTCGTGTCCGGCAACGTCTCGCTCTACAACGAGACCCACGGCAAGGCGATCCTGCCGACGCCGGCGATCGGCGGCGTTGGCCTGATGCCCGACCACAACGCCATGGCAACGCTCGCCTTCAAGGATGAAGGCGACGAGATCCTCTTGATCGGCGGCCACGGCGAGCATCTTGGCCGCACAATCTTCCTGCGCGACATCCTCGGCCGCGAGGAAGGCCCGCCACCGCCGGTCGACCTCGAGATCGAGAAACGCAATGGCGACTTCGTCCGCAGCATGATCCGCGCCGGCCACGTCACCGCCTGCCACGACATTTCCGACGGCGGCCTTGCGCTGGCGCTCGCCGAAATGGCCATGGCCTCAGGCCTCGGCTGCGAGGTCCGCGTGCCGAACCCGGCCCATGTCGCGCTGTTCGCCGAAGACCAGGCCCGCTACGTCGTCACCTGCAAGGGATCGGACGTCGAGCGCATCGGCAAGCTCGCGGGCGAAGCCGAAGTTTCCTGCATTTCGCTTGGCGCCGTGGGCGGCAGCAATTTGACAGTTGCCGGTGCCCTCTCCATATCCGTTGCAGAGCTTCGCGACGCCCATGAAAGCTGGTTCCCGGCCTATATGGGCGATACACTGTAACAACAACGACAAGCGCCGCGAAACGCGGCCGACAGAGCTTGGGAGAATGACACGATGGCAATGGACGCGGGCGAAATCGAAGATCTGATCCGGGCAGCTTTCCCCGACGCCGAGATCGAAATTCGCGACCTTGCCGGCGATGGCGACCACTACGCCGCCGTTGTCGTGTCGGAATCCTTCCGCGGCAAGTCGCGCGTGCAGCAGCACCAGATGGTCTATGAGGCACTGAAGGGCAACATGGGCGGCGTGCTCCACGCGCTCGCCCTGCAGACCAGCGCCCCGGCGGCTCAGTAGCCGCAACAAACGCACATTCGCGGGAATTCGAAAGCCGGCAGGGCTGACCTTGCCGGCTTTTTCGTGCCCGAGCGGAGGCCTTGCACTTCCCATTGATACGAAACCCATAGTTTCCGGGAATTGCAGACCCCACCCCTGCGCGCTTAGGCTGCATCGCAAAGATCCAGTGCACGACGGGAGGTAGACGATGCGGCGAGGCTGGAAGAGCGCGATCGGAGTTGCCGGTGTTCTCGCACTCGTGGCGGCTATCCTGTTCGGCACGGATTTCGGCCGCGGCATTGTGATGAGCGTGGTCTATCGCGCCGCCGGGCTGACCTCGACGCGGGTAACATTGCCGGGAGTTTTTTTTCGATACAAGACGGTGATCAGGGTCGACGGCACCGAAGACGTCGTCTTCGACAATGTGGTCGCGTGCAGCACGCGGATCACACGCTCAAAAGCCAATGGCTCGAGCGTTTTGGCCGGCATGACGCCGAACCTCTTCATCCGCCGCACGAAGGACAACCACGCCGTCCTCGTGACCACACCGTCGATTTGCAGCTCGGTGCGCGGCAAAGAGTCGAGATATACCTTTTCGCGGGAGGGCTTCCTGCCGCCGGCGGTGGTCTGGTTCGACGACGCCGACGATCTCACCTTCGGCATCGCCTATGTGACGCAGACGGCCTATGAAAGCCCGAAAAGCCGGCTGGAAGTCATCTCGACCTATGTCGGTCCGGCGACGCCGGAGGAGTTCGAGGCCTGGTATGACGGGCCGCGCAAGGAAAACCTCGCCAAGCAGGAGTGGATCAACCCGCCGCCCGGCACCACGCGGGCCCGGTGGGACGCGTTCAATGCTTACGGCGCGAAGGCGCTGGCAACGCGGGGACGAGCATTTCCCATAGGGTGTTTTGGAGCGCAGAGGTTTGCGCTGACGGCCGAGGGTAGTGAGATCATTCGTGCTTTTTGGCCGGAGGACCGGCCGCGCTATTGGACGCCGACGCCGAAGGAGTGGACCAAGCTTTTCGATGAACAGTTCACCGGAAAATCCTACTTCATTGGCAAAAGTGGGCGCACCAACGGAAGTCTCCAGTTTTGGGATGACAATATCGATGCAATTTATGGGCCAAGAATAGATGGTCGCAATGGTGAATGGCCTGCCGAAACCTATCCTGCAGCGAATAGCCGTAACGCGACTTTCCTAACGGAAGACGCCACAGACAAAGACTACTTCCTGCAGAAGATCTTCTTTGAGAACGGCGCCAATGACGGCTTTGCCTGGTGCTATGCCGCGAAGGGTACGCCAAGTCGTGTCTACACCGACCCGCTGCGTAGGCACTACTACGCGAACGTAGATGAACATCGCGTTCGCTCGACTGATGGTTTCAAGAATGAAATTCAATTCGTATTCGAACGCGAGCAGCACATGTTCCGATTTTTTCACTTCAGCATCCATCCCAGCGGAGGGATAGAATAATGGCAAACTATGATTACCCGACGGGCGTTGCCCTTTATGCTGCCCTGAGCGAACAGGTTTATTGCCGGATTTCTTGAACGCTACGGCCAGCAGAACACCCCGCGCCGCCGCATTGCGCCAAGGTCTCCAGCACCACCAAACCCAACGATTTTTCCCTTCCCCGATTGAACATCCGCAAAAGCACCATATAACCGTGGGAGAGAACGGATCCGGTGTCCGGCGGTTTTGCGCGCGCATGAAACCCGACATGGCCGGACATAGAGCGTATTCCCGAACCGGAGGTCCGCGTCAGCGAAAAGTGGGAACCGGTTTTCGGACAAGAATACGCGACAAACAAATAGGTAGAGCATTTTCAGTGATTCAACATTCACAGGAAATGCTCTGGATGGCGATCAGGCCGGGGGACCACCGGCCGAGCGAAAGGGACGAAGACATGAGCAGCATCAACGACTGGATCAAGCACGAAGTCGACGGCAACGACGTCATTCTCTTCATGAAGGGCACCCCGACCTTCCCGCAGTGCGGCTTCTCGGGCCAGGTCGTGCAGATTCTCGACTATCTCGGCGTCGACTATAAGGGCATCAACGTGCTCGACAGCGAAGAACTGCGCAACGGCATCAAGGAATTCTCCAACTGGCCGACCATTCCGCAGCTCTACATCAAGGGCGAATTCGTCGGCGGGTGCGACATCGTCCGCGAGATGTTCCAGGCCGGCGAACTGCACGACGCCTTCAAGGGCAAGGGCATCGCGGTCCGCGAACAGGCCTGACGATCTTCGGCCTTCGGGGTCGGTACACGGTTACAAAAACAAAAAGCCGGAGTGGTCGGACCACCCCGGCTTTTTCTTGTCTGCTCGGCTGCGATCAGGCGGCGCGGATGCGCTGCAGGAACTCGGCCATGGAGCCGCGCAGCTTTTCGGAGCGGGCAAAGAGCTCGCCGACCGCTTCGCGCATTTCCGTGGAAAGCTGTCCGGTCTGATTGGCCGACGCGCTGACATTCTCGATCGAGCTGCTGACCTGCTGGGTGCCGGTCGCGGCCTCGGAGATGTTGCGCGCGATTTCGCCGGTCGCCGCGTTCTGCTCTTCGGCGGCAGCGGCCATCGCCGCGGACCGCTCGGCAATCGTCTCGACCATACCGGCGATGGATTCCGTCGCCGCCGTCGAAAGATCGGCGACCGCCCGCATCTCCGAGATCTCGCGATCGATTTCCTCGGTCGCCTTGGAGGTCTGCTCGGCCAGCGCTTTCACTTCCGACGCCACCACGGCAAACCCGCGACCCGCTTCGCCTGCCCGCGCCGCTTCGATGGTCGCGTTGAGAGCCAGCAGGTTGGTCTGTTCGGCAATCGCGTTGATGAGCTGCGTCACATCGCCGATGCGGGCAACCACGTTCTGCAGGCTGCCGACCGCCTGATTGGCCTTGGCAACCTCTTCCTGAGCGCTCGCGGCGATCTGTGAAGCGCCGTGGATCTGGCCGTTGATCTCGTGGATAGACGCCGACAGCTCCTCGGTCGCACTCGCCACCGTCTGCACATTGCTCGTCGCCTGCCCCGCCGCCGTCGACACGGTCATCGACTGGTTGGTGGTGTCGTTGGCGATTTCGGCAAGGCTGCCCGCGGTTGCGTTGAGGTGCTCGGTGGCGGCAAGGATCTCTTCCGAGATGCCCATCACCGTCTGCTCGAACTCGGCCGCAACACGCTCGCGCTCGGCGCGCCGGTCGGCTTCGGCTTCCGCCTTGGTGCGTTCGGCGGCCTCTTCCATTTCCCGCGTGCGCACGAGATTGTCGCGGAACACGGCAAGCGCATCCGTCATGCGGCCGATCTCGTCACGCCCGTTCTCATGCGGCAGATCCACAGTAAGGTCGTTCTCGGCGAGCTTCTGCGTCTTCTCGGCAAGATCGGACAACGGCCGTGAAACCAAAACATAATTGAGGAAGCCGAGCAGAACCGCGACGCCGGTCAGCACCACCGCGCTGAAAAGCGCGATCATTTCGACAAGGCTGAGGCTGCTCTGCTGCGCTTCGGCGAGTTTCCCCTGCCGTGCGGTCAAATCTGTAAGCAGGTGGTGGATATTCTCCTCGACCTTGCCAATCGCCGCCGTACCGCGACCCGTCGTCTCCATGGCGCGCGCCAGGTCGACGGTCATCGGATCTCGCATCAGCGTGATCTGCTTCATGGTGTAGTCGTTGAGCCACCCACGCCAGCCGCTCTCGACCTCAGCGATCGTCAGCGCTGGATCGACGTCGGCAAGCGCGGCCTTGATGCCGTCCAGTTCCTTGCCGATCTGGGCGGTCCCCTTTTCGACCTCGCCGACCCAGCTGCGATCGCCGGTCAGGAAGAAGGTCTTAGCGGCGACGATCTGATCGGTCATGAGGATATCGAGTTCGCGGATATCCTGGATCAGAGCCTGGATGCGGCCGTTTTCCTCAACCGCCGTCACCGCCGACACCGATTGCGAGTAAATGAAGATGCTGGTCCCGACGCCGACGAGCGCCATGACCATGAAAGCTGCGATCCCTTTCAGGGAGACGGACATATTCTTGAACATGGTTTTTAGCCCTTAGCTCCCGGCGCCTGTACGGCGCATCAATTCGCTCAGATTGACTTCGATCGTGGCCGCGCCGATCGGCGTTTTGCCATCCTCGGCCGCGAGCGTCATGTTGAGCTGCGCCCGCCAGATCTTGAAGTCTTCGTCCCATTCCGGCTCGTCGACGAAGACCGTGCCGGCGCCGGCCGGAAACGTCTTCTGGAACTTGCCTTCATCGCCCTGCCAGAAATCCGAGGTGATCGACGACTGGCCGACATTGAGGCCCTTGTTGTCCATCACGAAGATCTCCACGAACATCCCGAGCGACTGGCCCTGGATGCGCGTCAGATAGACGGAAAGCGGATTGGACAGGGTGGCCGCGATCAGCGGCTTGTCGTCCTGCTCGCGCTCGGCGCGCCACTGCTTGTCGAGCGCGTCGATCTTCTCCTGCGAAAGTGCGCCATAGCGTTCGTTCTGTCCCTCGACCGACAGGCGCACGATCTCGGTATCGACCCAGGAACGCACCTGCTTGACGAAGTCGGGACCGAGCAACGCCGCCGCATCGGGCGGCGAACCAACGGGCTCGGCCATCGCCGTGCCGCAACAGGCGGCAAAGACGCTAGCTGCCAACATTGTACGGAGTTTAGTCATGATGGGCCCTTTTCAAGAAAGTTTGCCCATTTTGCAGCCAAAAGCATTGAACAAAGGTTTAACTATTGCAGTAACCGTTCATTTTCTGGACAAATTCCCTGGAATTATTTCCGAATCTCGTACTATTGAAGGGAATTAGATCGCCGAGCCTTTTCTTGCCCCACCGGGACAAAAGTGTCTCACCCCCTTGATAAGGATGCCGGACGGGCCGAGATTCAAGGAAGACAAAGGCGCCCGGAATTCACCCCGCGCAACCCGTCGCGGCCGGTGATTTCGGCACCCCCGGGCTCAAGCATCGGGTGTCATGACATGGCACAGCGAAACCACGGCGATCCTCGGAACATCGAACCGGCGGCTTTCCCGCATCAAGGGGGGCCGCGCGATCGGCTTCGCTTCGCCCTGCGCTACGCGGTCCTGGCGCCCTCCTCGCACAATTCGCAGCCCTGGCGATTTCGACTGCACGACGATCATGTCGACATTCTCGCCGACAACACCCGCGCCCTGTCGGCCGTTGACCCGCAGCGGCGGGAACTCGCGATGTCGTGCGGCGCCACGGCCGAGCATCTGCTTATCGCGCTTGCCGCATTCGGCATCGGCACCGAATGCCGCCTGCTGCCGGAGCCGGAGCGCCCGGACCTCGTCGCCCGCGTCACCGTCACGGGCAGCGTCGACCCAACGACCCACGATCGCGACCTCGTCGCCGCGATCCTCACGCGCCACTGCGACCGTACACCTTACGCGCCGACCGAGTTGCCGGACTTCGTGCTCGACGATCTCACCGAGGCAACGCGCACGCTCGGCATCGATCTGCGTCTGGTGCTGGATGACGAAGGGAAATCGGCCATCGCCGGTCTGGTGGCGGAAGCAACGCGCCGGCAACATGCCGATCCCGCCTTCCGCGCCGAGCTGAGCGACTGGATGCGCCGCGCTGCGGCTCCCGGAAAAGACGGGCTGTCGATGGCAGGCTTCGGCGCTCCCGATCTGGCAACACCTCTGCTTGCCGCAGCCATCCGCCGCTTCGACATTGGATCGTTGCTCGCAAAGGGCGACCGGGCGCGCATGGACGCAACACCGGTCCTCGCGGTGATGCTGAGCCCCGGCGACACACTAACGGACTGGCTGAAAACCGGCCGTGCGCTCGCCCGCCTGTTCCTGACCGCGACCGTCGCCGGCGTTTCGCTCGCCCTCGTCAACCAGCCGGTCGAAATCCCCGACCTGCGCGCCCATCTCGCAAGCCTCGTCACGGACGGTAGCGACCATCCGCAACTGCTCCTGCGCCTCGGCTATCCGGCTGGTGCGAACGCCAAGCCAAACCGGCCAAGCGCCCGCCGCTCGCTGGATGATGTTCTGGCGGAAAGCTGAGCCGACCCCATCAGGCGTCGGCCGCCACGTAGCGGAACGCGGTGTCCTTGCGCTCGGCGCGTCCGACTCCCGGCCACGGCAGGTGGTAGCCGATAAGGCCCATCTTGTCGGTCGCGATCATGTCCAGCAGCTTCTTGCGGGTCGCGACAGCCACATCCGGTTCCTGATCACGGATGAAGCGCCAGTCCGGCCGCTCGAACGACACCGCCATATGGGTGGCGGCGTCGCCGGTCACCACCAGCGTCTCGCCCTCGGATTCCAGCACCACCGACATGTGCCCCGGCGTGTGACCCGGCGTGTCGATCATGGTGATGCCCGACGACACCGACGCACCATCGCCGACGCGGGTTATCTTTTCGGCGATTGGCCCGAGGCTGCGCTGCGCGCCGAGCGCGAAGCCGTGCAGATCGTCGGGAAGCTTGGTCAGCACGTCTTCGGCCATCCAGAAATCCCATTCCGCCGAGCCCATCACGTAGGACGCGTTGGGGAACCGCTCGCTCTCGTCGAAATCATCGATGATGCCCCACACATGGTCGGGATGAGCATGGGTGAGGATGACCTTGGTCACTTCCTCGCGGTCGATGCCGGCAGCATCGAAACTGTCGGCCAGAAGCCCGGCGGAGGCGACGAAGTTCATCCCCGCGCCAGTGTCGATGAGGATCAGCTCATCGCCGCTGCGCACCATCGCGACATTGATCTTGGAGACATGCTCCTCGAGCGACAAACCGTGCGCGGAAAGCAGCGCATTGCGCTCGGCTTCCGGGATTGCCGGCGCGAGGTTGGATGTCGGAAAGCTGATGAAGCCGTCGCTGAGAACGGTGAGTTCGAAAGCGCCGAGTTTCAACGTGTGCGCCTGCGCCTGCTGCGCCACCGCCGCGCCGGTCTGCAGGCCCCAGGTCGCAAGGCCGAGCGCGCCACCGGCGGCCGCCTGCAGGAAGCCGCGCCGGTCGAGCCGCAAGCCGCCGCGTTCGCCCTCGCCTGCGCCGCCGGACGGAGTGCCGGGACAGTCCTCATTTTGAAAATCGCCCATCGAGTGGTTCCCCCTTCGCATTGTTCATTTTTGCAAATGATATGCGAAAGCACTCGCAATAAAAAAGGGCACGCCTGAGGAAAATGTGCCCTGAAACGAAAAAGGCCGCCCGAAGGCGGCCTGATCCGAAGTGTTTTCGGCGCTTTGAATTAGCGCGAATAGAATTCGACGACCAGGTTCGGTTCCATCATCACCGGGTACGGCACGTCGGCAAGCTGCGGCACGCGCACGAAGGTGGCGGTCATCTTGTTGTGGTCGGCTTCGACGTAATCCGGCACGTCGCGCTCCTGGAGCTGCACCGATTCCAGAACCAGAACCATCTGCTTGGAACGCTCACGCACCTCGATGACGTCACCGACCTTGCAGCGGTAGCTGCCGATGTTGACGCGGCGGCCGTTCACCATGACATGGCCATGGTTGATGAACTGGCGCGCGGCAAACACGGTCGGAACGAACTTGGCGCGATACACGAGGGCATCCAGACGGCTCTCAAGAATGCCGATCAGGTTCGCCGAGGTATCGCCCTTCATCCGGGTCGCTTCTTCATAGATGCGGCGGAACTGCTTCTCGGAGATGCTGCCGTAGTAACCCTTGAGCTTCTGCTTGGCCTTGAGCTGCACGCCGTAATCCGACAGCTTGCCGCGGCGGCGCTGACCATGCTGACCCGGGCCGTATTCGCGCCGGTTGACCGGGCTCTTCGGACGACCCCAGATATTTTCGCCCATACGGCGATCGATTTTGTACTTCGCGGAATGGCGCTTTGACATCGCGGTTTCCTTTGGTTCTTGTGGACCGCCGACGGGACATCCCGTACCGGCCCGATTTATGGTGCGGCTTCCTCGTCAAAGCCCGGTGGGCCGACGCGGCAGACGCGTGAAGGAAACGCGCCCTCCTTCGCTTCCCCGTTCGCAAGGAACCGGCAAGCCGACAGGGGTTGGGCGAGGCGCCCGCCTCATTCGCAGCAAGCTGCGACAACCCCACGGGTGCGTGAAAACCAACGCGGGCCTCAACGAGACCCGCGCCAGCGCTGCTCGGATACTAGACCGCGCGGCCAATGTCAAACATTGCAGGGCAAAATCCGCGGATTTCTGTCACCCGGCACCACATCGGCCATGTTCGAGGAAGGTCGCGTAGGAAAACGGCGCCGCGCGGCCGGAGGTGAACACCACCCTTCCCTCGCGAAACGCTTGCGGCCACAGCGGCGCGTCACCGCCGGTCGCGATGCCGGCAACGTCGGCGACGCGTCTGGCAATGGCATCTGCCGGATTGATCCAGCTCACCGGCCACGGTGCCAGTCGGCGAAAGACGTTCTCAAGCAGCGGATAGTGCGTGCAAGCAAGCACCACGACGTCGGTACGCTGGCCTTCCTTGTCGACGAAGCACGGCGCGATTTCCGCTGCCACCGCCGCCTCGTCGAGCGGCCGGTCGAAAAAGCGGTCTTCCGCCAGTCCGGCAAGGCGATGCGAACCGACCAGCACGATTGCCGTGTCCGGGGCATGGTCAGCAATCAGATCGAACGTGTAGTCGCGCTTGACGGTCGCCGGCGTCGCCAGCACCGCGACGATGCCGGTCTTCGTCAGCGCCGCCGCCGGCTTGATCGCCGGAACGGTACCAACGAAGGGGCAGGCAAAGCGCGCCCTGAGCACCGGCAGCACCAGCGTCGACGCGGTATTGCAGGCGATCACCACCACATCGGGGCGATGTTACGCGATCAGCGTCTCGAACAGCGCGACGATCCGCTCTTTGAGAGAATCGGCCTCCCACTCGCCATAGGGAAAGCCGGCATCATCGGCGACATAGACAATCTCGGCATCGGGCATCCGCGCAACGATCGGGCCGAGCACGGTTACCCCGCCGATGCCGGAATCGAAGACGAGAATGCGCGTCGTCAATTGGCCGTCTCCGCTGCGTCGTCATCCCCCGACGCAGCCGCCTGCGCGGCCTTCGCCGCCGCCTTGCGTTCGCTTTTCGCCCGCCGTCGCGCGGCGATCTCCTCCGGCGACAGCGGCCCGACCTCGAGCGCGGCGACGACACCGCGCAACGTCCGCACTTCCTGGTCGCTCAACTGCGCCTTCTGGAAGATGTTGAGCAGATTGCGCGTCATCACCGGCTTCTTCTCCTCGGGCCGGAAATAGTTGACCGCATCAAGCGCCTCTTCCAGATGCGCCATCAGCCGCAACACGTCTTCCTTGGAAGCCGGCGGCGAACCCTCGGTAGCGGCAAACGGCAGGTCCGCACCGACCGACGCCTTGCGCCATTCATAGGAGAGGATGAGAACGGCCTGCGCGATATTGAGCGAGGCGAACGTCGGATCGACCGGCAGCGTGACGATCTCATCGGCCAGCGCCACCTCGTCATTGGTCAGGCCCCAGCGCTCGCGCCCGAACAGAATGCCGGTGCGCACGCCGTCGCGCGACAGCGACGCACAGCGCGCTGCCGCTTCTTCCGGCCCGACCACCGCTTTCGCCATCTCGCGCGAGCGCGCCGTCGTCGCATAGACGAAGCCAAGATCGGCCACGGCCTCTGCCGCCGTATCATAGACCGTGATCCCGTCGATCACATGGTCGGCACGGCTCGCGGCGCCACGGGCGCGCTCATTCGGCCAGCCATCGCGCGGATTGACGATGCGCATCTCGGCAAGGCCGAAATTGGCCATCGCACGCGCAGCCGTGCCGATGTTCTCGCCGAGCTGCGGCTCGACCAGAATGATGATGGGCATGGATGCCGCCGGGGCGGCATTCGAAGGGGAAACGCTGTGTTCGTCGGTCATGGCGCGTGTGATAGCAAGCACCCCCGGCTTCGGCAATCGGATTGCATGGCCTTGCCCCGCCGCTGTAGTGTTGCGCCGCCGACGCGGCAACAGCTCTTAACGCAATACCCGCCCGCAACAGCCGGGCGAGCAGGATGCGATGTCCGACAAGACGATCTTTCTCCACATCGGCACCGAAAAGACGGGAACGAGCTACATCCAGCGGGTTTTTCACCTCAACAAGGGACGCCTGGCGGCCCGCCGCGGGGTCCTTTATCCGCAAACCCATTATGGTCTCGACGAAGAACAGGTCACGCCAAAGCACATCTTCCTCAGGAAGGCCGTGACCGCGGTGCATGTGCAGTCGGTGTTCCCACTGAACCTTGCGACCATGATCGGCGGCAAGCGCGCCTTCTATCGCCGCAATCTCGCCCGCCTGAACCCCGTGTTCGCCGAGATCGACGCCTCCCCCTGTCCCAAGGTGTTCCTCAGCGAGGAAGCGGTCTACGCCGAAAGCGCTTATGCGGCGCCGTTCTTCGCCGCTCTGCGCGAGCGCTACGACGTTCATGTAGTCGTCCAGTTCCGCCGTCAGGACCAGTATCTGGAGTCGCTCTATGGCGAGAGCGTGAAGAACGGCACCGCCTCCGATATCGAAACCTATCTGGAGACAGCCGAAGTGCGAAAGCGGCTCGACTACGCCGCGATGCTGCGTCACTGGGAGGCGTACTTCGAACCCGCCTGCATCCACGTCGACCGCTACGGTTCCGACGATGCGCTGCAGAAGATCTTCGACGTGCTCGGCATCGCGCCGCTGAAAAAGCCGAAAGAGCCGAAATTCGACAATCCCTCGTTAAACCCCGAGGCGATCGAGTTGATGCGCCACGTCAACGCCCGCAACAGGATCTCACCGCGCTGGCCGGGGCCGCGCCAGCACCGCGATCTGCGCCACATCGTGCAGACGATCACGAAGCCCGGCAAACCCGTGTTCCTGACCCGCGAGCAAAGGCTTGCAATCCTTGAGCGCTACCGGGCCGGCAATGACGACATCGCGAAGCGCTATCTGGCGCCGCGCGGCGAGCCCAAAAGCCTGTTCGAGACCGCGCCGGATCGCTTCCCGCCGGACGATGCCGTGATGCGTCCGCTGCCGTCTAAATATAAGCAAGAGCTTATAGATCGGCTGCGTCAGGAACTCGCCCGTATTGGCAAACAGTACAACTTGTGAAGCCATCGGCGCTCGTCTAGGGTGGCGCCGATTTCTCCCCCTGGAAAAAGTTCGAGGTCCGCAATGGCGAAAATTAAGGTGCAGAATCCGGTCGTCGAAATCGACGGCGACGAGATGACCCGGATCATCTGGCAGCTCATCAAGGACAAGCTGATCCACCCCTATCTCGACATCGATCTGAAGTATTTCGACCTCAGCATCGAAAACCGCGATGCCACCGACGATCAGGTCACGGTCGACTCTGCCAACGCGATCAAGGAACACGGCGTCGGCGTCAAGTGCGCCACCATCACGCCGGACGAAGCCCGCGTCGAGGAATTCGGCCTGAAGAAGATGTGGCGTTCGCCGAACGGCACCATCCGCAACATCCTCGGCGGCGTCATCTTCCGTGAGCCGATCATCATGCAGAACGTGCCGCGGCTCGTTCCCGGCTGGACGCAGCCGATCATCGTCGGCCGTCACGCTTATGGCGACCAGTACCGCGCCACCGACTTCCGTTTCCCCGGCAAGGGCAAGCTGACCATCAAGTTCGTCGGCGACGACGGTGACGTGATCGAACGCGAGGTCTTCGACGCGCCGAGCTCGGGCGTCGCCATGGCGATGTACAATCTCGATGAGTCGATCATCGACTTCGCCCGCGCCTCGATGAACTACGCGCTCAACCGCAAGGTCCCGTGCTACCTGTCGACCAAGAACACAATCCTGAAGGCCTATGACGGTCGCTTCAAGGATCTGTTCCAGGAAGTCTACGAGAACGAGTTCAAGGACAAGTTCGAAGAAGCCAAGATCTGGTACGAGCACCGGCTCATCGACGATATGGTCGCGGCGTCTCTGAAGTGGTCCGGCGGCTATGTCTGGGCGTGCAAGAACTACGACGGCGACGTTCAGTCCGACACCGTCGCGCAGGGCTTCGGCTCGCTCGGCCTGATGACCTCCGTGCTGATGAGCCCGGACGGCCGCACCGTCGAGGCCGAGGCCGCGCACGGCACCGTGACCCGTCACTACCGCCTGCATGAGCAGGGCAAGGAAACCTCGACCAACTCGATCGCTTCGATCTTTGCGTGGACCCGTGGCCTCGCCCACCGCGCCAAGCTCGACGACAATGCCGAGCTCAAGAGCTTCGCCGAAACACTCGAGAAGGTCTGCATCGACACCGTGGAGTCGGGCTTCATGACGAAGGATCTGGCGCTGCTGGTCGGCCCGGACCAGAAGTGGCTGTCGACCACCGCCTTCCTCGACAAGATCGACGAGAACCTGCAGAAGGCGATGGCGGCCTAACTCTCAGTTGGCACTATCGTTGAGACGATTTACACGCCGTCGGGTCTTTCCGGATCCGGCGGCGTTTGTTCGAGTTCTTCCTCGACCAGATCGCCGCCCGGCGTCACGATCTCACTGCCGAGCCGCGAGCGCGCGACCGAGCGGATATGCGCACCGATCGTCTGGTTGCGCGTCATCAGGATGTGCAGATCATCGGCATCGAGCGCCAGCAGCGTCGAGCGCGACAGCGCCGTGACATTGCCCGAGCGTTCGGTGTGCTTGAGCACGGCTATTTCGCCGAAGAATGCGCCATCGCCCAACTCGTAGCTCGCGTCGCGCAGATCGATCTGCACCCGCCCCGAGGCAATGAAATACATTGACCGCGCCGGCTCACCGCGCCGCGCGATGATCGCACCGCGCTCGACGATCTGTGCCCGCAACAGCTTCATCACTTCGGCGATCTCGGAAGCCGACATCTGCGCGAACAGCGGCACGCGCGCGACCATGCCCCAGGTGACGACAAAGTCGCGCTGATGGATCTCGCGGGCGAATGCCGTCGCGACGATACCGATCGGCAGCGCGAACATGCCGTAGCCGAGCAGCATGACGACGCCGGCAATGAACTTGCCCGACGCGGTGATCGGCACCACATCGCCATAGCCAACCGTCGTCAGCGTGGCGATCGCCCACCACATGGAGGCCGGGATCGAACCGAATTTTTCCGGCTGCGCCTGATGTTCGACGATGTGGATGACGGAAGCCGCCATCAGCACGACGCCGAGGATGATGACGAGACTGCCGAGCAGCGCCCGCTTTTCGGATTCGATCGCCGACGCGAGCGAACGAATGCCGATCGAATAACGCACCAGCTTGAGGAACCGGACGAGCCGGAACACCCGCAGCATGCGCAGGTCGGTAACGGGGAACAGAAAGCCGATGAAGAACGGCATGATCGCGAGGAGGTCGATGACCGCCCAGGGGCTGACCATGTAACGCAGCCGCGCCAGCGACGGCCGCAGATGACGCAGCGTGGTGAACTCGTCGGCAACCCAGACCCGCGCCGCATATTCGAGCGAGAACAGGATCACCGAGAAGATCTCGACGGCGAGAAAGAGCTTGTGGTGTTTGGCCGAATATTCAGGAACGGTTTCCAGCGCCACCGAAATCAGATTGATCACGATCAGGGCTATAAGAGACCGATCCACCAGCTTGCTGGTGAGATCCCCTGCAGCGCCTTCTTCCAGCACCTCGAAAACGCGGTGCTTCACGCGAGCGTAGCGCGTCGCGCTCATCGCTTCACCTTCCCAGTCCTGTCCTTACCCGAAATCCTTCTTATCGCAGAAAGGTTGATAAGGTCTGAGGCCAAGGCGTTATGGCAAAGCAAAAGGGCGGCCCCGCCGGGAGCCGCCCTTGAAACTGCGTCTTGTTTCGACGGCCTAGTCGGCCGCGCGGATCGCCGCTTCGATGGCCGCGAGCGCGGCCTCGGTCTTCGAGCCGTCCGGCCCGCCGGCCTGCGCCATGTCGGGACGACCGCCGCCGCCCTTGCCGCCAACCTCCTGCGAGCCGACGCGCACCAGATCGACCGCGCTGAAGCGGTCCGTCAGATCCGACGTCACGCCAACGACGATGCCGGCCTTGCCATCGTCCGACGCGCCCGCGATGACGACGATGCCCGAACCGATCGACTTCTTGCCCTCGTCGACGAGACCCTTGAGGTCTTTCGGGCTGACGCCGGAAATCGCGCGCGCCATCAGCTTGATGCCGTTGATATCGCGGACCGGCGTTTCCGCAGCGCCCGAACCGCCGCCCATCGCCAGCGCCTTCTTGGCTTCGGCCAATTCGCGCTCCAGCTTGCGGCGTTCATCGACCAGCGACGACAGCCGCTCGACGAGCTGAGCCGGCGCCACCTTGAGCACCGACGCCGCCTCGCGCAGCCGCTTGTCCTGTTCTTCCAGATAGTGGCGCGCGGCGTTGCCGGTCAGCGCCTCGATGCGGCGCACGCCGGCGGCAACTGCGGATTCGCCGACCACCGTCAGCAGGCCGATATCGCCGGTGCGCGCGACATGGGTGCCGCCGCACAGCTCCACCGAATAGGGCTTTCCGCCGCCGTCGAGCGCGTCGCCCATGGTCACCACGCGCACCTCATCGCCGTATTTCTCACCGAACAGCGCCATCGCGCCGGCCTCGATCGCCTCGTCGACCGCCATCAGCCGCGTCGACACCGGTGCGTTCTGCAGTACCACCTCGTTGACGATCTCGTCGATCGCGGCAAGCTCCCCGCCTTCGATCGGTTTCGGATGCGAAAAGTCGAAGCGCAACCGCTCCGGCGCCACCATAGAACCCTTCTGGGCAACGTGATCGCCGAGCACGTTGCGCAGCGCCGCATGCAGCAGGTGGGTCGCCGAGTGGTTCGAGCGGATGGCCGCGCGGCGCTCATGATCGACGGTCATTTCGAGCGCTTCACCAACGGCGATTTCGCCTTCTTCCACGACGCCAACATGGACGAAGACGCTTTCGGCCTTCTTCTGAACATCGGTGACGCAGAAGCGCCCGTTCGGGCCCGCCATGATACCGACATCGCCGACCTGGCCGCCGCTCTCGCCATAGAACGGCGTCTGGTTGACGACCACCGCGCCTTCGGCACCCTTGGCGAGCGTCTTCACACGGTCGCCATCGGCGACCAGCGCAGTCACGACGCCTTCCGCCTTCTCCGTATCGTAGCCGAGGAACTCGGTGCCGCCGACCTCTTCGCGCAGCGCGAACCAGACGGTTTCCGTCGCCGCCTCGCCGGACCCGGCCCAGGCCGCACGGGCCTCGGCACGCTGGCGCTCCATCGCCGTCGAAAAACCGTCATTGTCGACACTGATGCCGCGCGGACGCAGCGCATCCTGCGTCAGATCGAGCGGGAAGCCATAGGTGTCGTAGAGTTTGAATGCCGTCTCGCCGTCGAGCCGGTAGCCGTCGCCCATCGAACCGGTCGCGTCCTCAAGCAGTGAGAGCCCGCGTTCCAGCGTGCGGCGGAAACGGACTTCCTCCAGCTTCAACGTCTCGGAAATCAGTGCCTCGGCGCGGCCAAGCTCGGGATAGGCGCGGCCCATTTCGCGCACCAGGACGGGAACCAGCCGCCAGATCAGCGGCTCGCGCGCGCCGAGCAGGTGCGCATGGCGCATGGCGCGGCGCATGATCCGGCGCAGCACATAGCCACGGCCTTCATTGGACGGCAGCACGCCGTCGGCAATCAGGAAGCTCGTCGCGCGCAAATGATCGGCGATGACGCGATGGCTCGCGGTCGCGGCACCTTCCGCCTTGACGCCGGTGAGATCTTCCGAGGCGCCGATCAGCGCCCGGAACAGGTCGATGTCGTAATTGTCGTGCACGCCCTGCATGACCGCGGCGACGCGTTCAAGCCCCATGCCCGTGTCGATCGACGGCTTCGGCAGATTGACCCGCTCATCCTTGGAGAGCTGCTCGTACTGCATGAAGACGAGGTTCCAGATCTCGATGAACCGGTCGCCATCTTCTTCCGGCGAACCCGGAGGACCACCCCAGATATGCTCGCCGTGATCGTAGAAGATCTCGGAGCACGGCCCACACGGGCCGGTCTCGCCCATCGACCAGAAATTGTCCGATGTCGGAATGCGGATGATGCGGTCTTCCGGCAGGCCCGCGATCTTCTTCCACAGGTCGAATGCCTGGTCGTCCTCGGAATAGACAGTCACCAGCAGTTTCTTCTCCGGCAGACCGAATTCCTTGGTCACAAGGTTCCAGGCGAGTTCGATCGCGACATCCTTGAAATAGTCGCCGAACGAGAAATTCCCGAGCATCTCGAAAAAAGTGTGGTGCCGGGCCGTATAGCCGACATTGTCGAGGTCGTTGTGCTTGCCGCCTGCGCGCACACATTTCTGCGAGGTCACCGCACGATCATAGGGCCGCGTTTCAAGTCCGGTGAAGACGTTCTTGAACTGCACCATGCCTGCATTGGTGAACATCAGTGTCGGATCGTTGCGCGGAACCAGCGGGCCTGACGGGACGATCTCATGCCCGTTCCGCTTGAAGTAATCCAGAAACGCACTGCGAATTTCGTTGACGCCGCTCATACCCGACCGAGAACCCTTCTTGCGATCTGTCTCCGGCCCAATTGCCTGCTTGGGATGCACCGGATTGCCGCACTGACAAAGCCTAATTCTGCGTGGTTTTAGCGGCGACGCGTGAGCCTGTCCACAAGCCGTGGCGGATACCATCAAATTGCCCGCCGATGTGTGTCCGCACGCCCCTTTCGGGTACGGCACATCAATGCTGACATGCAGGTCCATCGGGGATATCGGGCTGATACGTCAAACGGCAAGTGTTTCCCGCACCCGACACAGCCGCAGCGTACCAACGCAGTACGCCGCCGCCCCGACCTGCCCTGTTGAAGTCCCTCAACGAAGGCCGTCGGGTACGACAGAGGTAACGCGCCCGAAACGAAAATGCCGGCACCCATCGAGCGCCGGCATCGCAAGTTCCACAATCGAACAGGCCTGTTGAGGCAGCACCTGATCAGGCTTCGGCGGCGACGTCCCCGTCGTCTTCCTCGTCGCCCTGCAGGATCTGCTCGGCGATCAGTCCGGCATTCTGGCGCACCGCCATCTCGATCGCATCAGCGACTTCCGGATTGTCCTTGAGGAACTGTTTGGCATTCTCACGGCCCTGGCCGAGCCGCTGACTGTCATAGGAGAACCATGCGCCGGACTTTTCGACGATACCGGCTTTCACGCCAAGATCGAGCAGTTCGCCGGTCTTCGAAACGCCTTCGCCGTACATGATGTCGAACTCGACCTGCTTGAACGGCGGCGCCAGCTTGTTCTTGACCACTTTCACGCGGGTCTGGTTGCCGACGACCTCGTCACGGTCCTTCACCGAACCGATTCGGCGGATATCGAGGCGCACCGAGGCGTAGAACTTCAGCGCATTGCCGCCGGTCGTCGTCTCGGGGCTACCGAACATCACGCCGATCTTCATGCGGATCTGGTTGATGAAGATGACCATGCACTTCGAGCGCGAGATCGAAGCGGTCAGCTTGCGCATCGCCTGGCTCATCAGCCGCGCCTGCATGCCGGGCAGCGAATCACCCATCTCGCCTTCGAGTTCGGCGCGCGGCGTCAGCGCTGCAACCGAATCGACCACCAGCACGTCGACCGCGCCGGAACGCACCAGCGTATCGGCAATTTCCAGCGCCTGTTCGCCGGCATCCGGTTGTGAGATCAGCAGCTCATCGATCTTCACGCCCAACTTGCGCGCGTAAACCGGATCTAGTGCATGCTCCGCGTCGACAAAGGCGCAGATGCCGCCCTTCTTCTGGGCTTCGGCGACCGTGTGCAAAGCCATGGTCGTCTTGCCCGAGGATTCCGGCCCGTAGATCTCGACGATACGGCCGCGCGGCAGGCCGCCAATGCCGAGCGCAATATCAAGCCCGAGCGATCCGGTCGACACCACCTCGACCTCAACCACCGATCCCTGGCCAAGGCGCATGACTGAACCCTTGCCGAACGCTCGTTCGATCTGACTGAGCGCGGCGTCGAGCGCCTTCGTTTTATCCATTGCATTGCCCTCGATTAGGCGAAGTGAGGTCTGTGACATCGCCGGAGACTCCTTATTCCACGAAGCGGCGGACGGTTCAATTAGAGGTAATGTACATGTTTTGTTCTCAATAGCAAGCAGCCTCGTAAATATCTGAGATAACGTATGCTTTGTACAACTGTTCTGAAAATGTTCCGGTTGGCCTGTCACTGTCTTCGCTGTGTACGGCATGCGCTCGGAGCCTTGGCCGCGCTCACCGCGCGATTCGGTGCAGTCCTGCCTGAAGTGGATTGCGATCAAAGAAACGGAAAGCTGAAAGCGGGGAACAGCGCTCTCCAGGCCGGTGTGTGCGGTCACGCCCTGAAGCCGGCGCGTGACCTCGCTCTTGCGAAACGATTGCCTCGGATTGCGTGGGCGACACGGCGACCATGTTGGCTGCCCAGGCGCTCATTTCCCCGGGCACCTCCCGAACCCCCCCCAATGCGTAAGGATTATTTACCCATTTTCGGAAGTAACACCGGCGCAGAAAGCGTCCATGTCGTGCAATTCGGACAACACCCTCCGCAGCCGTTGCGTCCAAAGTGCAAAATTCAAAGAAACAATATTCGTACTATTTGCATACATAAAGAGATTGTGATTTGCCGACAAAAAACAACGTTGATTTTCAAACGTGTTTACGTATTTTATTATTCGTTGTTTATTTGCGAGACCAAGTCATCGATCCGAGGCATGAGAAGTAGCGTTTGCAGACAGTTCGGTAAGTAAGGATCGTCAACCGCCAGCTGCGACCCGGGGGGCGCACCGAATGATCCCAACCTTCTTGTTGATTGACGACGACACGTGCATGCATCGCTTGCTCGATGCGTTTCTGCAGCGCCGGTTTTCGTCCGGATACCAACTCATTTCCGCACACGATCTGAATGACGGAATAGAATGGCTGAAATCGGCCGCTGCCGCTTATGACGCCATCTTCCTCGACAGCCGACTGCCACCGTTTCGCGACGCAACCGAAACGCTTCCTCTGGTGAAAGACGCCGCGCCGGACGCGAGGGTATTCGTCATATCCGCCGACACCGGCGACGATGCATTCGCCGAGAACATTGGCCCGATGGCGGACGGCTTTCTCGACAAGTTCGCGCTCGGCGATGAAATACGAAACGGCCTTGTCGGCTAGCAAGCCACAGCCATCCTCATCCTGTTTTCTATGCGTTGCGATCGGGAAGAAGCATGAGTAGGCATTTGAAAAGGACGTTCCTCGTCGACGTCCTGGTTCTGTTTGCGCTTTTCATTTCCGTTTTTGCAGTCGACGCCTATTTCCACCGAGCGCTGATCCGTTACGACAAATTCGTCGCGCAATACCTTGAGGATCTTTCCGAGCTGGAACGAGCCATCGGCTATGGTGGGCTGATCCATCATTTCAAGAATTACCTGCTGCGTCCCGATGAAGAGCGCTATTATCGAGACTCGAAGAAGACCGGTGAAAAAGCCCTTGCGCTGATCGAGAAGATCTCGACCAACACCCTCTTCTCGGACGACTTCACCTCGCTGGAAAAGGCCCGGACGATGGCACTGGCTTATCTGGCGCGTCTGGATACAGCGCGAAAAATGGCCCGCGAAGGTGCTAGCGCGCGGGCCATCGACAAGATCGTGCGTTTCGACGACAGCGAAGCCCTGCACGACATCGCCCAGCTTCATTCACGCATTGACGCGGCGAAATCTCAGGAACAGGAACGCCTGTCGAAGATCCTTGCGATTTCGAAATTCATCCTGCTCGGCTTCGCCGTGATCAGCGCCTATTGGCTGTTCAAGGTCCAGCAAAACCGCCAGAAGATCAGCCGTGCGGAAGAGGAACTCAAGAACAAGGAACAGATCGAGCGGACCAACCGCAAGCTCGAGGCCAGCAACGCCGCACTTCAGCAATTCGCCGGCGTCGTGTCGCACGATCTGAAGGGGCCTGTGCGCAACATCGCTCTCTATGCGGAGTTCATCGCCGAAAGCGCCGACAAACCGGACGAGGTTCGCCAGAACGTCGGCACCATCGCCGAGCTCGCCGCGCGCATGCACAAGATGATCGAAAAGCTGCTGGAATTCGCCCGCCTCGGTTTTTCCACGCCGTCGCTGGAAGAGGTCAACATGGCGGAGCGGGCGGAAAAGATCGCCGACGAGATCCGCGTCGCGGCCGCTGATCTGGCGCCCGTCATCAATATCGACCCGGACATGCCGCCCGCCTATGCCGATCCGGTCCTGATTGAACGCGTGCTCAGCAACCTCATTCAGAACAGCGTCAAATATGTCGCCGAAGGCACGGCCCCGAACGTTCGGGTGTCCGGCGCGCCCGCCACCGATGATAATTACGTTCTCTATTCGATCACCGACAACGGCATCGGTATCGACGGCCAATACAGCAAGAAGATTTTCGAGCCGATGTACCGTCTACACGGCAAGGCGAGCCGATATGAGGGTGTCGGGGTCGGGTTGAGCCTGGTCAGGGCGATCATTCAGTCGCATGGCGGCGACATCTGGCTCGATCCAGACTATCGCCACGGATCGCGCTTCTACTGGACCCTGCCGAGCACGACCGGCTCGACACAGGTTTAATTCGGCAACAGGGTCTCACCGAACCAGAAATCGACGATGCTTTCCGCCATCTTGCGATAGCTCTCCAGGCTGTGCGGCTTCGAGAGGAACGCGTTGGCGTGATACTCATAGCACACGCGCACTTCGTCTTCGTCATCCGTCGTCGACAGGACGATGACCGGAATCGCCTTCAGCTCGGCGTTGCACTTCAGGCTGGCCAGCAGCCCGTAGCCATCCATGCCCGGCATCCGCAGATCCGTCAGAACCAGATCCGGATCCGCAGCGCCCGATTTCAGCATCTGCATTGCATCGATGCCGTCGGACGCGAACTTGACCTCGATCTCCGACGCATAGGGCGCAAGAGCCTTGCCGATGATCGCCTGATCGATCGGGTCGTCTTCCACCACGAGAAGGACGCGCATATCAGCCATTTTCGCCACCGCCATCAATGTTATAATTGATTCATCTTACCATATCCCCGGACATAAAAATACAACAACACGCATTTTCCCACATAATACGTTCGAAGAACGCGAATTTCATAGTATTTACGCTAGGTAAAACTCAATAAACATGCGAAAAATGGATTTTATTCAGGAGAATACTTTCCGCCCCCATCGATTGGGAAAAAATCAACGAAAACAACAGAAGGCGATGGGAGCCAACGCGAGATGCCATGTACTTCCCTCCGCGGAGACCGCATCCACGACACCACATCCTTTCTCTTGTTACCTTACGTCAGCAAGGTTGCGCACCAGGCAGATATCCCCATCTAAGTTCCGGCTGCGGCGAAACCCCATCGGGGGTTTTGCTGGCATCGTGGAAAGTGAAGGGCTATGGTTGCCGGCATTCGCTCGGGTGGCGGCAGCAGGGGAAACGCTGAGGCGGGAGAACAGGACCCATGAACGATATTTCACTGAAACCTATGCAATATCTCGACCGCGCGACGACGGCGTTGCGCGAAATGGGCGTTCTGCCCGAGACCACGCCGGAAGAGACGCCGGTCACCGCGCTGTTGCAGCAGATTTCCGATCTCGACCCGGATCGGGTCGTCATCATCAACCGCACGCTCAATCAGCAGTCCGTCTTCAACGAAGTCGTGCGCGAGCAGATTTCGGCCATGACCATCGGTCAGCGCTACGAAGACATTACCGAAGGCTTCAACTCGATCCGCGATGACGCCAAGTCGCTTGTCGATCAGCTCGACGACGGCAAGATCGACTTCTTCGAGCGCGTCTCGAACGTCTGGATGAAGGTAGCCCGTGGCGACATCGCCGACCGCTTCGACAACATCCGCGACACCTATCTGGAAGTCGCCCGCGACACCAAGGACCAGATCGAGCGCGAACACGTCATCCTAACCGCCTACCGCGATTTCCGCGGCGCGCTGAAGCAGGCCGAGGTTCTGGCGCTGGAAGTGCTGGAAAAGGCGGAATCCAAGCTCAACGGCGCCAAGGAGCGCCTGTCGGAAGCCTCCGACAAGGTCGCCAGCTTCGAAGGCACCGAAGCGTCCGAGCGGGCCCGTCTGGAAATGGCTCGCGACGAGCGTCTGCGCGAGATGCAGGAAGAGGAAGGCCGCTACCAGATTTCGAAGGATCTCTCCGACAATCTGACCATCGGCTACAACACCTCCGAAGTCGTCATGGCGCGTCTGATGCAGACGACCAACGCCAAGGAACGTGTCTACCAGCAGTCGGTCAGCTTCTTCTCGACCAACGAGACGGTGCTCACCGCGCTGAAGGCCTCGTTCACCGGTCTGTTCGGCCTGCACGAGGCAACCAAGACGCTGAACGAGATGAAGGAAGGCGTGTCGAAGAGCCTCGAGACGCTCGCCGAAATCGGCAACATCGTTCAGGAAGAGGCGGTCAAGGCCGGCTACGGTCCGACGGTGCGCGCCGACGCGGTCAAGAAGCTGGTCGACTCCGTCGTCACCTTCCAGACCAAGTCGCGCGAGATCATCAACGAGATGCGCGATCAGGCGACCAAGAACTCGGCCGACATTCGCGACGCGGTCGAGGACGGCAAGCGCCGCCTGGCCCGTCTCGCGGCCGAAGGCAATGCCATCCTGTTGAAGTAACAAGCTTCGGGGCCGCAAGGCCCCGTCGCAACGGGACCGTGTGCAGATGGCGGAAACCGCACAAAAGACCGAGCAGCCGCTCGACGAGTTGATGATGGCGATGGACGTGGTGGATACGCTGCGCCATCGCGATCTGCTCGTCGAACGCGAGTTGGCGACGGATCAGCGCGAGGACCGGCTGATCGGCCGGCTTCGCGAAATCTATCACAACCAGGGCATCGAAGTGCCCGACCACATCCTCGCGCAGGGCGTCCAGGCGCTCGCCGAGGATCGCTTCGTCTACAAGCCGCCATCGGTCGGCTTCTCCCGCACGCTGGCGACGATCTATGTCAATCGCGGCACCTGGGGGAAGTGGATCGCCGGCGCGCTGATCGCCGTCGGTCTCGTCTCCGGCGGCTGGTATTTCGGCATCGAGCGGCCGCGCCAGGTCGAGGCAGCACGTGTCGAACAGGCGCTGAGCGTCGAGCTGCCGAAGGAAATTGCAGCCGCGAAAGCCGCTATCCTTGAAGAATCGAAGGACGAGGCCGCCACCAAGCGTGCCGAGGCGCTCGCGCTTTCTGGCAGCGACGCAGTGGAAGCCGGCAACGTCGTAGCGGCTGAACAGGCCGTCGGCGACCTGAAGAGCCTGCTGGGCGAACTGCGCCAGACCTACAAGGTGCAGGTCGTGTCGCGGCCGGGAACCGCATCGGGTGCCTCGCGCATCCCCGACGTCAACCGCCAGACGCGCAACTACTACGTCATCGTCGAGGCTATCGACCCCGACGGCAAGGTCATCCCGCTTCCCATCAAGAGCGAGGAAGACGGCACGGTGAAAACGGTCTCGACCTGGGGCCTGCGCGTATCGCCTTCGGTGTTCAACGCCGTCCGCCGCGACAAGGAGGCCGATGGCATCGTCGACGACGCGATCGTCGGCGTGAAGGAACGCGGATACCTCAAGCCCAAATGGCTGGTCGACGTCGAAGACGGCCGCATCACGAAATGGTAGCCGCCCGGCACCACCCGGGTGCCCGACAAGGAACAAGACAGGATCGCCGCGATGATTAGTGGCCGCAATGCCCTTTCCTCCATCGATCAGGCGCTGGCCGATATCCGCCGCGAGGAGACAGCGCTCAACAACGGCGTCACCGAGGCCGGCGAACGTCTTGCGAGAACCCAGGCCGACCTGACCGACGCCTATGAGGACCTCGCCCGTTTCCGCCTCGACGATGGCAACGGCGCCGATTTGCGCGGCCGCCTGAACGCCGCCGGCCGCCGCGCCAAGCTGCTGCTTAGCGAACGCGACGACGCCCTGCACATGCTGGTCAAGACGCGTGAGCGCATCGAGCGGGATCTGGAAAAACTCGCCGACATGCGCGCCGCCCGCGCCCGCGCCCTCGACGAAGCCAGCGACAAGCTCGAAAACGCCATGGAGAAGGCCGACGAGCGCCTTGCCGAAGACGCTGCCTTCGCCGAACAGCGCAAGATCGTCGAAGCGGCTGCCGCGACCGTTGATGCCGCCGACAAGAAGGCGACCATGGCCGAGGCCGACCGCGACGAGAAGGGCAAGCCCTACCGCGACGACCCGCTCTTCATGTATCTGTGGGAGCGCAAGTTCGGCACCTCGACCTACAAGGCCGGCAACATCACCCGAATGCTCGACCGTTGGGTCGCCGGCCTGCTGCGTTACCACGAGGCGCGCGCCAACTACGCCATGCTGACCGACATCCCGGTCCGCCTGCGCGAGCACGTCAACAAGCTGCAGCAGAAGCTCGAAGCGGAGACCGCGAAGCTGCGCGCGCTCGAAGCCGGCGCCATCGAAGCCGAGGGCGGCGGCGGTCTCGATCAGGAAATCTCCACCATCCGCACCGAGATCAACGCCTTCGACAAGCGCTATCAGGAACTGTCGGCGGAGCTTGAAAACACCCGCAACGACGAGACCAAATACGCCGCCGGCGAGGACATCTATTTCAAGGATGCCATCGGCGCGCTCGGCGAGTCGCTGAAGGGCGAGGATCTGCGCCGGCTGTGGAAAGAGGCGTTTGAGACGCCCTCACCGGACGACGAGCGTATTCTCGAGCGCATCGAAGCCGCCAACAAGGCCGCCCGGCAGGTCGAGAAGTCGATCGACGCCGACCGCAAGCGGCTGCGTGAGCTCTCCAAGCGCCGCGAGGAACTGACCCGCGTCGCAACCGATTTCCGCCGCAACCGCTATGACGACTACGGTTCGGAGTTCGCCGACGACGCC
The DNA here is from genome assembly GCA_002869065.1 of Hyphomicrobiales bacterium. Taxonomy (NCBI): domain Bacteria; kingdom Pseudomonadati; phylum Pseudomonadota; class Alphaproteobacteria; order Hyphomicrobiales; species Hyphomicrobiales bacterium. Next base: position 280,636 of record PKTR01000003.1, read on the forward strand.
ATTGTCGGCACGGTGCTGAAGGACTTCCTGCGCGGCGGCATGAGCGGCGCCGACTACTGGCGCCGGCTCGAACGCGGCTACCATCACCGCCCGCGCCGGCACGCCCGCGGCGGCCCGGTCATCATGGGTGATTTCGGCGGCTTTGGCGGTCGCGGCGGCGGCTTCCCAGGCTTCCCGACCGGCGGCGGCGGCCTCGGTGGAGGCGGTGGCGGCGGCAGCGGCGGTGGTGACGGCTTCTCCACCGGCGAGACGTTCTAGGGCGCCCGTGCGCGCCTCCTGCTCACCAATCGGCGCAGTACCGCCAATCCGCACGGCGCCGCCACGCGCATCATCCCCTCCGTCGTCATGCCGGGCTTGACCCGGCATCCAATGGCGGCTGCGCAACGCCCGCCCACCTCAATTTGCGCCAGCATTTCGGCACGTCATCCTCCGGCTCGACCGGAGGATCGGCCAGCCAAGGGTAAGTCCGCCCGACGAAAGCAAACGACGGGCGCAACGAGCGCCCTGCCCACTCACGAACTCTGCCCGTATGGAACGCGATCCTCCGGTCGAGCCGGAGGATGACGTGGGAGGGTGTGGTACGCCCACCGAAAACCGTCAGCGGCATTCCGTACCGAGAGGGGCAATAGGCCCCGGATCAGGTCCGGGGTGACGGGGAGTGCGTGGGATAACGCATCGCGCGACAGCACTCGCCGGGCAATGCCGTCTCACTCATACCGAACCGAAGGTTCGCAAGGCCGAACGGCCGTCGCCCGGTCAGGGCGCCCCCGCGGAGGGCCAGCGCTCAAAGAGCGCGGTGCGGCCCGCGAGCAAAAGAAACACCCTACTCGTCTTCGGCGAGCGTTTCCTTAACCGCCGTGGCAAGCTGTTTCAGCGTGAACGGCTTCGGCAGGAAGTGGAACTTCTCGTTCTCCGGCAGGTTCTTCTTGAACGCGTCCTCGGCGTAGCCCGACACGAAGATGATCTTCAGATCCGGCTGCGTCTTGCGCAGTTCGACGAGCAGCGAGGGACCGTACATCTCGGGCATGACGACGTCGGAGACGACGAGGTTGACCGGCCCTTCGGCTTCGGCGAGCACTTCAAGCGCCTCGGTGCCGGAACTGGCCTCGAGTACCGTGTAGCCGCGTGAGGCGAGCGCACGCGCCGCAAAGGCCCGCACCGCTTCCTCGTCCTCGACAAGAAGGATGGTCGCGTCGCCGGTCAAATCGCTGAGCGAGACCTGCTCCACCGACTTCTTCACCTCGGCCTTTTCGTCCTGGATTTGGCGTGGCAGGAAGATGTGGAACGTCGTCCCCTCGCCGACCACGCTTTGCGGATAGATGAAGCCGCCCGTCTGCTTGACGATGCCATAGACCGTGGAGAGGCCGAGACCGGTGCCCTTGCCGACATCCTTGGTCGAGAAAAACGGCTCGAAAATCTTCTCCAACACCTCTTCCGACATGCCGGTGCCCTTGTCCTCGACGTCGAGCAACACGTATTCCGCCGGCACCAGTCCCTTGAAGTCCATCGCCGCGGCTTCCTCGGTGGTGACGTTGCGGGTGCGCACCGTCAGCGTGCCGCCCTTCGGCATCGCATCGCGCGCATTCACCGCCAGATTGATCACCACCTGCTCGAACTGGTTGAGGTCGGCCATGATCGGCCACAGATCGCGACCGTGCACGACCTTGAGGCTGACCTTCTCGCCGAGCAGCCGGTCGAGCAGCACCGACAGATCGCTCAGCACCTCACCGAGCTCCAGCACCTGCGGACGCAGCGTCTGGCGCCGCGAGAAGGCAAGCAACTGCCGCACCAGGCCGGCGGCCCGGGTGGCGTTCTGCTTGATGTTCATGATGTCCTGGAAGGCAGGATCGCTCGGCCGGTGATTGGCGAGCAGAAGATCGGAGAAGCCGATGATCGCGGTCAGCATGTTGTTGAAGTCATGCGCGACTCCACCGGCGAGTTGACCGACGGCCTGCATCTTTTGGCTCTGTGCGAACTGCGCTTCCAGCGCCCGCTGTTCGGTGGTCTCGAGCGCATAGACGATCGCCGCGTCGGCATTGTCCTCGCCTTCACCGTCCTTCACCGCCGAGACGTAGAACCGCGCGCTGCGGTTCTTGTCGCCGGCAAGCGTCGCATCGACCGGCGGGATCTCGCCCTGCCCGTCGGCAGCGGCTTGCAGCGCCAGCGCCAGCTCCGCCTGCTTGTCTTCGGCGACCACATCGACCAGCTTGCCCGGCGCAGCGCCCGCCTCGCGCTCGGCAAGCTGCCCGAACAACTTCAGGAACGGCGCATTGGTACCACCGAGACGCCCCTCGCGGTCGACCGAGGCAATGGCGATCGGCGTCGAGTTGAAGAACCGCGCAAAGCGCACTTCTGCAGCACGCAGCGATTCCGAGATGTCTTCGCCCGGCGAGCGGTTGAGCACCAGCGTGCGGCTGTCGCCAGCCGTGCCGTCAGCACCGAACGGAACCCGGTGGATGAGCCTGACCGGCAGGCTCTGGCCGTTGCGCTTGACGAAGTCGAGGTCGAGGATCTCGGTCTTCACCTCGCCCGGCTCGCCGCTGATCGCATCGAGCAGCACGATATCGTCGCCGCGCACCACCGAGCCGAGCGTGATCGCCCCCTGCTCGAAGCGGGCGAGATCGTAGCCGAGCCAATCCGCCAAAGTCGCGTTGAGATAGAGCAGCCGCCCTTGCGCGTCCGCCGACAGGAAGCCCGCCGGTGCGTGATCGAGGAAATTGATCGCCCGCTGCAGCTCCTGAAACGAGGTTTCCTGCTCGTCGCGGTCGCCGGTGATGTCGGCAACGCGCCACACCGTCAGCTTCTTGCCCTCATCGCCCTCAAGCGTCAGGGGGCGTACGCGAAGCCGGTACCAGCGCGGCCCGTTGCCATGCGGCGACAGCGGATGCACCAGGCGAACGTCCTCCTGGGCCATACGGCCTTCCGACGCCGCCTGACCGAGATGATAGACAAGCTCCGCGACATTGGCCTCGCCGGAAAATACCCGCTCGACCGAGCGCACGTCGCGCGCCGCTTCCGCGCCCACCATATCGCCATAGGCCTGATTTGCGTAGACGATCCGGCCCTCGCCATCGACGACGACGACGCCTTCGGTCATGGAATCCATGAACTGTTTGGCAAGGCCCATGTTCTGCGAGCGCCCGGCAAAGCGGATCAGACCGATGGCGCCGGCAAATAGCGAAAAGACGCCGATGACGGCCAGCACGCCGAGCAGCGCCAGCACATAGGGCTCGACCTGCTCGCGGCTCATATAGGCACTCATCACGGCGAAGGCGCCGGCGGCAGCGACAAGCACGAAGGCGAGAATGATCAGCAGGCCGACATTGCCCGTCCGCTCGGAACGATCGATAACCGGGTCGCCCTGACGCGAATGCGTGTCGATGCTGTTCATCAAAAATACCGTTTCCTCTGGCGCGGCTGGCCGGGTCTCCGCATCCCCCTCCCACGCGCCGAATCGCTTCGTTCGGCCTCTGTGTCTTATACGGGGTTTAGGTCATGAACTCATAAATCTGGTGGATCTGGCGGCCTAAATGGCCAGAAGCTGCACGAAAGTGTCCGAAGAGCGGGCTTGTCGCCCGGTCGAGGGCGCTGACACCGCAGATCGCAGCAATTTCGCCCGCCAGATCCACCAGATTTATGAGTCCATAACCTAGTGCGCCGCTCGCCAACTTCCGCCAGCTTTCTGGCGCATAACATAACCGATGATTTCGGCAACAGCGCGATACTGCGCTTCCGGGATTTCCTGATCGATGTCGACCGTGGCAAAGAGCGAGCGGGCAAGCGGCGGGTTCTCGATGACCGGCACGTTGGCGTCCTTGGCGACCTCGCGGATCTTGAGCGCGACCGCGTCGACGCCCTTGGCCACGCAAAGCGGCGCCGGCATGCCCTTCTCGTATTTGAGCGCAACGGCGAAGTGGGTCGGGTTGGTGATGACCACGGTCGCCTCGGGAACGCTGGCCATCATGCGTCGGCGCGCGCGCTCCATGCGGATCTGCCGGATCTTGCCCTTGATCGCCGGATCGCCTTCGCTCTGCTTGTGCTCGTCACGGATCTCGCGAACCGTCATCTTCAGCTTCTCATGCCAGCGATGGCGCTGCCACATGTAGTCGAGGCCGGCGACGATGGTCATCACCGCGAGCACAGCGCCGAGAAGTTTCAGCGCAAGCTCCCGCAGCACCTCGAGCAGCATGGAGATATCCATGGTCATCAGCGTGTCGAGGCGGTCGCGGTCGGGCCACAGCACCATCACCATCAACACGGCGACGATGGAGATCTTGGCCAGTCCCTTGGCGAAATTGACCAGGCTTTCCTTGGAAAACAGCCTCTTGAAACCGGACGCCGGCGAAATCTTCGACAGCTTCGGCTTGAGCGGCTCGACCGTCCACAGGAAACCGTGCTGCAGAAAGTTGCTGCCCGCCGCCATCACCATCAGCACCAGCATCGGCACGCCGAGCGCGACGGCGAGCGCGACGCCGGTCTGGTAGCCGAGCTGCCGCAATCCCGAGCCGTCGGTCGACAGCGTGCCGGCATGTTCGAGGAAGCCTTTCAGCGTGCGCGCCAGTTCGCCCGCCGCCGACGGCGCCAGCACGGCGAAAACGAGCGTCGAGCCGGCGATGACGAACCAGGAATTCACTTCCTGGCTTTTCACCACGTCACCGCGTTTGACGGCGTCGTCTATGCGTTTTTGTGTTGGTTCTTCTGTTTTTTCTGATTGGTCGGTTTCGTCAGCCACGTCTCACTCCTATTGCGCCAGGAAGCGGCCGAGACCGATTTCGATGTGGTTGAGATACCACGCCATCATCGAACCGAGCAGAAGGAAGGTCAGCAACAGGCCGAACATGATGGTGGCCGGCATTGCGATGAAGAAGATCTGCATCTGCGGCATCAGCCGGTTGAGCAGACCAAGGCCGAGATAGAAGACAAGGCCAAAGACAATGAACGGCGCCGCGATCTGCATGGCGACGCGGAAGGCATCGGCCACCGCACCGACGCCGAATTCGGCCGCATCACCCACCGGCAGCAATTTGCCCGGCGGGAACAGCGTGAAGCTGTCGTACAACGCGGCGATCGCCATGTAGTGCAGATCGGTGACGAAGATCAGGGTTATGCCGAGCAGGCTGAGGAAGTTGCCGAACAGCGCACCCTGCGTGCCCTGCCCGGGGTCCATCGACATGGCAAAGGCAAGGCCGGTCTGCGAGGCAATCGTCGTGCCCGCCGTCTGCAGCACCGACATCATGATGCGCGTCGCGAGCCCGATCATGAAGCCGATCGCCATCTCGCCCGCCATCAGCAGGATCACCGACGACATCACCTGCAGCCGGTCGGCCGGATAGAGGCCGGACACCATGGGATAGAACAGGAAGCAGAGAACCAGCGCCATCGCCAGGCGGATGCGGGCGGGAACCGCCTGCTCGCCGAGCCCCGGCAACAGCATCACCATCGTGCCGAAGCGCGCGAAAAGGAGCATGAAGACCGCTGCGATCGTGGGAAGAAGGGAAACGATCACGACGCCCTGCCGCTCCTTGTCAGCCGATCCTGTCTAACCGGCGTTGATGCTCTAGCCGGCGATGATGCGGTCCACGATCAGATTCATGAAATTCGCCAGCGTCTGCCCCATGAACGGCAGCGCAACAACCAGCGCCGTGAAGATCGCCAGAATCTTCGGAACGAAGACCAGCGTCATCTCCTGGATCTGGGTGAGCGCCTGAACCAGCGCGATCGCAACACCGACAAACAGGCCGACCAGCATCACCGGGCTGGCCACCTTGATCAGCGTCCAAACGCCCTCACGGGCGAGATCGAGAACCTCAAGACCGTTCATCGGCTGTGCAATTCCTTCGCTGATTCGCCTGCCCGAATGCCGTTAGATTGGCATCTGCATGATCTGTTGGTAAGCCGCAATCACCTTGTCGCGTACCGACACCAGCGTTTCGAGGGCGAGTTCGGTTTCCGCCACCGCGGTCACCACATCGACCACATCGGCCTTGTTCCCAAGCATCGCCATTTCCTTCGCCTCGGTCGCCGCACCGGTCTCCGCGACCCCCTGCACGGCCTCAGTGACCATCGAGGCGAAGTCGTTCTTGCCCTGCCCGGCCGCGGGCGTCTGAAGCCCTGCGCCCTGGCCCTGCGAACCGAGCCGCTGAACCGACGTATAGGCATTGGCGGCAATACTCGGGATCGTCATGGGTCTGTTCCTCGTTCTGTTCCGCCCGGCAACGCCCCGTCAGCCGGCTTGATCGCGTTCCGCGCTGCTTAACCGCGCAGGATGTCCACCGTCCGCTGCAGCATCGAGCGGGTCGCGCGAATGACGTTCAGATTGGCCTGATAGCTGCGCTGCGCCTCGCCCATGTCGACCGTCTCGACCAGCCGGTTGACGTTCGGCATCTTGACGTAGCCATTGGCGTCGGCGGCCGGATGGCTCGGATCGAACCGCTGGTTGAAATCGCTCTTGTCGAGCGAGACCTTGCCGAGACGCACCGTGGTCGCCTCGAGCTCCTGATCCAGCCGCGCCTCGAAGGTGGGAATACGCCGCCGGTACGGATCGCCGTCCGGCGTCTTGGCGGTGGAGTCGGCATTGGCGATGTTTTCCGCGATCACGCGCATCCGGCCGCTCTGCGCCCGAAGCCCGCTTGCCGCCACCATCATCGACTTGAAGAAATCCATTCCGGCCTCGATCCGTTGTGCGACGAGCGCTAGAGCATTTTGCTTTCAGGTTGAAACCTCAAAATGCTCTATCCCTTTGTTTAACCGCATCTTTGTCGACGCCAATTGTTCCAATTGGCTGCACGATGCTCTAGGCGTTACGCGACAGCGCCGTCTTCAGCATCTTCAGGCTGCGCGTATAGAGCGCGGTCGCCGTCTGATATTCGAGCTGGTTCTGCGCCACCTTCATCATCTGCTCTTCGAGCACGACCTGATTGCCGTCCGGCGTCACGTCGTATTCCTTGACCTTGCGATCCGCGAAGCGGCTGTCACCGGCAAGCGGCCCCGCCGCGATATGCCCGGCATGCGTCCGCGTCACCGCAACGCCGGACTTCGCCGCCGGCAATTGCTTTTCGAAATCGAGCGGCTTGAGGTCATAGGCCTGGTAGCCGGGCGTGTCCGCATTGGCGACGTTTTCCGACAGAACGCGCTGCCGCGCCTGGTGCCAGTCCATCTTGGCGCGGATCGCCTTGAGGATCGGCAGATCGGTCAAAGACATGGTTCGCCCTTTTTTAGCCGCGTCGTGTCGGCACATACTGCCGGGCATATGGTTAACGACCTGTTAACGGCGTTAAGATTGCGCTAACCATGAATTTGGCGGGAAACCGCCATCGAAACCCGCCGAAAGGGGTGAATTTTTACCCTTTGTTCAGCTTTGAGCCGGCAGAAATTGCCTGCCGCCGTTAACTAGTAAACAATTGGCCGAAAGATTCGGCGGAACGGTCGGCGAGACGGGAGAAACACGCTCATGAGCGACTGGCTTATGGATACCTTCGGCATGGACGCGGGATTTGCCCGCGGCATGCAATTCGTCATCGCCCTTGCAATCGTCTTTGCCCTCTTCGCTCTGCTTGTCTGGGGCCTGCGTCGTCTGCACGGCTCGCCATTCAAGGGCCACCGCGCCCGCCAGCCGCGTCTTGCGGTGATGGACCAGACCCATGTCGACACCCGCCGCCGCCTCGTTCTGGTCCGGCGCGACAATGTCGAGCATCTTCTGTTGATCGGCGGCCCGACCGACGTCGTTGTCGAACAGCACATCATCCGCGCCAAGGCCGTCGGCGCACCGCCGCGCGCCCCTTACGGCACTCAACCCGGAACAGGCGCCGCCGTAGCGACCGCCGCTGCAGCCGGCGCGGCCGCAGTCGCGGCATCCGCCGGCGATGCCGAGGAACCCGTCGCCGAAGAAGCCCCGGAGCCGGAGGTCGTCCAGCCGGCGGCAGAGCGCACCGCGACGGCACCGCTCGATACACCCGAAGACACCGCATCGCTCGCCGCGCACGGCCACGAACAGTCCCGTGCGGCAGAGCGCCAGAACAGGATGCGCCTGGGCGCGGCACCGCGTGCGGCCAAGACCGCACTGGATGAAAAGATCGCCGAACGCCGTCAGCGCCGCCAGGAACGCGAGGCCGCGAGCACCCCGCGCCCGGCCGCCCGCGAGACAACCGCGCGCGAAACGCGAGACGTCGCCCGCGTTGAATCCGCACGACCAAGCCGGGGTCCGGCAGCCCGCGCAGAGAGCCGCGACAACGGCGCCGGCGACGAACGCCGTTCGCTCTCCTCGTTCATGTCCGCGGCTGCGGCGGCCGGCGCCGCCGCGGGAGCCGGTGCGACCGCACTCGGCAAGCGGGCGCTCGCCAAGACAAAGGAGAATGGCAAGAACGCCGCCGAAGAGACGGCAGCCGCCGTGGAGGCCGCGCCGATCATCGAAGTGTCGGCGCCGGAAGTCACGACACCCGAAGTCTCGGCGCCCGAACCCGTTGCGGCGGAAACCGGCCCGCGCGAACCGATGGTCGAAACACCAAAGGAAGCCGCGCCGGAAATCAGCGTCCAGCCGGCCGCGGCCAAAGACGCTGCAGCCGACAGCGGCAGCCTTGCCGGTGTCACCCCGGCCAGCACCAGGGCACCGGCCGAGCCGGCGTGGCTGGTCGAGTTGCAGCAAGGCCTCGACGAGGAACTCTCCGGCGAAGCCGAAGAACCGGCGGCCAGCGACGACCGGGTGGAACCGAGCTTCGCGACGACCGATACCGCGACCGACGAGGCCAAGGACGAGGCCGAGAGCTCGCCCGCCGATGAGCCGGAAGCAGCGGAACCGAAGGTCGATGACGACGTCGAAAGCGCCCTTGCCGAGGCCTTCGATCTGACACCGGACGAACCAGTCTCCGGAGATGCCCCGGAAGCGACCGAAGACGCCGGCGAGGAAACGGCTGAAGAAGCCCCTGTCGATGCCGAAGAAGGCTCTTCGGAACCGGCCGAAAGCGACGCGGAGCCCGCCACCGCTGAGGAGGAAAGGGCCCCCGCCGGCGACGAAATCGAAGACGAAATGGCCAAGCTGCTCAGCGAGTTGACCGGAAAGCAGGACTGATGCTCCGACGCGTGCTCGGCGCGCGCCGACGCTTGTTCAGCAACGGCGCAGATCTGTGTCGACCGGTGCCGGCCACGCCGCCGACACGCCGTGCATTGCCGATTTTCGTCCTCGTTTTTGCCGTCTCGGCGCTTGCCTTCGCCGCGATCATGGCGGCACCGGCGCTGGCCCAGGATGTACGTATCGATTTCGGTGAGGGAACCGGCCTAACGCAGCGCGCGGTGCAGCTGATCGCGCTGTTGACGGTGCTCAGCCTGGCACCGTCGATCCTCGTCATGGTGACGAGCTTCACCCGCATCATCGTCGTGCTGTCGCTGCTGCGTTCGGCCATCGGCCTGCAGACCGCCCCGCCCAACTCGGTGATGATCTCGCTGGCGCTGTTCCTCACCGCCTTCGTGATGATGCCGACCTTCCAGACGGCGTACGATCAGGGCATTGCCCCGCTGATCGATGGCACGATCGAGCTCGACCAGGCCTTCGAGCGTTCCTCGGAGCCATTCCACGCTTTCATGCGCGAGCATGTGCGCGAGAAAGACCTCGCAATGTTCGTCGAAATGTCGAATGAGCCGGCGCCCGAAACCCCGGAGGCGATCAGCCTGCGTATCCTCGTGCCCGCCTTCATGATCAGCGAGCTGCGGCGCGCCTTTGAAATCGGCTTCCTGCTCTACCTGCCGTTTCTCATCATCGACCTGGTGATCGCATCCGTGCTGATGTCGATGGGCATGATGATGCTGCCGCCGGTGGTGATCTCACTGCCCTTCAAGCTGATCTTTTTCGTGCTTGTCGACGGCTGGAGCCTGGTCGCAGGCAGCCTGATCCGCAGCTTCGGATAGGTCATCGCGCGCAGCCCGGCTGACGGATCACGGCTCATCGGAGGCGAAGGTAAGCGGGAAATCTCGCGATCAGGAGGCGGCTGGATCGGGCTTCGCCGGCGCGTCGGCTGCCGCGGCATCGACACCCTCGGCCGCTTGCTCAGCGGGAGCGTCACCAGCTGGTGCTTCATCGGCCTTGCTGACCGCATCCTTCGCAGCCCCCGGCAATTCGTCGTGCTCATGCTTCATGTAATGCTTGCGGTATTCCTCAAGGAACCCTTCAAGCGTGTCGATCGACGCGATCTTGCTGGCGATCTCGGCAAACTCGACCGTGCTGCCGCCATCCTCGATCGGCCGCGTCACCACATCAAAGGCATGAGCGTGCTCGCTGTCGGCGAGCTTGGTCGAGAACTTCGAGCGCAGACGGTCGAGGCTCAGTTGATCGTCGGCCTGCGAATAGGCAATGGCGGCGCGCAGAACATCGATCCGTTCCTGCTCGCTGAACGGCGCCGGATCGGCCCAGCGCTGCCCCTGCATGGCCTCAAGCTGTTCGCCCGCCTCGCGCCAGTGGCCAGCATCCCACATGATATCGGCGCGCAACCGCTCGATGTCCGGCCCTTGTAGCGACGCGATCAGATCGAGCGCGCGATTGACCCGTTTGGTGGCAGCAAGAGCGCGGGCCTCGACAACCCGGCGCTGCCGGTCGAGCGGCCCCGGAAGACGCGCCTGACGGGTCCGGCTGAGCACACCGAGTGCCCGTTCCGGCTTGCGGTCGAGCAGATAGACAAGGCCGAGATCGGCGGCGATCTGTGCGCGCGCCACGCCCTTGAGCCGGTTGTCGACCTGATGCTGCAGCAATTCGGCCGCCTGATCGAGCAGGTCGACATCGATCAGGCGTTCCGCCAGATCGCGCACCATCTCGTCACCGCGCCGGCCGATCGGGGTCAACTCGCGGAAATCATAGTAGAGCGTCAGCGCGTTGATCGGCGACATGTCGTCGGCCTTGTGATCGAGGAACAGCGACGCGAACACCGCCGACATCTCGTCCTGCACAAGCCGCGACGTCTCGGCGTCGGGGGCAGCGATGATCGCCGTCTTCATAGCCTCGAAAGCACGGCGGTAGTTGCCGTTCTCCGCGCTTGCCTGTGCCAGGAAACGCAGCACCTGCAGTTCGACCTCGTCGCCACGCCAGCGGATTGCCAGCTTCTCGAGAGCGTCCGAGGCCTCCTTGGCGTCGAGCTTCCCCTCGCGATGACGGATGCGAAGCGCGCGATACTGGGCTTCCGCCGCATCGGCGTTGAAGGTTCCCTTGCCGACCCGGTCATACAACGCCAGCGCCTCGTCGACCCGGCCCGACGCATCGGCAACACGACCGCGCAGGACATCGTAACGGCCAAGGTGGGTCGGATCGAGGTGTTCGGGGAGCAATTCGGCAAGGTATTCATCGGCCGCGCCGAAATCGTTCAGCTCGATGGCGCTTTTCGTCGCCGCGAGCGTGAATTCGTTCTGCAGGTCGATGGGATAGCCGCCGAACACCGATTGCGAAAGCGGCGCGGTTTCCCGCGCCGTCTTCCAGTCGCCCGACTTGACCGCGGCGATGGTCCGCCAGAAAGCCGCATCCGGGTTTTTGTCGAGCGCCTGCTTGAACAGGTGTGCATGCGCGTCCTTTGGCCGGTCGACAAGCGTTTCGGCCGCCCCCAGCAGCACCGAAAAGGACGGATCGAGCTCTCTCTTCGGATCGGCGTTCAGGACCGCCTTGAGCACGGCAAGCGATTCATACGGCATCCGCTCCGCAAGAAAGAAGCGCGCCAAATCGAGCCGGCGCTGATTGCGTTCCTTCTCCGAGGCATCGACGATCGCCTCCTGCAACTGGTTCAGGCGATGGCGGTATTCGATCGGGTTGAGGCGGTGGACGGAAATCTCGAGCATGCTCTCGGGTTCGACTTCCCGCCCCTCCATCTGGAGTGCGACCAGCGAACCGAGGCTATTCTCGAAATCGTTGCTCGACAGGGTGAGGCCGCGCCCGCGCCCGACCTCGATGGCATCGTCCTCCGCCGAAACGACGAGGTCGTCGGCAAACCCGACAAGCGCCACGCCATGCGCCGACGGCAACGTCGCGAGATCGACGAAGCGATGCGGCTTGAACAGGCCGCGTGCCGGACCGTAGCCGGTAACGACATGGATGCGGTCGCCAACGACCGGGTCGTCGAGCTTATGAACCTGACCTGCCTGCGGGAATGGGATCTTCAGGATGGCGCCGCCGGTGCTCGAAACGCTACGTGCAATCTGCAGCGGCCGCGACGGTTCGAGGACGATGTCGCCGATGGTCACGAGCCAGGCATTGCCATCGATCCCGATCGTGGTCAGCAGCGGATCCTTGAGTTCGATCCGCAACGCCTGTGCCCCGCCCGAACGTGAGACCGACAGATCAAGCGCCTGCGGTCCGAGCGCGGTTCGAATGGCGCGGGTATCCATCGGCACCGGCGTGTCGAACACCATCCACAAATGTTTGCCGCGCCGGAACGTCGCCGCCGCGACCGGTTCGGGGAACGGGAACGTCATCCGCACCGTATTGCCGATCCGGCGCGCTTCGACGCGGATGAAATTGCCCTTGCGCTCACGCACCACCGGAAGAGCTTCCGGGTTGGTCGAAAGATAAGGCGGCGGCGGCAACGCGGACTTCTGTGCCGGAGCATTCTCACTCTCCGCCTCGGCCTCCGGCGCCTGTGCAACATTCTCGGGCGCCGGCTCCGCGCCGGCATCGGCCTGTTCGCCAGGACCGCCCAGCGCAGCCGGCATCGGCGGCAGCTTGGTGGTCTTCGTGTTTTGGCTGTTTGCGCCCGTATCGCCACCGGCTGTCTGCGGTGTGCCCGAGTTCGTCGGCGGAATAATGATCTCGTCGGCCGGCGCACCCTGCGGACGGAGCGCCTGCTTCACCGCTTCGGCCGCCGGATTGAGCGGCAGATCGGAGACACCGGTCAGGTCGACAACGTAAGAGCCTTCCTCACGGAAGGCCCGTATACCGGTTTCCGGACCAACGGTGAGATCGACGGAAAGGCCCTTTCCCGTTTCCCGCGCCGCGACCTCGACGAGACCGCGCGGCGGCTGTGCCCGCACAAGCGACAGATCGATATCGGCGAAACGGTCGAAATCGATGGTAATGGTCTTGCCGTCACGGGCGAATTTCGCGCCGAACGGTTTGTCCCACTCGAAGGTCAGCCGGGTGAAGGTCGGCGCTTCGGCAGCATGAAAGACGAGGGTCGCCTTGTCTTCCTTGGCCTGACGCAGATGTTCGGCCGCCTCCGCGCGTTCCAGCGCTTCCTTGGCGCGCTGCGCCAGTTCGGCGATGACGTCCGCGGGGAGCGGCGGCGGATTGCCCGCCCACCGCGCCGGCAAAAGGTCGATGAACAGCTTTTCGCCGGCATCCATCAAATTGACCCGGACACCGCGCTTCAATGCAAGCCGCAGGGCGCTGCCATCGGGGTCGGAGCGGGCAATGGAAATGTAGTCCGGCAAGGTGATCGGCGCCTGGTCGACCTGCGCTGCGACCGGCTCCTCGAAAGCGACGACGAGCACGCCATTGGCTGTTTTCGAGGTGTATTTCGGCAGCAATGCCCGACCCTTGAAGGTCAGGACGATACGCCCGAAGCCGGGTTCCACACTCACCGCGACATTGGCGGGCGCCGGCTCGGCAGCCGCCTTGTCGGCGGCAATGGGAAGCGCCAGAACCAGCAATGACAGGAAGACAACCGTCATCGCGCGCGCCATCGACGCGCGGATCACCCCCAGGTGGGGTACGGGACGGGCCTTCCTTCGCCTGCTCATCCTTCAACTCTCCGGTCGATCGCAGACTAGACCGACCAGTTTAATAGGCTGTTACTTGCCGGGATATTGCGAAAGCCAGTCGTTCCAGCCGGGTCAGATGCCAACGGCCGGCCGGCCACTCAGTTCGTCTTGCGCCCTTCGATCTTGGGCAACGCGCCGCGCGCGGGATCTTCCATCGCCGTCTTCGTCTCGATATTGGCGAGCGCGACCGTCAGCCGTTCCGCGGCTTCCGGCGACATGCGCGCCATCACGTCGGCAAGTTTGCGCGGGCTCATCTGCTTGGCGATCGGCAACAGGACTCCGATGTCGAGGCGGTCGAAGACGCGGGCCGCCGACTTTGCTTTCATCGACTCGTACATCTTGACGAGATCGGCAAGCTTGGCCGCCTTTTCCTTTTCCTTCTTCTCGACCGCCGTACCGATCTTGGTTTCCAGCGTCTTCAATTCGGCGATGCGCTTTTCCAGCCGCGCCTCCGCCGCCTTCAGCAACTGCTCACGCAGATCGAGTTCGTCCTGGCGTTTTTCGAGCATCTTGCGGCGATCGCCGAGCCGCTCGAGCACGGCCTTCTCCGATTTCGAACCGGCGTTGAGGTCGATCACCGACCCGCTCCGCTTCGGCTCGTCGGATTCGGTCGCGGCAGCCGCCGTCTTGTCGGCACCTTCCGCACCGGCCTCGGCCGGCTTGCCATCAGCAGCGGCGGCTTCCTTACCGTCAGCCGCAGTGTCGGCCGGCTGTTCCTGCGCGATCGCCGCGTCCGGCAACAGGATATACCCGCCGTCGAACACCAGGCCGATCGTCTTGAGGACGGCCAGCACGCCGCCGGCCATGATAACGATGGGAAGGAGCCGCAACCGCATCACGCTGCCCGACCTTCTTTCTGTGCCCGCAGTTCGCGCAGCCGCGCCGTGGCCACTTCAACCTCTTCGCGCAGACCGAGCGTCGTCTCGCCGCGATCCGTATTCGCCGCGACATGCTCGCGCCGCGCGACCTGTTCGCGGGTCGCCGGCCGCGCCGCCTGGGCGATTTCGGAAATCCGCTTCAAGACCGCCTCGCCATCGGACAGGCGCGCATCGATTTCGGCCGACATCTTCTCGGCTTCAGCAAAACGCTGACCGAGCGTACGGTCGCATTCCGACGCCGTCGCCTTCAGCCCGACGATCGCCCGCTCGGCGATCTCGGTCGCCGTCAGCAGTTCCGAAATCGTCGCCTTGAGGACTTCCTCATCGGCATGCAGACCCTTCAGCCGGCGATTGAGAATGATGCAGTAGCCGATCGTCAGCACCAGCAGAACCGTAACCAACCCTTCGACAATAAAACCTAGAGACAGCGTGCTCATTTCTCAGCCTCCTGCTGCATGGCCCCCTCGAAGACCGCCAACGTCGTCCGCGGTTTCCGCAATCCGCGCGCGACGCGCACCGAAACCCAGTCATCCATCCGCCCCATCCACCCCTCACTGAGGGTGACGTTGCCGCATTTGATGGTGACCGGGTCTTCGGGACCCACGTCGAACACGAGTGTCTGCCCAACTTTCAGGTCAACGACCTGCGAGACCGGCAGATTGGCCTCGTAGAGAACCGCGTCGACAGCGATGTCGGCGGAATAGATTTCGGTTGCCAGATGGCTTTCCCAGATCGGGTCGCGCCCGAAACGCTCGCCCATGAACATCTGCAGCAGCAGGTCACGGATCGGCTCGATGGTCGCGTAGGGAAGCAGGATCTCGATGCGGCCGCCGCGATCTTCCATGTCGATGCGCAGCTCGACCAGGATGGCCGCGTTGGCCGGACGGGCGATCGCGGCGAAGCGCGGATTGGTTTCCAGCCGGTCGAGCGTCAGATGCACTTCCGACAACGGCTTGAAGGCGTGTTCGGCGTCTTCGAGGATGATCTCGATCATCCGCCTTACCAGATTGGTTTCGATCGTCGTGTAGGGGCGGCCTTCGACGCGGATCGCCGGCACGCCGCGGCCACCGCCGAGCAGCACGTCGATCATCGAGTAGATCAGCCCGGATTCGACCGCGATCAGGCCGAAATTGTCCCATTCCTCGGCCTTGAAAACAGCAAGGATGGCCGGCAGCGGGATCGAATTGAGATATTCGCCGAAACGCACCGAACGGATCGAGTCGAGCGACACCTCGACGTTGTCGGAGGTGAAATTGCGCAGGCTCGTCGTCGACAGGCGGACCAGCCGGTCGAAGACGATTTCGAGCATCGGCAGACGCTCGTAGGAAACCATCGCCGAGTTGATCAGCGAGCGGATACCGCTCTGCTCGCCGGCGATCTGGCTCTCGATATTGAAGCCGAGGAGATTGTCGATCTCTTCCTGGTTGAGGACGCGGTCGGCCCCGCGCTTGGAATTCTCGGAATCGGCGTCATTGTCGTCGATCATCGCCGCCCAATGGGCAGCCATGTCGTCGGCGCTACCGGCACCCTGTTCTTCAAGAGCAGCACCCCACGCAGCCGCGAGATCGTCCTCTTCGAACTCCTCGCCGCCGCCTGCAGCCATCTCTTCCATCGGATCGGGTTCAGCCATTTCCGTTTCCACGCCCTATTGAACCAGGACTTCCTTGAACAGCACGTCGCCGACCTTGGCCGGGTAGATCGCCACATTGATGCGCCGGTGCAGTTCTTCCTTGAGCCGGAACAGGCCGGCAGACCCTTCCAGGTCGGTGCTGCGCACCTCGTGCAGATAGAACTGGAACGCATCGAGGATGCGCGGCATGTAAGGCTCGACCTGCTTGACCATGTCTTCGTCGGACAGTTCCAGAGCCACCTTCAGCTTCAGGAACACTTCCTTGTCGTCGATGGTCTTCAGGTTCACCGTGATCTCGGGCAGATCGTAGAAGAACGCCGGCGGCGGCGGGGGCGGTGCGCCGTCGGCCGTCGCAACTTCGTCTCCACCACCGAACAAGCCAAGGAAATAGGCAGCAGCACCTCCGCCGCCGCCAAGCAGCAAGAGGCCGATGAGCCCGAACAGGATCAGCTTCTTCTTGGAAGAACCCTGTTGCTCTTCGCCTTCCTGGCCTTCGGTTGTTTCTTCAGCTTCGTCTGCCATGGACGATTCTCCGCCGCCATGCGGCTTACAGCTCCCCAGAATCCCCGTATGTATCTAATGAACGATTGGTTAACGAATGGTTTCCAAAGCCTTAATAGTTAACACCCGGCAAGAATTTCCTGCGGGGCCGTTTTTGCCGGCACAAGCTGCCCAAGGCGGCCACGCAGAAATACCATCTATCTGTTTTCATTAGTTTTTATTTTTGGCACGCCTCATGCAATCCAAAACCCGACGGCCGATCTGGGGAGATTGTGCCGTCCGATTGGGGAGCTTGGGGAGTTAACCTGCGATGGAAAACGCGCAGCTTATCGGCTTGTCGCGCCAGTTGGTCTTGCGCCGCCAGATGGACGTGTTGGCGAACAATGTCGCCAACATCAACACCAATGGCTTCAAGGGCCAGAAGCTCGGCTTCGAGGAATACATGATGCCGGTTGCGCGGGCGAACAGCTTCCAGCCCAGCAACACCCGGCTGTCCTTCGTCCACGATTTCGGCTCGTCCTACGACTTCGCCGCCGGCGCGACAGTGCAGACCGGCAACCCGCTCGACGTCGCGCTCAACGGCGACGGCTGGTTCGCCATCGAGACGCCGCAGGGCGAACGCTACACCCGCAACGGCTCGCTCGGCATCAACGCCAACGGCGAACTGGTCGACCAGGCCGGCAAGCGGGTGCTTGGCGAAGGCGGCCCGATCACCTTCACCTCCAGCGACAGCGACATCGCGATCGCCGCCGACGGCACCGTCTCGACCAATAATGGCGTGCGCGGCCGCATCCGCATCGTCGAATTCGCCGACAACGATGTGCTCGAAGCAGCCGGCGACAATTTGTTCAAAGGCGACAACCCGCAAGCCGCCACCGCCGCGCGCGTGGTTCAGGGATCGCTGGAGAAATCGAACGTCAGCGGCGTTGTCGAGATCACCCGACTGATCGACATCACCCGCGCCTACGAGTCGATTGCCAAAATGCAAAAGGAAACCGACGACCTGCGTCAGCAGGCGATTTCCGATCTCGGCCGGCTGGAAGCCTGACGGTAGCCGCCGGACCAAGGAGCCTAGACCATGAAAGCACTGTATTCCGCCGCGACCGGCATGATGGCGCAGGAACTGAACGTCGAGGTCATCTCGAACAACATCGCCAACATGCGCACCACCGGTTTCAAGCGGCAGCGCGCCGAATTCCACGACCTGCTCTATTCGAGCCAGCGGCGCATGGGTTCGGTCACCTCGCAGGCCGGCACCATGGTGCCGAGCGGCGTCCAGATCGGCTCCGGCGTGCGCACCGTCGCAACACCCCGCGTGATGTCGCAGGGCAACGTCAACTCGACCGAGAACGAACTCGACGTCGCGATCCGCGGCGAAGGCTTCTTCGTCGTCCAGCTGCCCGACGGCCGAACCGCCTACAGCCGCGACGGCTCGTTCGAGCGCGACGCCAATGGCACCCTGGTCACGTCGGACGGCTACACCATCGAGCCCGGAATCACCATTCCCGACAATGCCTCGAACCTGACCATCAACCAGTACGGCACCGTTCAGGCGATCATCGGCACGGCATCCGAACCGACCACGCTTGGCCAGCTCCAGCTTGCCCGTTTCGTCAACAAGGGCGGCCTTGACGCCATCGGCGACAACCTCTTCCTCGAGACCTCGTCGAGCGGCCCGGCCCAGGTGGCGACCGCCGGCGAGGAAGGCTACGGCACGCTGCTGCAGTCCCATCTCGAACTCGCCAACGTCAACGCGGTGACCGAAATCGCCGACCTGATCGCCGCACAGCGCGCCTACGAGATGAACGCCCGCGTCATCAAGGGCGCCGACGAGATGCTGTCGGCCACGGCCAACTTGCGGTAACGGAAATGACACACCTCGCCCTCCGCCCGCTCACCGCCGCGATCCTACGTCTGACGCTGGTCGTCGCCTGCGCCGCCGCCTTCGTGGTCGCCGTCAAGCACAGCGCATCGGCCGAAGAGCTCGGTCGCCCGACGCTGCGTCCGGCCGTCACCGTGCGCGGCGATGTCGTCACCATCGGCGACTTCTTCACCAATCCGGGCCGGCTCGCCGACACGCCGCTGTTCCGCCCGCCCGATCTCGGCGAAGTCGGCACCGTCGACGCCTGGTCGGTGCTCGACGCCGCTCATGCAGCGGGTCTCGCCAACGGTACCACCGGCGGCGTTCGCGAAGTCGTCGTCACGCGGGCGAGCATCGCCGTCACCCCCGATCAGATCACCGCGCTGATCTCCAGGGCAATCGGCGACCGGCTGGCGATCAAGGCGCCGAACACGGTTTCGGTCACCTATACGCGCCTGCCCGAACTGGTCGACGCGGATGCCGGCGCGGTCGATCCCGTGCGGCTATCCTCGCTGGATTGGTCGCGCACCAGCGGCCGCTTCAACGGCGTCGTCATCATCGACCGGGGTAGCCACGAGCGCCGCTTCAGTGTCAGCGGAACCGCGCTCGAAATGGTCGACGTCGTGGTACCGCAGCGTTCGCTCGCCAAGGACGCCGTCATCAGCCGTGGCGACCTGGAAATCATCCGCCTCGCTCGCGGTCAGGTCGACGAGCGCAACGCCATGACGCTGGAAGAGGTTATCGGCATGGCGCCGCGCCGCTCGCTGCGCCCT